>PWOD01000203.1 GCA_003557545.1 bacterium | reverse complement strand
TCTGTGTTAAATTTTATTGCTGGGAGGATTTCCCACCCCAAAAACCCTGTGATATTACAGAGTTTTAACAATTTTTAATAATTTTTACAACTGTTTAAAAAGGCAACAATAATATGCATTGTATTACAGAGTTTTGCGAATAACACCTGTGTTCAAGCCGTTTATTGCGACTAATTTGCCTTTTTGACACCCACTTGGCACCCAAAAAAAATAACGGGCATTATAGCCCGCTATTGTGAAACTGTTTGAGTATATCTTTCGGCTCTGGGTGAGTATACCTATCGTCGGTAAATGATGCGGTGGTGTGTCCCAATATTTGTGATCTGAGTTTTCCGTCTAATCCTTTCCTATATAACTCTGTGGCGTAGGTATGCCTCAGCAGGTGAAACCGTGTTGGCACTCCTATTCTTTTTGCGAAGCTCCTGTAGGCGGTAGACAACCCTCCTGGTGTGCACCCTTCGCCTTCGCCTTTGAGGATTAGCAGAGGGCTACGCACACCTAACGCCAACCATTTTTCTTTTTTCTGCGTCAGCAGGTAACGGAATAGTTTTTTTGCTTGTTGGGTCAGCGGAACAACTCTGACACCTGCGGGGGTTTTGGTGGTTGGCTCTATTCGCAGAGTGTCCCTTCGCCGCCCCGTCGCCTGCTGTCTGACCTCAATATAATCCTTGTGTACGCAATCCTCTGTTAACCCTGCTACTTCCGCTACCCGCAAGCCTGTATTGAGCGATATTAGTGCGGCGTCTCTTACATAAGTATCAGGTCCGTTATTTATCCTGTTTATTTCCTCCTGTGTGAGAGAGCGGACTTCTTTTTTAGTTTTCCCAAAGTCAATTTTAATTCCAACTGTAGGATTATTCTCGAGGTATTCTACTTCTATGGCATACTCAAATACCTGCTTGGCGTAACTCTTGAGGTTGCGTATGTGTTCCCGTGAAACACCTTTTCTCCCCATAGCAACCAGTAAACTCCTGATGTCCTTCCGTCTAATCTTGTCAGCCGGGACCCCTCCCAATTCAGGCAGGACCCACTTTTCCAGAATTCCCGTAACACAGTTAAATGTTTCTACACCAACTTTAATTTCGTATTCCTGTTTCCATTCGCTGTAGATGTAATCTAGCGGAGGGCAGGTTTCTCCCTCCCAGCCCCGGAGTTGTAGCCTCAATTCCGCTTCCGCAATCCGTGCCTCCGCCTCGGTATTGCAGGTTTTACTCCGGGTCCGCTTCTTCCCTCTTACTCTTTTGCTGACATACGCCTGCCACTTATCACCCCTCTTGCGGATCGGCATCGTTTGTGGCCCTCCACGCTCTTATTATGGCCAGAGCATCCTTCCTCCGTTGGCTGCTCAGGTGCTGAGCCTCCTCGCAGATTTTTCGCAATTCCAGGTCGTTGAGGGCTTTTGCGAGCAGCTCCTCTCGCTGAGGATTAGCCAACGTCTGCACGTTGGTTCGGCCCAATAAATAGTCTAACGACACATTGAGATAATCGGCGAGGTCTATCTGTGTATGTATGTTAGGTATTGCCCCCGCCTTAACCCATCTGTTCACAATTCTCTTGTCCGTGTCCAGGGTATACGCAAGGTCTATCTGGCGTATCCCACGTTTTTCCAAGATGTTCTCTAACCTCTCAGCAAAAATCTTCCGTATTTTCTCTCCTTTTTTGTTCACGTGAAATCCTCCTATATGTTAACGTAATATATTTATATATATATTGTAACTTTTTTATAAGACTATGTCAACTAAAATCTACTGAAAAATAATAAATTTTAAGAAAAAGGGTTGACATACTATAAAAAGTAGATTATAATTAACACAGTAAACTCATAATACATAATGGGAGGGATTCGGTGGAGCAACTAATTGACAACCTGGTGGGAGAGTTTTTAGACAACTACGACACCAAGAGCGGAGACGAACAATTAGACGAGCTAATAGACGCCGTGTCAGCCACTGCCGAAGGATCGGAGAAACTGAGGGACTTGATTGACGGGCAGGTTTACGAGTTTGTGAGAGGAGCTTTAAAGTTTGGTATAATTTATGGCATTAATATTGAAACAACTATCCGTCAATCGTAACCGACCGACACGGCGGGGGTTTCGGCTCCCGCCAACAACAACAAGGAGGTGGGAATATGAACAAAACTGAACTCGGAGAACTATATTTAATGTGGCGGGAAATGGGGGGAGAAGAGTTGCCAGCGCTGATCGACTACCGTAGATTCAGGAGACTAACTCCTCAATTCGGCGACACCAGGCGAAGGGAAATTGCAAAAAGGTTGAGCAGAAATCCAAAGGGACAGAAAATTATAATCAGCTCAAAGGATTTTCTCCGCTGGTGGGCGGACAACGAGTTTCCGAGCCACGGAAAGTGGACAGGCTAATTTTTTTTATTCAGTAGTCTATTGCGAAATAGATTAATAATAAATTAGTATAGGAGGGAGTGTCCCGAATGAAAAGACTTCTATGGGCACGGACTGGCAAAGTTAAGGAAGTTGCTAAGGAATTAGGAATAGTCTGCAAGGTGCTTAAAGAAACTCAAGAGGATATTGAAAAGGAGGTTTTTGTCGATGTTATTAGTACGGGAGAATTTAACATTGGAGAGCAAGCAGCGCAGGGATAAATGGTGGGTTCGACTTGAGCAACCCCATCCGCATCACTACAGCGTGATTGAAGCCCCTGCTGAAGTGTTGATTGGCCTTGTCACCGAATGGTGGATGAAACACGATGGGATGAGCGGTGACTATTTGAGAGGGTATCAGGATGCGATTAAAGAGGTTAAGGAGTTACTAGAAAAGGAGGTGGGA
>PWOD01000222.1 GCA_003557545.1 bacterium | reverse complement strand
TGGATGTGGCCCTGAGGGAGCAGCCACAAAAAACCCGTGATATCTTTATGCTGGCATACGGTGCCGGAGGCACTCTCGGAAGCTTGGCCTACAGTCGCCAGCACGAATATGAGGCAGATGCGCTGGGCATGACCTTCATGGCCATGGCCGGTTATCATCCTGAACACACCATTGATTTTTGGGAGCGGATGCTGCAGTACTCAGGTGGGGCTGGTCCTCCAGCATTTTTAAGTACGCATCCCACCAATGCCGACAGAATAAAGGCTGCAAGGGAATATTTACCTGAAGCCATGCAATATTTCAACCCCTAAAGGCTGCAACCATGTCTTTATTGGCGTCCTGGTTGAACCCTTGCAGGTATTTGTTGTTTCATCATTAAGATTGTTCATTAAATGGTATGGTTGATTGTTGTAAGCTTGATTTTGGCGGGAATTGTTTTCCTGCTGCTGGAGATCCTGGTCGTGCCGGGAGCTACCGTTGTTGGCCTGCTTGGCGTTGCCTTGGTTGTTGCCGGCAATGTCATCTCGTTCAATAATTACGGCACGGAAACAGGTGTGGTCACCATCCTGCTTACGCTCCTGGTCAGCATGGTTTCAATTGGCATTGCCCTGCGTTCCAAAACATGGAAAAAAGCCATGCACAGCTCTACGCTCTCAGGCAGGGTGAATGTGATAGACGCCGACAAAGTAGCTAAAGGCGATGAAGGCATCTCCATCACACGACTGAACCCCATGGGCAAGGCACTGATCAAAGAGGAGTATTACGAAGTGAGTTCAAAAGACAACCTCATTCCCGAAAATACCCCCATTGAAGTCGTTAAAGTAGAAGGAAATAAAATTATTGTCAAATCTAAAGAAGAATAACACATGGAATCACAAATTGCCGTAATTGTTGCCATAGCCCTTGTAAGTATAGTGGGTTTGTGGATCATTTTTTACTTTATCCCAGTGGCGCTGTGGTTTTCCGCCCTGGTGTCCGGTGTCCGTATCAGCCTGCTTCAGCTTGTGCTGATGCGCTGGCGTAAGATCCCGCCGGCAGTGATCGTCAACAACCTGATCTCTGCCACCAAGGCCGGACTTACCCTGAACAGGAATGATTTGGAAGCACACTACCTGGCAGGAGGACGGGTGAAGGCGGTGGTTAATGCGCTCATCAGCGCGGACAAAGCCAACATTCCCCTCGACTTCAAAACCGCCACCGCTATCGACCTGGCTGGTCGTGATGTATTGGAGGCGGTCCAGATGTCGGTGAAACCCAAGGTGATCAACACCCCACCTGTGGCAGCCGTCGCAAAAGATGGTATCCAGCTCGTAGCCAAGGCCCGTGTAACACTTCGTGCCAACATCAAGCAGCTTGTGGGTGGAGCCGGTGAGGAAACCATCCTCGCCAGGGTAGGTGAGGGGATTGTGACCTCGATTGGTTCGGCACAGCACCATAAACAGGTGCTGGAAAACCCCGACAGCATCTCCAAAGTGGTGTTGTCCAAGGGACTCGACTCAGGTACTGCCTATGAGATCTTGTCGATTGACATCGCTGACATCGACGTGGGTAAAAACATCGGTGCGATGCTGCAGATCGACCAGGCCAATGCCGACAAGAACATTGCCCAGGCCAAGGCAGAGGAGCGCCGCGCCATGGCAGTTGCTGCCGAGCAGGAGATGAAAGCCAAGGCCCAGGAGGCTCGTGCCAAAGTGATCCAGGAAGAGGCCGAGATCCCCAAGGCGATCTCCGAAGCCTTCCGCAGCGGAAATCTCGGAATCATGGATTATTACCGCATGAAGAACATCCAATCTGATACCTCCATGAGGGAACAGATCAGCAAACCTGGCACATCCAGAGGGAAAACCGACGAAGACCTCTCCTCGGACAAATAATTCCCTGGAATGATAATAACAGGCCATCTCCCTAGTTTATACAGGTAGATGGCCTGTTTTTCATATATTCGTGCCCGTTTTGGCACCCCGTTGCATGCCCATTGCATGGCTGGGGGCAAGAAAAATTGTTATTTTTAGAAACCTATGCATTTCAACATATTATTCGACTATCCCGCCTGGCTGATCATGTTCTGCATTTTATGCGGCTTGTTGTACAGCGGTATACTGTATTACAGGAACAGCGCATCTGACTTCAAACCGTTGTGGAAACACCTGCTGGCCATTTTTCGTTTTCTCAGCGTGACGATACTGGCATTGCTCCTGCTTGCGCCTCTCGTGGAAAGAAGCACCCGGCATTTGGAAGAGCCCTTGCTGCTTTTTTTGCAGGATAACTCTGCCTCCCTGCTTTTTGCAGAAGACTCCACGTGGTACCAGGAACACTACCTCCCTGCCAAACAAGGTTTTCTTGATGATATGGCTGATGCGCATAACGTGCGAAGCTATACCTATGGGGAAGCATTTGCCGAAAGGGAGCATATTGACTTTTCGGACCGGGAAACCAACATGGCGGAGGTGTTCAGGGAGATTGACGCTCGGTACAGCAACAGGAACATTGGTGCGGTCATAATGGCCGGAGACGGCATTTATAACCGCGGAGTCAATCCTTTGTATGCCTCGGCGCATGTGCCATACCCTGTGTATACCATGGCCCTTGGGGATACGGTACCCCGGCGGGATGTCATCCTTAAAAACGTGAATCACAATGAGGTCACCTACCTGGGCAATCGGTTCCCCGTGGAGGTAGAGGTGGAGGCCCTGCAAAGTGAGGGCCTGACCAGCCGGCTGACCATCAGCCGGGAAGGGGAGGAGTTGTATGCTGAAAACATCAGCTTTTCTTCCGATCATCACGTGGAAACCATCAGCCTGGATATGGA
>PWOD01000165.1 GCA_003557545.1 bacterium | reverse complement strand
AATTCAGTTAATTAGACAGGCGTTGTCGGAAACAAGCCAATTATTTGAGTTGGTTGAAAGCTGGATAGAACCAGGGATTACCGAAAAACAGCTGCATAAAGCAATTCGACGTGAACTGGAAAGTCGCGGCGATGGCCAGGCCTTTAATCCTCTGGTCCTGTTTGGCAGTAAAACCGCCTGGCCCCATGGTTCGGCTGATGCCCGCAAATTGGTTTTAAATGAGCCGGTACTGGTCGATATGGGGCTCCGTTTGGAAGGTTATTGTTCTGATTTGACGCGGCAGTTTTTTCCTGGTCATAATCCTCCTGTGGAGCGTTTGTATGAGCTGTCGCAGGCGGTAGCAGAACAGTTGATAAAGATGATGAAACCGGGCCTGCCGGTTGCTAATCTGGCTGTTGAGGCGAAACGTTTAATCTCTGAGGCTGGTTATCCAGAAGGTATTTTGCACGGCCCCGGCCACGGCATCGGCATGGAGGTACATGAACCACCCTCGCTGGTTGAAAACAGTAAAGATAAACTGCAGGTTGGTATGGTGATCACGGTAGAACCCGGTATCTATCTCGAAGGGGTCGGCGGCGGTCGGATTGAACATCTGGTTCATATAACGGAGGCCGGGGCTGAGCTTCTGGCCTGAGACAACCCGCTGTCTGACTGCTTTTTCCCCTGGCGGGGTGGAGAGGTTCTATTTTCTGGATTTTTTTAATATACTTTTATCTTCACTATCAAATTTAGATCTTGTGGTTTGAAAAGGAGTAAATTCATGGTTACACCTAAACAGTTTAATTCTGGGATGGCAATCTATCTGGATGGGGTTCTCCATCAAGTTTTGGATTATGAGCATTCCCGTCGTGGTCGAGGGGGCGCTTTTGTTAGAACCCGTTTGAGGAATCTTGAAACAGGGAAGGTCCAGAGGATGACCTTTGGTCCAGAGGATGATTTCAAGCAGGCAATACTCGAGAAACGTCCGGCTCAATTCCTCTACAGTTCCGATCAGTTTTATGTTTTCATGGATATGGAGACTTACGATCAGATTGAACTTTCACCCGATACTCTTGCTGATAAGATTAAATTTTTAGAAGAAAAGATGGAACTTCAGCTGCAATATTGTGATGAAAAACCTCTGGGGATTTCGCTCCCCGCCAAGGTTGAATTGACAGTGGCCGAAACTACTCCCGGTGTGCGGGGTAATACAGTCCAGGGGGGGACCAAAAAAGCCCGGACATCCTCCGGTCTGGAACTGGAAGTCCCACTTTTTATTAATCAGGGTGAACGAATTATAGTCGATACGAAAAACTCTAAATACGTTGGAAAGTCAGGTGATTAGATGAGCCGCGAGCAGAAGCTTACGAGTAAAATTAGAACTGAACTTTTAACAGCGTTGAAATTTATGAACCGGTTTAAACTGACAGAGTTTGAGTTTGAGGACAAGCAGAAGGGGGAGTCATTAAAACTATCTCGCAGTTCACAGGATAGTTCCTCCCCGCTGTTAGAAGGTCGCAGCAAGGAAATTCCCGGGGTGATTTTTTCCCCGGCAGTCGGTCGTATTAGCTGGAAAGTTAAAGAAAATGCTTTTGTTGAAGAGGATAGTACCGTGGCTGAGATAGAAAAACATCAGTCGATTGTTGAGGTTAAAGCCCCAATATCAGGCACTATTACTGAGCTTCTACCGGCTGCACCGGTTGAGTTTGGCGAAAAACTTGCTGTAATTGAATATCGGGAGAGCGATAAAGATGAGTAGTAAAAAGATTTTAATTGCCAATCGCGGAGAGATCGCTCTCAGAGTTATCAGAGCCTGTCGTGAGCTGGGCCATGAATCGGTTATGGTCTGCTCGGAAGCCGACATTAATACGCTGCCTGCTCGAGTGGCAGATAGTAAGATCTGTATTGGACCAGCCCAGGTAAGTGGCAGTTATCTTGATATGGAGGCTATTTTGGCTGCCGCTGAAATTAGTGGAGCTGATGCAATCCATCCCGGTTACGGACTTTTGTCTGAAAATCCTGATTTTGCCAGAGCAGTTGCTGACGCTGGCTTTATATTTATCGGACCACGGGCTGAAACAATCGAGTTGATGGGGCAAAAGGCTGAGGCCCGCCGGCAGCTCAAGAAGGCCGGTATACCTGTTTTACCCGGTTCTGATGGCAAACTCAGGGATATCCAGGAGGCGGAAAAGGTTGCAAAAGATGTTGGGTTTCCTTTGATGATAAAGGCTGCATCCGGCGGTGGCGGTCGGGGTATCGCCCGAGTAAACAACATTAAGGAACTCAGGGAGCAGTTTCCCCGGGTTCAGGCTGAGTCGCAGGCTGCTTTCGGTTCGGACTGGATGTACATAGAAAAATTTATCCCTAATCCCCGACATATTGAGCTGCAGGTGATGGGGGATGGCCATGGTAATGTGATTCATTTCTTTGAACGTGAGTGTTCGATTCAGCGTCGCCATCAGAAACTGCTGGAAGAAGCTCCGTCACCGGTTATTACCGATGACCAGCGAAATTCTCTGGCTGAGCGTGTTACAACTGCACTGGGTAAACTTAATTATGGTAACGCCGGAACCGTTGAATTTGTTATGGACGCGTCGGGCGATGCCCATGTTATTGAGGTTAATACCAGAATTCAGGTCGAACATCCTGTCTCTGAGATGATCACCGGACGGGATTTAATCGCTGTTCAGATTCAAACCGCTTTAACTGACAGCTTGCCGCTGACTCAGGAAGAGATATCTTACCGGGGTCATGCCATTGAAATCAGGGTATGTGCTGAAGACCCGGCTTCCGGATTTTCACCCCAGCAGGGTACTGTTGAACATCTTGTCTTTCCTTCAGGACCCGGGGTCAGGGTTGATTCATATCTGGAAAGCGGGACCTGGATTTCACCCTATTATGACTCGATGATCGGGAAGATTATCGCCTGGAATAGTGATCGTGAGAGCTGCATGAATCGACTTCAGAGGGCGATTTCTGAGACGCAAATCAAAGGTTTTAAGACAACCCTGCCGTTCTTTTCCTGGTTGCTTAATAATGCTGATTTTCGACAGGCTGATTTCCACACTGGATTTCTCGATAAGTTTGATCTTAAGAAAGAGATTAACAAAGGCTGAAATTAATAAGAATTTTCTGTTCTTGTAGTCTATCACTTGATAAATTTCAGCTAAAAAACTATAATCTCCTGTTAATTTTTCTTTCTTGAACTCGGGAAAACTCTGTTTCATTACTGATGATGCTATTTTATCCGAATAAATTGTGATGTGAGATTGGCTTATGATGACTGAATATGAACATCTGCCGTCAGAACCAGAATCAGCCGAAGATTTTCTTGCAGTATACCGTAATCAGGTAGCCGGCCGCTGGTTGACTGATTCTGATGAGTATGAAGAGTTTACCAACAAGCAGCTTATCAGCCAGTATAAAGAGGCTGAGTTTTTTGGGGAAAAACTTAAAGCACTGATTGAACTGTCCCGTCGTGATGATCCGGAACTTAAGGATTTTTTCATTGATATAATTACCGACTCGGCCGCTGACCAGGAACGGATTCTTGCTCTGATCGGACTGGGAACTGTTGCTCAGGAGGAAACCAGTCGGATTATTCTCGAAACGGTTGACGATACTAAAAACAAGCTGCTTATTTCTGTTGGCATAAATATTTTAGGGTTTTTCGAGGCGGTTGAAGCTCAAGAAAAACTGATCGATTATCTCGCACATGAAGAGGATCGGATTAAGTTTCATGCTGCCCGGGCTCTCAGCCATATCAGTGGGATTGATAATCAATGGCTGGCAGATCAGCTGGACAAACTCTATCGTCAGGAAAAACTTACTAAATCCCTTAAATATTATCTGATTTTAATTATTAAAGAACGACCTCTTCCCGAAGCAGTTCCGGTTTTGAAACGGCTCCTGGAAGATTCTGAATTTGATGTTTTTGCCATTGAAACCCTTGGGGAACTTGGTGATGACGGAACTTTTGAACTGATTAAACCGTTCCTTGATTCAGATGATCCTATTCACCAGTATTATGCTGCTGAAGCCCTGGGCAAACTTGGAGATGATCGTTGCTGGGATCAGCTGGTTGAACTGGCCTCCTCAAGTCCGGACCCCCGGGTTCGCTATTATGCCACGGCAGCCCTTACCCGGATAGAACCGCGTCGTTCGATTGAAATACTGCTTGAACGGCTCTCTGATGAAGACCCGGATGTTATGGGAATGGCTGCCAATAAGTTGGTAGAGTTTGGCGATGTTGTGATCAAACCTTATCGCCGTGCCCTTGAAACCGCTGACCGTGAGGGGCTGCAGGAGGCGCTCTATGTCCTGGGTGAAATCGGTGATGTCAGGGTTATTGAGGATCTCCTGGCAAAAGCTTATATTGAGGATAAGGAGATCGAACATTTTGCCATAGAAGCTTTGCATAAGGTGGCGGTCCGCGATGAAGCCTCCCGCCGGGTTCTGTTGGATCGTTTGCCCTGTGCCGAAGCCGAGCTTAAAGTTAATATTATTCGGGCCCTCAGCAATCTGGGTAACGCCTCTCTCTGCTCTTATCTTTCCCGTTATCTAAAAGAAGATAATACTAAATTACGCTATTACATAGTGGGAGTTTGTGAAGGACAGGATTGTCCGGATTGTCTCCATCTTTTACGCCGGTTATGTCGCGATGATAGTCCCGTTGTGGCTGTCTATGCTGCCAGCGCACTTACCCGGCTTGATAGTATGGGGGCGCGTAGACTGGCTGCTCAACTTGCCCGTGAGGAAATCAGGCCCCGGGTACTTGTTGCTTACTTTCGAGGTTTTTTTCTCAATCCTTCTCCTATTTTTGAGCGGGTTGCCGCCGATATTTTGAGAGAAAATACTGATCGGAATGTCAAATTTTTTGCTGCAACAGCTCTTAAATCTACTAATCCTGATTTTCTCCGAAAATTAGCTGAAGAAGATGACTATCTGAGCGTCATATCAAATAGGATACGGGTGAATTAATATGTCAAAAGAACAGCCCCGAGTTGAGAATTTTATGAATAAGGATATTGCAACTGTTTTTCCCTGGGATACAATCGAAAAGGCCTATGATCTTTTGCTTGATAAAAATCTTCGGGCACTGCTGGTGATCGATGAGGAAGAGAA
Organism: bacterium; assembly: GCA_003557545.1. Classification (GTDB taxonomy): domain Bacteria; phylum T1Sed10-126; class T1Sed10-126; order T1Sed10-126; family T1Sed10-126; genus PWOD01. The sequence goes on along the minus strand of PWOD01000165.1, from coordinate 6,146 downwards.
ACTCGTGGGGATCGTCAGTGAACGAGATATTGTTCGGTATCGAACCAGAAATATTCTCCCCCGACACGCTGAATACTATATTAATGTTAGTGATTTGATGACTACCAATTTAAACACCTTTGACCCCGCAGCAACTCTCTGTGAAGCCTGTGATAAATTTGTTGAAACGGGCAACAATCAGATACCGGTCGTCAATCCTGATAACTCTGTGGCTGGAATTGTCGCTCAGCAGGATCTGCTTAAATATTTTTCGGAAAATTTTGACCGGCTCCTGGGGATCAATATGAACTGGGAGAGAGATTATGACTAAACGAGTTTTTTTAGTTGTTATTGATAGTGTGGGAATTGGTGCTGCACCCGATGCGGCCAGGTTTGATTCTCATAATAGTAATACCCTGTTTAATACCGCTTCCGGTGTGGCGGGGGTTGAACTGCCCAATATGGAGAGGCTTGGCCTGGGGCAGATCTATCCTCTGCTGGGAGTTGAGCCCCATCCTCAGCCGCTTGGCAATTATGGCTCAATGGTTGAACTGTCAGGCGCTACCGATACAACTGTTGGCCACTGGGAGCTTATGGGTGTCAGTGTTGCTGATCCTTTTCCCACCTATCCCGACGGGTTCCCCGGTGAAGTGATTGAACCTTTTGAACGGGCAATAGGTCGCCCTGTAATTGGTAATAAAGCGGCTTCTGGAACTAAAATCATTGAGGATCTTGGGGAAGAACATATCCATACCGGTTCACCGATTGTTTATACCAGTGGTGATAGCGTTTTTCAGGTTGCAGCCCATGAGGAGGTTATTCCGGTAGTTGAACTGTACAGGATGTGTAACCTGGCCCGGGAAATTCTTACGGGTGATCATGCTGTGGGCCGTGTAATCGCCCGGCCTTTTGTTGGTAAACCGGGTAATTTTGAACGAACTCACCGGCGTAAGGATTTTTCTCTTGATCCAATCAAACCTACTGTTATGGATGATCTTTGTAAGGTTGGATATACAGTTGTCGCAGTGGGCAAAATCAGTGATATTTTTAATGGTCGTGGCGTCAGTCGTTCGGTGAAAACAACCGATAACGCTAACGGAATAGAAAAAACGATTGATCTTGCGAAAAATTTTAACGAGGATGGTCTGGTGTTTGTTAATCTGGTTGATTTTGATATGAAGTTTGGTCATCGTAATGACCCCCTGGGATATGCAAGATCTCTGGAAGAATGGGACGCAGGACTGGCTGAGCTGTTGGACTGTCTCGGTCAGGGGGATATCTTAATTATTACGGCTGATCATGGTAATGATCCTACCACTGAGGGAACCGACCATAGCCGCGAGATGGTACCGTTGCTGGTTTACGGTCCCGGTCTGGATTCCGGGGTTGATCTTGGGGTTCGTCTTGGATTTTATGATGTCGGTCAAACCATTCTTGATTATTTTGACCTGAATCCCCGCCTCGAGGGGACAAGTTTCTTACCAGAAGTTACAGTCTGATACCGGAAAATTTAGCTTAAGAGCGGGTTTTGTTTTTTAGTGGTTCGGTAAGCTGTTTAATTTTTTCCAATTTTTCGATTCTATCCTCTATCCATTCCGTACTTTCAGCAGTTTTCATTTTTTCACTTCCTGATCAGAATAATTCTTCCCACCTAAGTATCATCGAACTGTTACAGAATAAACTTAATCTTTAAGTTAAGGATCAGTCACTACGTCATATTGTGGGACGGGGGTTGATTATTGACTAACTTTTGTGTCCGTCCAGATAACGGAAAAGTATTAGGGGAGGATTTCAGGTGCACTATAAAACGGTTTTAGAGGATGCGCTTGTGAAATAATTCAAAAGAGTCGCATTTCAATTTAGTTCGATTATGTTTTCCATTCATTTTGGAGATTTTGCAGCTTTGCATGGCTTCTGTTGATTTTAAGAATTAGCTGCCCTGAATTAACCATCGGGAAAATTTATTTGTGGGCGGGTAGATAGGTATTTGTCCGGGCGGGGACAATATTCTGGGAAGTAGTTATAATATATTTTATTCCATTCAGTCGCTATGGTATGGTGAAATAAGCAGCGAGAAGGCCCTGAGTGGTTTTTGAGCTATTTTCGACCGAGGTTTATCGGATAAACATTTTTAGAATGCTTCTTGAAACCGGGGTGTTGGAGTTTGAAGAATTCAGATGAGCCGGTAATTTATCCGGATAGTTCTAAACAGAGAGGAAAACTTTCTTTTTTGATTAAAAGCTTCATAGTTGTTTTCTTTGTTGCTTTGCTTATCTATTTTGTTTTCAATCTTCAGCCGGATGAAACAGTGGAAGAGCATTCAGAAAAAGTAATTGGATTGGAGGTGAAATCTGATTACATAGTGAAACCGCTATTTAATGAGCGCTACAGGAAACAGTTGAAGTAGAAAATTGGAAGAGCAAGACAAGAGATTTTTGTGGCGATGTATGTGATTGAACCGGTCAGTTTGATGGCGGAAGAGGATGAGGGTTGGGATCGTTGGCGAGAAGATCATGTAAAAGAGATTTTGGATCGGCTGATTGAAGCGTCTCGCCGGGGGGTTGAAGTATTGGTTGTATTGAGTCGTCCAAGCGAGGCCAATTCGTATAAAACAAAATCAAATAAGATGGCGAAGGAATATCTGGTGAACCGAGGTGTAGTGGTTGATTATAATCAGTCCCCGACAAGTTTACATGATAAGTTTGTTGCGATAGATGGCAAATATATATTTCAGGGTTCACACAATTGGACAAATGCGGCGCTGGGGTACAACCATGAGCAATCTCTGCTAATGGAAGCGGTAGAGCCGGGGAAGGATATAATCTGGGACAACTATCGTGAATTTCTTTCTCTAAAACGTTAAGAAGTATATTAGGGTATGATAGTTGATATTTTTTTGTTGAATTAATAAAACTTGACAGGATATATTACCATGAATTATACTACCAATGTGGGTTCAGGATAAAAAATAAGAAACTCCAAAAGGCGGGGCAGTTAAATGGGACAGGAATCGCCTAATCACTCAACTGATCCACCAACCAACCAACCAACCAACCAACCAACCTTTAACTCTATATCCATATTTTTTCGGATGTTTACCAATTTTTCAGGCAGAGTGTCTGTTATGAAAGACAAATCGGCACATCTCCTGGTTCTGACTATCCTGTTTCTCACCCTTCCGTTTCTTTTGCACGCTTCAATTTCCCGTGGAAACACAGTTCGTGTGGAAGGGGAGAACATCCGCGTCCTGCGTGGTGGGGATTATCTGGAGCATTTATATTTGCAGATTCTACCTGAAGCTGAAGAGAGAATATGGATAGTTACATATTCAATAAGTCCAGCAGATACCCGGCGGATGGCTTCTGTCTATGACAAGCTTCAGAAAAAGGTTGAGCAAGGAGTGGATGTGCGTCTGTTACTGCCCGCTGAGCTTGGAGAAGAAACCGCCCGTCGGTTGCAAAAAGATTATGATTTCACGATCAAACATTACGGCGGGGAAGAGACTATGCATGTGAAAACAATCCTGGTTGATGATGAACACGTATACAGCGGAAGTGCTAACTTCACAATATCGGGTTTTGGCAGACCCTCGGAGAGCACAATCTACCTGAAAGACAGAGAGTTATCAAACCAGATAGAAGAATACGTAAGTTACATGTGGGAGGTAGAAGTCGATGGGAGATAAGAGCGGGCTTAATTCGAGAATTTCACCGGAATCAATTCGAGACGTTACAATAGCGTTTACAGTTGTTCTAATAGGGATATTGGGGCTGATGGGCGTGGGAAGCTACTATAGTGGGAGTTTAAGCCATGCGCAGCCAGCAAATGAGTGCAGTGTTGATGCAGATTGCGGTCCCTGCCAGGAATGCACGGACCAGTATCCGGACAAACCATTTGTGGAACTGGGTTGCTCGGATGTGTGCGCTGCAGGCGAGGAATGTATAGACGACGATTGTTGTCCATCGGAAAGAGCCTGCGACGATGTTTGCTGCGATGATGACGAGGAATGTATAGACGATGAATGTTGTCCGGAGTATCGAGCTTGTGGTGATGAATGTTGTCCTGAGGGTTACGTTTGCTTGGGGCAGGTATAGAAAATTTGAAAATAAGGTGTGATTGTTTTGCCACAAGAAAATAAGTCTGCAATTATATATGGATTAGCAGCTTTAATTGTTATAGGAGGTATATTTCTTTTATTCGGGACGTATAGTGAAGCTCATAGTTCCAAGTGTTGCTTAGAAGCAAATGTATGTGATAATGAGTGTTGTGAAGATGAAGAAGGCTGTATAAATGATGCATGTTGTTCTCCAGAACAAATATGTGGTGATGTTTGTTGTGAAAATGATGAATATTGTAAAAGAGTTAAGACAAATTGGATTTGGCCAGAAAATCTACCCTATTGCACTGATTGCCCGGATGATCCGGTAAAACAGGAGCCTAATGGGTGTGGAGGAGAAAATACGCAAGTTGCCGATGATCCGTGTGCTGAAGACGATAGTTGGACACAGATTCTTGGGAAATGGTTGTTGTGGATATATGATGAGGAAATGCCTGATAGCTGTGATTTCGGAGCCGCTTGTGACGGGCACGATATTTGTTTTGCAACTTGCGCCGAGGATGATGATCATTTTGATAAATGTAATACGGATTTTCTGTTTGATATGCGAAATGTGTGTGTTTCCAACAGGTCAGAATACACGGATGCAGAATTTGATACTTGCATGAAAATAGCTAAAGAATATGCTTCTTGGGCCGAAAGTGAGGGTCATTACGATGCTGCACAGGGTAACGACTGCTGTTATGAAGAAGAAAACGGAGGCGAAGAATCATAATGCAGAAATGGCTACTTGGTAGTTTGGGAGTATTGGTGCTGCTGGTGATAATAGGGGCATATATGTTTTATAATTCCATTTTGCTGGCGGAGGTTTATGGTGAAAAAATCACTCGCTGGCAAACCGTTGAAGCAAGCTGGGAGCTTATGACACCGTTAGGGGATAAGGAAAAAGAAAAGGCTATTAATCTGCTGATACAAAAAGTTATTGACCAAAAGGTTTTCTGGGAGATACTAAAAGAAGTTCCGTTTGCATTGATAAGTGAGCTTACCGGTAAAGAGGTTGGTGATAGGCAAGAAGTTGAAGATGATGAGATACAGAAATGGATTAACAGATATGAACGCCACATAGAAAGAGCAGAAAGAATGTTCAAGGAAGGAGAATATGATACAGATCAATATCGGATAATGAAAGAAGATAGTCAGAAAAGAATTAAGGAACATCAGGAATCATTGGATACTCCCAGAAAGTTTGAACACGAAGAAGAAATAAGGGCACTTTTAATATCGGGGATTTTGCGTGGTGAACTAGTTCTCTATGAATTTTTATCTGAATATTATGAAGTAGAACGCAGTAAACCAGAAGAAGCCGTCTACAAAATGATTCGTGAAGGAATTGAGAGTGAAGATATTAGGATATATGAGGTGAGAGTCCAGAAAACCTTGGAGCAGAAGATGGAGAAAGACGAGCTTATTTCTCCGATTAGCCTCTTCAGCAATAAGCGCTATCAAAGAATGTATCAAAGATAAAAGAACAAGAAATAGATGTTCATTCTTTGAATTGAAAAAATATGATTTAAATAGTGTGGTCAAGTGACTATGATAGCTTTTTTTCATCTTTCATAGAAAGTCATAAGGGAACTTGACCCAAAATCTTGTACCAGGGGGGTATGTAGATTTTAGTCTCTTCAGAAGAGAAAATGTATAATAATTTTATGAGAAGGTTAAAAGATGAGTCAAGTTCGAAATATTGTGTAAAAGTGTCTTCCGGCAAAAGCATCATTAAGCTGTTTTGATTTTTTCAGGATCGTTTTTTCTTTTTTCTGGTTCGCTTTACATTGATAATATTCAGACAAGTTAAAATACCTCCTCCCGGTCATCCACTCTTCGTGTTTTTCCAGCAGTACTGCTTTTACTAACCGGTAAATTGAAGAGTCATTTGAAAATATTCGTATCACCTCCAACTGCGATCTGAATTACAGGTTAATACCCTGGGGAATAACAAAAATAAGCAGTCAGAACCTTCCAATGAAAAAATTCAATCCTGAATTAATGTTTAAAATTTGCCGAAACTAAATTTTATCAGGGATGGGATTAGTTTTCTTTTTTTCTTCTT
>PWOD01000012.1 GCA_003557545.1 bacterium | reverse complement strand
CGCTTCATAAAAGCTCATCAGAGTGTTTATAATTCCACAACCTCAAACTATAATGGCTTTAATTTTTAATGCTTTCAATACCTCTTTGAGCTCGGTATTTGTGTATGTTTTTGCTACTTCAATGCTAACGCAATTGTGGTCAGCTGCAATTTTGATAGCCCGCTCTTTGCTGATTTTGTAAGTTTTATTTTTCATGATAATAAGATTTTAATTGTTTAACACTGACCAACCCAGACAGGGTTGGTTTCGCCTCCTGAAGGCTCATCAGAGTGTCTTAAAAGTAAAATGATTCCCAAGCGTTGGTAAAACGGGAAATTTGATCTTCAAATTGCGGGCCAAGCACCTCAATAATATTTTGCTCAGGTATGCTGATTGCCCCACCGTCATCCATCAAAATATTATACCAAGGTTCTGTCAGCGCTTTTTCCTTATCTTGAATAAGCGTTTGCATTTCTAACCACTCCATTGTTTCCCCTGTTCCTTCGAAAAAGTGATTTTTCTCATAAACACGACCAATTTTGCTTTGGCCAATTATACGTACATAGTTACCAAGTTTTGCAGTTTTCATAATAATAGGGTTTTAAAAGGTTTAACACTGACCAGCCTGTCTGGCTGGTTTCGCCTCCTGAAGGCTCATCAGAGTGTTTCAAAACATTCCAGGTTGGTTTCATCAATGATAACCGCATGACAGCGTGTGTTAGGGTCAATGGGTTCTGCTACAAACACATCGTTGATTTGGTGTGTAATTTTGATTTTGAAATCCACAGGTGGACAGGGGTTGTACCTTAATTCTGTTCCAATCTGGAGGTCATTGAATTTTGGAGTTTTCATAATTGATAAGGTTTTAAGATTCATGAGTAGTTAGTTGAAGTATATACTTTGGATTGAAATTAGAATCACATTTTCCACAAGATCGGGAAACGCGGTATTTTCTGTGTTTTGGGTATTTCTTCTTGCATACAGGACATTCATATACGTATCGGTGATATTCGAGGTTTAGACCTGAAGTGTCCTTTTTAACAGATGCGTCCGGTACACAACCAAGTGTTTTTGCAATGGCTTTGAATTTAGGACCGTGGGTATCATGATTGCGTCCATGTAATTTGTAGCTGAACGCATGGGAGATTTCGTGAAGGAGAATGTCGCGCACATCTTTCCAATTATCAAGGTTTTTTTCACACATTAATTGGGACAGGCTGATGGTTTTATTCATATAACTACAGTAACCCAATCTCAGAATGGCCTTGTCAAATTTGAATCTCCAACCATTTTTCACAGGATTAAATGTACGGCCTGCAAATGTATAATCATCATTCATGGCTTTCATTATCTCCTGTTCTAACTGTTTCAATGTTTTGAACTTGGTTCTTTTCATAATCGTAAGTTTTTAAGGGTTTGACACTGACCAGCCTGTCTGGCTGGTTTCGCTTAACAAAAGCTCATCAGAGTGTCTTTTAAGGCGTTTTAAATAGGTTTTAAGCCACGATCTACATCAGAGTGGTATATTATATCAACTCAGGGGGTAATGTCGTTTAAAACATCTTAAAATGATTCATACCATTGCCTCCTTTGATATCTGCAGTTCCCGTTTGATTTCTTCCCACACTGTTTTTCTTAAAACAATGTCAGCATAACTGCCCCGGTACAAACCTTGAACGCTTATATGCCCCTCATTATAATAGTATGTTGATAAAACATCCTGCTTGGTTTTCTTCCCGTACAAAATGAATACCTTGTCCATATTGATACCGTGGTATGGCTTGCTGATTTTGTTGGTGATGATAACGGGTTTGCCGTGATATTTTCCATATTCCATAAATTTACCACGTATTTCAGGGTCAATGGCGTATTTTGAATAATACCGTGGATCATCCAGTTTTTCGATGATTGCCCGGTGTATGGGGTGGTTGTGCTCATAAGTGATTTTCATGATTTTTTGATTTTAGTGATTAATCTTTTTAATGATTTTCCTGACATACCTTTGCTATTGGTTGTCCAGTCATCCCCTTGTATTTCTATGGTGTTGCGAAATGTAGGCTCTGGGGGAATTTCTTTTGGTGTATTCTTTTGTACGATGTTTGCCTGGCAGGGCGTTTTCAATTTTCTTTGCACGTAAGAGTTAATCTGCTCATCTGGCATGCCTGTTGGGATTTGGATTGGTGTCATAATTGATAAGGTTTTGAGGGTTAATGATTGATCGTTGGCGGAATTGTGGCTTTCAAAATAAGAAGCCGCTCCTCATAAAATATATCAGCATCAACCAATTCATCCATCCTGAAAACTGCCAAACATTTTTCATAGCGTGAAATGATGATTTCTTCTGTTTCTGAGATAGCATCAAGATACAAGCCTCTGTTGTCACTTTTAATGGTTCTTGATCCAGGGTTTTCCAAGAGTCTTTCCATCTGCTTAAAATTGTACTTTTTCATAATTGATAAGGTTTTGAGGGTTTGTTATTGTTCAAATTCAACTAAGATTATACGCTCATCTGTGTCTGTCCGGGATACCCACATATGGTGGTTACCAAAACCGTAATCATAATACCAATTCCTATGTAACGGTTCAAAATGCTTCATTTTCGCTCTGAGTGTTTCTTCATCCGGAGAAGAGCAGATGGTATTGAGTATTTCAACAAAGATTATTGAAGCAATGGAGGTTTCCTCAACCACTCCTTCAATACTGATTGATTTGATTTTTTGTGTTTTCATAATAACAATTTTTAAGGTTTAACACTGACCAACCCTGTCTGGGTTGGTTTCGCCTCCTGAAGGCTCATCAGAGTGTCTTAAAAAGTAAGTGTGTTCAGTGCTTGTAAAATAGGGTCAGTGTCAATACTGCGTTTTTGCTGTTCAACTTT
>PWOD01000126.1 GCA_003557545.1 bacterium | reverse complement strand
GCGGTACGCAGGTGGACTTGTCGGTTATATCGATGGCAACTATGGTACCGCCCGTAATCTTTATGCTGATGTTGAAATCAGCAGCAGCGATGACAGGGTCGGAGGGTTGGCCGGTCGAAATTCGGGAGAGCTGTTTAGCTCCTATGCGCTGGGGAATGTGAGTGGGGTTAAACGAATTGGTGGACTGGTTGGATTTAATTTCCTCGGGACGATTGAAAATTGTTTCGCCCGGGGTGATGTAAGCGGCGAGCAGCGGGTGGGTGGATTGATCGGTGACAATCGTGAAGAAACTGTGAAAAATGTTTATTCCACCGGTAAGGTAACCGGAGAAAATGAGATTGGTGGGTTGGTCGGCACCGCTCAGTTTGGCGGGGAAGTGGAGTCCGGTTTCTGGGATATAGAGAGTTCAGGAATCTCTACCAGTGACGGTGGTATCGGAAAATCGATGCAGGAGATGAAAGCGATTGGAACCTATATGCAGGCCGGTTGGAGTATCGCGGGAACTTCCACCGATCGTAACGACGGTTATCCGTACCTTACCGGGTCGACGCCGGTCTGGGAAAAGAGTGTGATCCTGGCGGTTAATATTGAGGGAATGGGTCAGGTATTGATTAATGGTGATAGCTACACCGAACCGACCGGTGTGGAGCTGGGTGAAACTTTGACCCTTACGGCTGTTCCCAATGAATACTGGTATTTTGACGAATGGAGTGGCGATTTAACTGGTTCCGGCAATACCAAGCAGCTGTTTATTGATACCGATAAGGAGGTAACAGCCCGGTTTGGCGCGGACGATTATGCGGGCGGCTCGGGGACTGAGTATGATCCGTACAGGGTGGCCACCTGGATCCATCTGGATAATATTAGACAGGAGTTATCGGTTCATTATGAGCTGATAGCCGATATCGATCAGAACAGTGACGGATATGATGAGCTGGCCTCAAAACAGGCCAACGGTGGAAATGGCTGGCAGCCCCTGGGCGATGCCGATCAACCGTTTACTGGGAAACTTAGTGGAAATGGACATCTGATCGTGGGGCTTCAGCTGGAACGTTCTTTTACCAACCGGGTTGGTCTGTTTGGCAAGATCGGTGAGACGGGTGAAGTTGGGGGGCTGGGTCTGCATGATTTTGATATTACGGGCGATAACCGGGTGGGAACTCTGGTTGGCTATAACCGGGGGAGATTGAGTAATATTTATGCCACGGGAAGGGTTAGTGGAAGGGGTGAGGTTGGTGGATTGATCGGTGAACATGCCCGCGGCGAGCTGGCCTTTGCCTATTCTACCGCCGAGGTGGAGGGTAGTTCGGCGGTTGGTGGATTGATCGGTGCCAGTAATCCCCTGGGTGAGGTATTTAACAGTCTCTGGGATATTGAAAAATCGGGGCGTTTACAGAGCGCCGGTGGAGTGGGACGAACTACTGAGGAGATGCGGGACATCGGTAATTTCCGGGAGTTTGACTGGGAGATTGAGGGGGGCACGGCAGATAAAAACAATGGGATGCCCTATCTGGCTGAGGGCGGCGATGATTGGTTAATCAGTGATCATCTGTTACTGGATATGGTCGGTCAGGGTTCGATAATAGTTGATGGGGTAAGCTATGATCAGCCCTCAACGGTTGGTGTGGCCCCGGAATCGACGGTGGAGGTCGAAGGTGTGGGGGATCAGTACTGGAGTTTTGTTGAGTGGAGTGGTGAACTCCAGGGATCGACTAATCCGGATCAGATTGAGATCGATGGCAACAAATATTTGACCGCTATTTTTGGTCAGGATACCAGGCTGTTAACTCTTGATATTGAGGGGGATCGGCGGGTCCTGGTGGATGGTGTCAGATATAGTAATCCGGTCGCGGTGGGAGCCGGAGAAACGGTTGTTCTGGAGGCAGTTGTTCCAGAGTTCTGGAGGTTTGATGGATGGAGTGGTGATTATACCGGAACTGATACTGAAATTTCTGTTTACATGGGGACCGATCGGACGATTACTGCCGGTTTTACGCAGGATACCCGGATTCTGACGATCGATATTGATGGGGCCGGGAAAATTCTTGTTGATGGGGATACTTACCAGGAAGCCCGGGTTGTTTATGCGGGAGAAACTCTCCAGTTAACTCCGGAGGCCGATCCCCTGTGGCATTTTGTCGAGTGGGGCGGGGACCTTCAGGATACGGCTGTTCCCGGGGAACTCTATGTTGACGATGATAAATATGTAACTGCCAGTTTCCGGCTGGACGATTATCGGCTGGAGATAGTGATTGAAGGGGAAGGACAGGCTTTTGTTGGCGGTGAAACCTACCTGGAACCGTTACTCATTACGGGAGGAGAAACCCTGCAGCTTGAGGCAGTAGCGGCGGAATACTGGCATTTTCACAACTGGGAGGGGGATTTTGAATCGACCAGTTCTCCGGCTGAGTTATACCTTGATTCCGATAAACAGATAACCCTCAATTTTGTTCGTGATACCGCCCTGCTCACCGTTAATTTCGAGGGTCAGGGAGATGTTCTGGTCAACTCTGACACCTATCAACAGCCGATGATTTTGCCCCTGGGTGATACAATTAATATAGCTGCCATACCACAGCGATTCTGGTATTTTGTTGGCTGGTCGGATGATCTTTCCGGGAGTGCGCCGCTCGAGTCGCTCTATTTCGATGAGGCGGCTGAAATCACGGCGATCTTTGCTCGTGACACCTACAGTCTGACAATTGATATAGCAGGCAGTGGAACTGTCCGGGTCAACTCTGAAACTTATGTTGCGCCATTACAGCTGACCGCCGGAGAGACGGTTGAGCTGGAGGGACTGGCTGCTCAGTATTATCATTTTGCCGGTTGGGAGGGTGATTTTATTGGTGACCTGTCGGCAACCGGAAT
>PWOD01000125.1 GCA_003557545.1 bacterium | reverse complement strand
TGTTAGCTTTTGGCGATTGGCAATAATACCCAACCCAGTTAACAGCTATGTGCCGGTAAACAAGAGGATTCCTCACGGAGCCAGTACTGAGCCCAATCACTTCCTTCAGGACAGGCTCCGAGAATGGATTCGGAACAAAACGTAGAACCCAGAACCCATTATATGAAACTTCCATGACAGGTTTTGACACACAGGGGGATGATTATTGTCGCGGGGGCTTTTGGACGAAATAGGCTGTTGGCTATTGGCTATTGGCAAGAGAGCTAAAAGCCAAAAGCTAAAAGCCAACAGCCAACAGCACTTCTGTTGAAAACGCAAACTTCACATAACCAATAATTTGCAAAAATATAAACAGATGGAACATCACATCCAAAAAATGGTAATTCGCGATTTCATGGAAGAGGATTACCCCCAGGTGATGGAGGTATGGAACGCGACGGAACTTGGTGGTGCGCAACGTGGCGATGACCTGCAGACCATCTTGCGCAGCATTGAGCTTGGCGGCAAAATGCTGGTCGCCTGCACTCCGGAAGGCCGGATTGTCGGAACCAGCTGGATGACCTGCGATGGCCGGCGGATGCACCTGCACCACGTGGGCGTGCTTCCCGTCTATCAGCGCCAGGGCATTGGCCGGCTGCTCAGCGAGCACTCCATCCGTTTTGCCCGGGAACAAAACACACAGGTTAAGCTGGAAGTACATCGCACCAACACAGGCGCAGCTGACCTATACAGGAATCTGGGCTTTGCTTACCTTGGCGATTATGATGTCTATATCCTGCGGTCAACCCAGGGAGAGGCTGAACACGAAAAAAACCGCTAATCCTGTATTATCCACCACCAGGGGAGGTGTGTTTTATCCCGAATTTTGCTTCGTGCCGCGATTTTTTTCTGCCGCACAGGCTTTCGGGCAAAGCCCCGCCAGCACATCACCGCACCCCAGGGAACCAGGGTTTTAAGTTACACTAAAGCCTGCCCCCCAGCACCGCCCACAGCCTTTCCGTTTGTACCCTTCCTTGATCGTGGACCATCTCCACGTGGATGACATAGACGCCAATGGATGCTTTTCCGCCCTCATCGGTTGTGCCATCCCATGTGACGGCACCCTCCATGGCAAGCAACTTGCCCGGACTCAAAGTGCGCACCTTCCGTCCGCGGTGGTCAAAGACCCGTATGTGGGCCACATAACCCGGCGCCTCCAGCTGATAATGGATTTGCAGCACGTCGTGATGACCACTGCCATCGGGCGAAAACACCTGCGGATATACCTCCCATTGACCAGTGGATTGCACTTGCGGTGACACATATTGGCTGTTCTGGCAGCCAGGTGTCCCATATCCTGCTGCCGCTGCTGCAGAGTGCCAGCTGGAGGCCTCGTCTGAGGGCCTGTCCGGATGGAGTCGCTCCAGGGCCACGCCCGAAGGGTTTGCGATCAACGGGGGGTGCATCTCCTCCTCATAAGCCAACAGGTCGATGACCACGTGTCCTTTGGTAGCCAGAACCACTACGCCGCTTGTATTCGTCATGCGGGGCATCCCCGCCATCTCCCAAAGCGCGTCTTGCACAGGAGTGTGGTAAGTGCTGCTTACTGCCCCCGTGTCCTGTGTCAGCACCAGGTAATCGCCGGGAAAGAACAAAAGGCTCTCCTCGCTGATCTCCTGTAATGAGGTCAGGCTGTGTTCCAGGGGGTCTTTTGCCGCCATGATCATGTGTTGCAGATCAAAAACCCGCTGCGACCGGTTATAGATTTCGATGTAGCGGCTGCCTCCGGCGGGTGGGTTGAAGAGGATCTCGGTAATCACGATACCATTGATCACCGGGCTGTCGGGAATGGCCACCCTGGCTTGGTTTTGTTGCAGGCTGTTGCCATCGCAGTCGAATAGCGCGCCGCACACCTCAACCGTGTAGGTCTTTCCCGGTTGCAAGGGTTGCCCCAGGCTAAGCTCCACCCGGCCCAGGTCTGGCAGGTTTACTGAGACGGCCAGGGGTGTACCCGGACCATCCTGAATGTGGTAATGTTCATGTTTCAGCAGGGCGGTTTTTTGCATCGGTTCGGAAAAGTGCAAACTGACCGTCAGGGAGTCCACATAACCCGCCCGAACCAGCCGGGGCTCCGAAGTGTTTGGGTTTTCGGCCCGTTGGGAGTTGGTGGCGCCGGGTGTACCACCTTGTGGGGCTTTTGAGGCCACCCAGTTTTCTGCCCCCTGTCCGTAATTGTAGGGGTCGATCTTTTCCAGGGACCACCCTCCTTGTGCTTTGGCCGCATACCGGTACCACCGGTCGGAGTAAGTCACAAAAGACAGCAGCTTGCCTGCATTGTCCCACAAGGCAAGGGAGTTTCCGCCAATGGTAAAGGCTGTGGCAGACAAGCCCGGCACCGCCAGCACGGCCCCATATGCGCTCAATTCCGGATAAGCGGCCTCTGTGCACAACACCAGGTATCCTTTCGGCTGGATGGCAGCATAAGGCAACTCCCGCTGCGTGTCGCCATGCTGAAGCACCCAGCCTTCCACGTCAATGGGCAGGTCGGTGGTGTTATAAAGCTCCACCCAGTCATATGGTGGCAGCCCGACCTCCGGCCTGCTGTTGGCCATGATCTCATTGAAGACCACATCAAACATTTCCGGCACATGGCTGGCAAACTGGCCCGCATATGGCACCATGCTTTGTCCGTCTGTCCCAAGCACACCTTCCACCGAGAGGGTATAGGCGTGGTTTTCAGCGAAAGCACCTGCAAACTGCAAGCGCACCACATAGGGCTTTGCCGGGTCAAATGCAGCAACCAGTGGGTGTCCAATCCCTCCATCCACGTGATAATGTGTAGCTGTTTGTGCCGAATGGGCGTGCAATACCGTGTTGAAAAAGATGTCCA
>PWOD01000236.1 GCA_003557545.1 bacterium | reverse complement strand
GGAGAACGATATCTTAGTACCACACTCTACGATTAAGTCAGGAAGTGACATTTTACAATTATCTGTTAACGACTAAACAGCCATCCTGACTACCAACCGCGGACTGCAGTAGAAGCCGGATGATATGTTGATTTCAACTTCAAAATTACCACCGGCGGAACTGAGCATGCAATTTTCGGTCTACATTATCAAAATGGAGGCGTAATTTAAATGGATCTAACAGAGGAACAGATTGGAAGATACAACCGCCATATTATCATCCCGAATATTGGTAGAACAGGCCAGAAAAAGTTTCTTGGTGGAAAAGTCCTGGTGGTTGGTGCGGGCGGACTGGGTTCCCCCATCCTCTACTATCTGACGGCAGCCGGCGTTGGGAAAATTGGAATTGTTGACAATGATTCTGTTGATCTTTCAAACCTGCAGCGACAGATTGTTCATTTTACTGATGATCTCGAACAACCTAAAACACAGTCGGCTGTCAGTAAATTAAAAAATCTAAATCCAGACGTCAGTTTTCAGACTTATCAGCATCGGTTAGTCCCCGGAAACGCCGTTGAACTTTTTGATGAATACGATTTTGTAGTAGATGGAACCGATAACTTTGCTACAAAATTTTTGATAAATGATGCAGCAGTATTAACCTCTACCCCCTACTCCCACGCCGGAGTTCTCCGATTGCAGGGGCAAACTATGACACATCTACCCGGAGCTTCCTGTCTGCGCTGCATCTTTCCTCAACCCCCCGATCCTCAAGCAGTTCCAAGCTGCCGGCAGGCTGGAGTTTTAGGAGCTGTTGCCGGAATATTAGGAACTATCCAGGCAGCTGAAACATTGAAATATCTGCTGGGCTACGGAGAATTGCTAGACAATAAATTATTACTGGTTAATGTCGAAAAAATGAATTTTCAACGGGTCTCAATAAAACAGAATTCCAGCTGTCCGGTCTGCAGCAATAAAGCCTCAATAACCGATCTACGGAAGGTTAACTATGAAAAACCAGTCAGTGATCTCTAAGCCGCCAGATAAATTAATATTACCGAGACAACTGCGTCAGCAAATAGTCGAACATTGTCGCCAGATGGCACCACTGGAAGCCTGTGGACTTTTATCGGGAAAACCGGACAGAGTAAAGACTGTTCACCGCATGACCAACACTGACAGCTCCCGGGAACATTATACTATTGATCCCCGAGAGCAGTTCGAACTGTTCAAAAATCTGCGTGGCACGGAAGATCTTGTACTGGCGATCTATCACAGCCATCCTCACAGCGAAGCATATCCCTCGGAAGAAGATAAAAAGCTGGCTTTCTATCCAACTGTAGTCTATCTGATTGTCTCCCTGGAAAAACAACAACCAGAGTTTCGGGGATTTATTATCGACCAAGAAAAAACTGTTAGAGAAATTCCAATAAAATTTTTAAATACTGATTAAACCTTTATTTAACAATTACAGCAAGTTTTCCCCGCGTACCAGCTGTCAAACCACCAATTACTAAATGTCGCCAGACCGGAGCCTTTCAAACTGAATATCTGCATTCTCGTTAATGCCCAAAATGATCCTGAAAAGCCTATCTTTTAACAATTAATTCGCAGCTTATACTTTTTCTGCCGGACAGCTTATCGACTCAACCGTACTAACGAAATAGTTCTGAATCACTATTAATTACCCTGTACTGATCAAACAGA
The DNA here is from genome assembly GCA_003557545.1 of bacterium. Classification (GTDB taxonomy): domain Bacteria; phylum T1Sed10-126; class T1Sed10-126; order T1Sed10-126; family T1Sed10-126; genus PWOD01. The sequence continues at coordinate 9,701 of PWOD01000236.1, read as the reverse complement.
AATCATCAATCTCAGAAAGCGAAATTTTTCTCATAGTTTTCGCTTTTAAAAAATACTCACGACAGAGATATAACGTGGTATTTTGGAACGAAAGTTCTAGATAAATTCCCGAAAAAAACTGAACTATCGATTATTTTAAACTCTATTAACCAGTCCCGATTTATCTGAGCAGTTCGGTTAAAAATTATTTTTCACTTTATAAGACCAGTTATGAAACTGCTCCAGCATAATAATAAAAAACTCGCTGCAGGGAAATTGATTTCATTACTTTCGCCAGTCAATCAATAATTAAGAAAATTTGATTTTAAAAGGGTTATCAACAACCACGATTTTTTAAATTCAACAGTATCTACTGCTTTTGATCGAATAACCGTTTAACTGTCAATAAAACATGACTATAATCCAAAGATTATTTCCAAAAAACAGGATAGTCTTGTTTGATCACGATCACGCCTATTTGTAAATCCATTGGCAGAAGCTGGACAATTTAATATACTTAATAAAGCACTTGAAAAACCTTTTTTGAAAAGGATTTTAACTATGCTTAAACTATCAGCCAAAACGGTTTATGGAGTATCGGCTATCTTTGAGCTGGCTCTGCGTTATGGACAGGAACCAACCAGGGTAAAAGATATTTCTCAAAAACATAATATTCCTCGCAACTATCTCGATCAAATTTTAATTGAATTGAAAAAAGCGGAAATAGTTGCCAGTCATCGGGGAGCCCGAGGTGGATATACCTTAGAAAAAACGCCGGAAGAAATAACTGTCTGGGATGTGGTTCAAATCTTGGAAGGCGAAGTCGATCTTACGGCAGCAGCTAAAGTTGAAAATCCAATCTTAAAAAATTACTGGAAAGATACCGATGATGAATTCACAGGCTGTTTTGATACCAGTTTCAGAGAACTACTCAGCTGCTGGCAGCGGCACCAGGGAACCTTCAACTACTCAATTTAAATAACTTTTCTAAAACCACATAACGATCACATGCCTCTATATCGATGCCACTGGTGCAATGCTTTCAAAACTATGCTGGCGAGAGATAAAAATTATTTCAAATAAAAACAGGAGCAAATAAATCCATACTACAACATCAGCCCGAATCATAAAGATGAACACCTGTTCCCTTTTCAATAAAAATCGGATAAGTAGGAAAATAACTGAAATCCAGCGCCGAACTGTTAACCTCACCCGGAGTTATTTTTCGCATCATCCAATAAATCCTGATTCAGTTTATTTCCATCCCTTATCAAAAATTAACCAACAATAATAATCTTAACAATTGATTTCTGTGAACAACTTGAACGGTTCAAAAAAAGTTTCTAATACTACGACCCAAATCACTTCTATATATAATTATTAGATCAATTGGAGCAAATTTCTTGCTCACAATAGAGCATGGTAGATGATAAAATAGAATGTTCTGCAAAGCTGGATTATATCAACCTGACTTTGGTGACAAATATCATTAGTACAATAATTCCTATCCTTAGAAAAACTCAGCTTTTTTTCGGGTTTAATTATTAACATCTGGAGAAACTTTCTCGCATAATTATCAGTTTTAACTACAACCCTGGTAAAATCGTTTTTTTTAGAAGGAGATCCTCTTGAAGTTTTTTTATTATTGCCTCAGAACTGCTATAATTATCACTGTTAACCATAAAATTTTTGATTTGGAGCTTGCTGTTTTTCCTGACGGCGTTTTTCTAAACGCTGCTTCCAATCCACATTAAATTTAGTATCATCGGGCAAAATACAACCGGGTCTTCCTGGCACACATTCTGCATTTATGCGATAACAATAACGTTTTTCATATTCCATAAACGTACAGCTAAAAGAAGCCATAACTTGACCGATTCAACCTCCTTTTAAATTTCTTGTAAGTCTACTTACTTAAAAAATAGTTTTTTATAAAGACCCCTTCACTCAACAACTAAACGCCGACCACAATCTTCAGCAACTTCCATGTATTCCCGGGCTGATAAAGTCTGAGCCGTATTTGGACGCACTTCATCTGGATCGGCGCCACTGTCAATCAATATATCCCACAGTTCCTGAGAACAATTGAAAATTGCAAATCTCAGCGGAGTCCAGCCATTATCAGAAACGGCTCCAGGGTCAGCACCCGCTTCAATCAAGGTTGTTATTATCTCGGGCCGGTCAGACCATGCCGCATAATGCAGTGGCATATATCCCGCCGAACGACTCTGATCATCAACGCCGTGTCCCTGTTCTATCAGGTAGTTGATCAATTCAGGAGTTCCCCGAACCCGCGCGGCATGATGCAATAGTGATCTTTCAGCTTCAGAATCAGGTTCTACGCTCCCTCCATACTCAACCAGCAACTTTAAAATTTCCAGATTTCCATAAGCAACGGCGTTCTCAATTGCCCGCCGGGAAACCCCAACCCAGCTCATCACAACTGGATCCTGGTCAGCCTCCAACAAAAAACGAACAACTTCGGGAGAACTCGAGCGAGCGGCGATCACCAGCGGTACCTCGCCCAGCGGATTTTGCACCTGGTGAAGCTGATCAGGATCAGCTTCAATCAAAGACTGCACTCTCTCCAGGTCACCTGATTCAATGGCCCGTACCAAAGGACTTCTGAACAGACAACCCGCCAATCCAAAAACCAGAATAACAACAATCAACCACTTCACCACTCGAACTAATCCATCCGGCTGAAATCGCTCATTCATAATAATTGCAGCCTCCTTCCGCTCAGAACCTATTATTATTAGATGACTTCTATAACTGCTAACCTTTCGAGCAGTATATCGAAAAGTCAAAAACGAAACACTACAGGACAAATACCAATTACTAGAATAAACAATTTTTTACTCCAGAGATCTTTTTTGAAAAAGATACAATAATTATATCTTTTCAAAGAACTGCTTGACCAATAAATTACATTCAATATCCATCTGTAAAACTAACACGACCAATTTTCTTTTAAATATTTCAATTTTATAAAGATTTTCTACCTTACCCGAAATAACCCCGATAAATTTAAATCTTATTCTCAAACCGTTGCCGGTTCTGATAAACGCAGATATGATTGATACGTATTGATCGATATTTTTTATGGTAAAAAACCTGACCATCAAATATATTTTTCTCGCATAGGAGTTGAGCAACAGTGGTTTTTTTCAAAATAATTTCATCAAAATTTTTATTTACATCTCTCTGGCTAATTAGTCTATTTATGCTTATTAATACTTGCGACGATATTATCTCACCACTCAGCGCTTACGATGCACAAGCTCACAGTTGGGCAATGCCCGCTAATGCAGTAATCGATGCCGATATGACTGTATCCAAAGCAACCTTTTCCCCCGACGAAAGCCAGCTTTGTTTAGTCCTGGAGACAGATGACAAACAAATTCTAACTGTCGTGAAAACCGGGAAAAACTCCATGAAAAGAACCGAATGGGAAACTCCCCTTCCGGTCCATTCAATCATCTTTTCGCCGGACAGCCATCATCTTTTTACCGGACATAAAGATGGAAGCGTACGGCGCTGGAATACAAACACAGGAAAACCAGACAAAAAATGGACCATCCATGACAAACCGATCACCGCCCTTGTTGTGACTCATACCGGCGAACGGCTAATTGCGGGGACCGGCGAAGGCACAATCGTAATCTGGAGTCTTACCTTAAATAAGCAGCTTGATAAATTGCCGGAGCACCAGCAGATTTATGACACAGGAGTTTTTGCACTGACTATTTCACCGGACGAAAAATCGCGGGTATCCGGTGGTGGCGACAATAACATTCGATTATGGAACCTACACACCGGTCAACAGGAACATTTATTCGTCGGCCATACTCAACCGGTCCGTACCCTGGCTTTTTCCAGTGACGGATCCCGTCTGGCTTCTGGTGGAGATGACCACGTAATTCAACTGTTTGACGTAAAAAAAGGAACTTCATTTCACTCTTATATTGTACATTCAGCACCGCTTCAATTAGTCAAATTTTATGACAACGATTCCAAACTGCTATCATATGATACTAATAAACTACTGGGAACATTCGATATTGAAACACTCACAGTACTTCGCCTTTACAAAGAACGAGAATTACAAACTGTATCTCCGGCAACCTCTCAAATAGTCCTGCTGGATGAGCACCCTAAACCCACAGCTCAAACCCTGCGAATTTCCACCCTGCCTTACGGTCTGATCTGTTACCCAACCGATACAGAACAAAAACAAGCCCGCCAGCGGGTAGCAGAACTTACGGGTTTTGCTGACCCGATAAAAACTGGAATACTGGGCTTTTTTACAGAACTCTGGGATACAAACAATACTAAACTACTCGATCAATTCTTTCTGGCCGGAATTGCCAGACAAAAAACATCAACCGGAACCATTCTCCATCTGGCCGCAGAATATGGCTGGCCTGATCTCGCCAGAGCTGGTCATCATTGTGGCACAGACGTGGAGACACGAAACTCCCTCGGAATGACGGCTTTACATATGGCGGCCAGCACAGGACAAGCCAGTGTTCTGGAAGTTTTATTAGAAATGGGAGCTAATCTAAACGCTCAACTGGAAGACGGGCGAACAGCTCTGGATCTAGCCCAAGAAGCTGATCGCCATAAAATCAAAACACTATTAGAAAAAGCGAACGCCAGTCATAACAGCAAAATTGAGAATCGATAGAACTGACAAGCGGCGAGTTTAGCCAGATAATCTTAGACCTATACATAAAAATTTCGGGAAATTTAATTTATAAACTAAATCTTTTATGATAAGAATTTTCCATTTTTCTACTTATAAATAGCCAAAAGAAGAAATCTCCTGTGACTTTATTAAGTTGTTTAGTTGAATTTTCTTCATTTCTATATTATACTGAGTCTGAATTTGTTTTTTATTGATTTTTGCATCTGGGACAGGTCATTATGAAATTCACCTATAATTTTATCGTGGTATTATTCTTATTTATCGTCCTAACTACTTCCTGTCTTCCCACCTTTAAAACAACCGCTGTAGATAATGATAGACCACAGGTTCCTCATCTACAAACCGCGGAAGAATCTCACGAAATTATCTGGTCCGCCCGCAATGTGCCGTTCTTCCCCCACCACAAACAGGTGACCACCCCTGAAATTGAAACACTGCGTTCATTTGTGATTTCAGAAGGAAGACAGATGCGAGCCCTGCAGATTTCTCCAAATCAGTCCCATATACTCACACACACCGGTGATGGAGCTTATCTGGAAGAGCTGAAAAGCGGAGAACAGATACGCCGGCTTGACGTGCGGGCCTCCGTGTTTGCAAGCGACGAACACTGGCAGTTCAGTCCAGACGGTTCTCTGCTAATCTACGCTTTCAACTCGAGGAGCACAGAGCAAAACATCGACAGGGACATCAGGGTTTTTGACGGCATAACTGGTGAACTGCTCCAGCGATTCTCTTTTGACCCAATTATAAATGATCTTACAATCACCCGGAACAACCAGATCCTGGCTGTGGCTGCCGGAAACCCCTCCAGGGCAATTTATTTCATCGACCTTGGATCCGGTCGAACTAAAAACGTGCTTCGATTACCTTATTCATCCACAGGCCTATCCCCAGACGGTTCACAAATTGTAGTCTGGGGAAGAGATCGAAACTGGAATTATTACGTCAGAATTCTTGATACCCAAAGCGATGACATCGTTCATACCCTCTTGTTCGTAAGCGATCAGGCCGAGATAGAACCGGCTGATGCAGTATTTTCTCCTGACGGATCGGAAGTAGCAGTTGCCCTACGGCGCAGTACCGGCAGAACGGTTGCTGAAGCCATGTATTACTACAACATACGTATTTACGATGCCGAAACAGGCGACATGCTCCGCCGGGGCGGAGTACAAAGCTCCCAATTCCATACCGATACGATGGATCCCTGGTCAATTCGCTACTCACACGACAGTTCTACCCTTCTGCGTCAGTTCTCAACCGATTCATTTTTTCACGTTGAAGATGGTGCTCTAAAACATACACAATACGGTGGAAACTTCGTGGCCTTCGATGCCAATACTCTTCGCCCATTTTACGCAATGACTGATCCGTTTAAAGAAACTACTCCTGCAGCAGAACGAACACACCGTCCGCGCGTAGTTCCAGGAACTGATGCCTATACATTTGCTATCATTCAAAACGTTCGTATAGGGACAAACTGGAAAAACCGTGTGGCTATCCAGAGACTATCACGTTTCGACTGGACCCGGATTACCTATCCAGACGGAAGCGAACTTGATGTTCCATACGATGCAAGAGGGTTCGAACTTGTCCAGAAATGGGCTCGAACACGGTTTGACAACCTTTCCCGCAGTGAAAATATTCTACCCGAAAAATTGCGTACGCGGCAGGCCGAAATAACCGCTCGCGAGCAACAACTTGCAGCCAGCCAGCCCGAACCGCCTCGGGCCGAACAGGGTCAGTTTGAGACCACCGCCCAATACCGCCAACGAGTATTACGTCTACGCAACGAATACCAGCAGAAAGCTCGACGCTGGGAACAGGAGGCTGAACTCTACAATAGAGAGGCCGACCAACTCGAACAAGATATTAATGCCTTTTATCAGAATATCCTGTGGCCTGGTGTGGTTAACAAAACCTTCCGAATGGTTTTCGGTAACCCGGTAATTAAACAGGCCGAATACAATGCTGACGCTCGGGTATTTACCGTAACAATTGGTTCAGATCAAGACTGGGCTGGAGATTTCTCCCAGCAATTAATGTTGCGCAAATCGTTCGTAAATCTTACTGAGGAAGGACCTAAATTTCTAAAAGAGCTCAAACAAACCAACCCGGAAATAAGATTCGAAATAAGTGGTTCTGGGATCGATTGGGCATCTGCCTCGGTAGAAATACAACAGACTCGCTATACGATGAATCCCCCCGAGGGAGAGCTACGTCAGCGGGCCAGCATAGAGATGGCTGATCTTAGCAGTCAGGTCGAATTGCGACGCGGCGGCTCCATTGAAGCCCGGGCGCCGATGTATGAATGGGACGTCCCCACCCGAACTGGTAAAGAACGAGCACAATCTATTCAATTTTACGATGATCTGCGAGAGATACTGGATCATGTCGAGCCAGTTCCAGAAAATCCCAACCACTACCTGTTTGCTATCGGTATTGAGGTTTATTCTGAAGCCCCGGACGTCCCCTTCTCTGAACGCTCAACGGAATTTTTTCGGGAGGTGGCAAATAAGCGGCTCGGAGTACCTAACACCGACCGTAACATGACTGTGCTCACCGGTAGAGACGCTACGGTGGGCCGAATCGACGCCCGGCTGGAACAGATGCTGGCGCGGCTGCGAGATGACGATGTGCTATTCTTTTACTACTCAGGTCACGGGGTTCCCTCCCGCACCGGTGACGCCGCTTATATTCTGGCGCAGGATGCCTCGCCCGGCTCCTATGACCGCTTCGAACAGTTCTCACTTCAGGCGCTTTATAACCGACTTGACTCTTCCCGGGCCCGACAGATCTTTGGTTTTATCGATGCCTGTTTCTCCGGCCAGGTAAACGAGGATCAACTGGTGTTTGAAGGGGTGGCCCCGGCCGGCCGGCTTCTGAGAGGCGAAGCCTCCCCAACCCGGCTTCCCGATAAGTTAACTTTGCTCACGGCGGGCACCGACGAACAGTTTTCCAACGCCTATTTTGAACGCCAGCATCGACTGTTCAGTTACTGGCTGATGAAGGGCATTATGGAAAACTATCGTGGCCAGCAACTCGTCCAGTACGTACGCAGTAACGTAGAAGACTCCTCGCTAGAAATGGGATCAGCTTATCACCAGACACCGGAGTTCTTTGGAGTGTCTAATATTGACTGGTAAAAACCTTCTACAAATAGCACTAATTTTAAGCTTAACAATCTTTTTAACCGCCTGTCTCGGGATCAGTGGGCAAGATACTGTTACGGATATTGAGCAAACAATTGAACCATCAGAGACCGGTTCACCAGACTGGTATATTAATCCTTTTTATCCACCACAAGAAACCCGGATTATCCGAGGCTACGGTCGCGGGGCTTCTCCCGAACAGGCGCGGCTTAATGCGCTTGAGGATATTTCCCGACAACTTGGCGTTACTATACACTCTGAAGCCCAGGATCTGACAATGGAGTTTGTACAGGAGCAACAACAGCAGATAACCGAGGAATATACACATCGGGTACGAGCTGAAGCCACTCATCATCTAAAGGACTGGCGGCTGGAGAAATCCAAACAGGTGGGCGATCAACACTACGCTATCATTATACTTGATCGTCGTGCGGCACCGGTCGTTGTGGCAGAAAAAATTAAAAACTCTCTGAGAATTCAACCCGGATCTGTAAAATGGATCGGTCCTCGGTCGTTGATAAACGGTAATATCATCCCAAAGATTGAATCTACCCTTTTGCGTAAGGGCGGTGAACAGGCCACAGTTGAACTTAATCTTCAACGCCGCGACGAACAGTGGTATCTGGTGGTTCGCCCCGAGGAGTCGGAACCTTTCCATGTTGCACTGGATGAACCTGATTTTCCCCGGTTGTTCGGATTACCGGTAAAGAACGCTAACAACCTGGTTCAATTATCTCTGCGTCCTTTAGATATATTGCGTGGTTACAATCGCTTACGGGAGGGTGACTGGTTCATCTTTGAAATTGCTGCACAGACAGAAGGTCACATAACTCTGTTTAATATTTATGAGGATGGCAGAGTCAGCATTCTTGATGAAAATTTACAGATTCAACCCGGGTCCAATCGGGAAATACCCAGCCAGAAGGAGCAAGCCGCCGGTGAAGCTTTCATGGCCTTCCCCATCGAACATAATCAACCAACTCAGGATCTTTATCTTGCAATTTTATCGTCCACACCATTACCAACATCAGGTTTCCAACGTTTACTTGAAGAAAGCCCCCCGCTGGCGGGTGAAACCAGCTATCAGATTCACCGCCTTATGGAATGGCTGGATGAACACCAGGCAAACATCCAGGACCTTGACGTAATCTCCGTCCTAATACAACCCTAAAAAACGCAAACAACTTTACCTCGGAGGTAAAGTTGTTTAAAAAATAAATAAATATAATACAATAGTAGCCACTATGGCTTATCCACCAAGACAGTTTCACGAAGGATACTGGTATCATATTTTTGCTCGACAGCAGCGAGGGGCTCCGCTATTTTATACAAACGCTGACCGACGCAAATTTCTAAAAATACTCGACTCAGATTTTGATCGTATGAAGGCCGCTATCGGTGGTTATAGCCTTTTAACCAATCATTATCATTTGCTTGGACAAATGGGACCAATACCCTTCGGTCGTATATTTCAAACCATTCATATGAAGTACGCTCGCTATTTCAATTCCGTTCATGCCGGTGATGGTAATTTATTCAAAGATCGTCCTGGAATGAAAATTATTCTTAACAACTCCTATCTTCTCCAACTTGTCCCCTATATTCATCAAAATGCACCAAAAGCTGGACTAACTGATAGCCCTGAAAATTATCAATGGCACTCTGATCACTATTATCGATCACAGAACCCTCAAATTAATTTGAAAAGTTGGCGTTTTCCGCCGTTTTTTTGCGGAAACGAAAAAACTGAGTTATATAGAGAGTTGATGGGAGAAAAAATCAATGAAGATTGGGCGGGTGAAAATAATTACATCGGAACAAAATCGGAATGGAATAATTTAAATAGGCGGAAAAAAGAACGG
>PWOD01000135.1 GCA_003557545.1 bacterium | reverse complement strand
GGTGGTTGCTGCATCTGCGGCTGTTCTCCCGGCTGTTGTTCTGCCGGTGGTTGCTGCTGGGGAGCCTGGAAAGGGTCAAAGTCACCGGTCGCCGGATCACCCGGTGCAACCGGTTCTTCCTGGGCAACCGGATCGGTTATCAGCCCGGGAGCCAGGGCCCCTTCCTCATCCGGTGGAACAACAGCAAAAAACACGGCGACAACAAAAAACAGAACGGCCAGACCGGTTGTAACCTTGGTCATTACCGATTTTGGGCGGCTGCCGATCGCCGACTGTGAAGCACCACCCACCAGTCCGGACAGATTCATACTCTGATCAGACTGCAGAAGTACCACAATAATCAGTGCAACTGCTATCAACAGATACAACGCTAAAACTATCCCGGTTAAACCAAACATTTTTTAACCACTACCCTTACAGTTATTTTCGTACTTTACCTAAAAATCGACAATAGAAATATTTTCTTCTGTATCAAACTTAACAATGGCGGTAAAATCATCCGCTGCCAGGCTGGCGCCGCCGACCAGTGCCCCATCGATATCGGACTGCCCTAACAGCTGCGCAGCATTGTGTGGTTTCACACTGCCACCATAGAGAATACGTATCTGCCCGGCGATTTCAGCCGTGAAGATATCAGCCAGCACCTGGCGGAGGAGCTGATGTGCCTGATTGGCCTGTTCCGGCGTCGCCGTATTGCCGGTACCGATCGCCCAGACCGGCTCATAAGCAATAACCAGCTCAACAAAATCAGGGTGGTCAAGTCCGGACAGAGTCTCCTTGAGCTGCGAAGTTAACACCTCAGCAACCTTACCTTCGTCCCGCTGCTGTTCGGTCTCACCAACGCAAAAAATCACCTTGATCTCTTCCCGGGCAGCGGTTGCCAGCTTCTCATGGAGCAGCTGATTATCCTCGGAAAAATGCTGACGTCTTTCACTGTGTCCAATAATCACCCAGTCCGCCCCCGCATCAGTGATCATTTCCGGACTGACTTCACCGGTATATGGGCCGGAAAGTTGATGATGCATATTCTGCGCTCCCACCTCAATAGAGCTGTCCTTAACCGTTTCGGCCACCGGTTTAAGGGAGGTATATGGCGGGCAGAGAACAATATCTCGATCGTTAACTGAATTACAGCTATATTTTAGACGAACAGCGAGATTTATCGCTTCCGATATCGTCTTGTTCATTTTCCAGTTACCGGCCAGCATCATCCGTCGACTCATTATTGACTCACTCCTGATTTATCTATGAATTTTAACAGTTAAGATTATTTATCATCGAGTACTTTAAATCCGGGTAGTTCAACGCCGCGAACCAGCTGCAGAGAAGCTCCTCCGCCGGTTGAAATATGGTACAGTTGATCGGCAAAACCGGACTGTTTCACGGCCGAAGCACTATCGCCACCACCGACGACAACCTTTGCCTCAAGACCGGCCAGTTTTTCCGCAATCTTCCGGGTTCCCCGGGCAAACCTTTCATCATAATCAAAGGCACCAAAGGGACCGTTCCAGAAGACTGTACCGGCTGATTCCAGCTGCTGACAGAATTTTTCCACAGTTTTAGGCCCGATATCCATCCCTTCCCAACCCTCATCAATCGAATCGGTCGTGGTAGTTTTAATCCTCTGACCATCGCTGGTTGTATCCAGTATGAGATTATCCACCGGCAGTAAAAGCTCACCTTTGAACCTATCACGGTTTTCCAGAATATCGCGAGCTTCATCAACAAAATCCGGTTCAACCCGGGATTCTCCAACCGAATTACCACGGGCCAGAGCAAAGGTATAGGCCATTGCACCGCCGACCATTACCACCTCAGCCTGCTCGAGAAAATGTTTGATGACCGGCAACTTATCAGCCAGTTTAGCCCCACCCAGAAGAACCATCAGGGGACGTTCAGGATTGTCCCTGACCTCGGTTAGCTTTTCAAACTCAGCCTCGATAAGATAACCACCCACGGCCGGGCTCAAAAACTCGGTAACACCGGTAATCGAAGCATGGGCACGGTGAGCCGTACCGAAAGCATCGTTCAGATAAAGATCGCCAAGACTGGCCAGTTCACGGGAAAACTCCCGATCATTCTGTTTTTCTTCCGAATGAAACCGAAGATTTTCTAACAGACCGACCTCACCGGGCTGCAGTGAATCAATCATCTGGCGGGCCGATTCACCAACCGTATCACGAGCCGCCTTGACCGGACAGCCAAGCAGCCGGGAAAGTGGTTCGACAACCGGGGCCAGCCGCAGTTCCTCAACAACCTGGCCGGCCGGACGACCCATGTGACTCATCAAAAGAGGGATGCCACCCAGTTCAATAATCCGTTTGATCGTTGGGGCTGCTGCCTCTAACCGGGTACTGTCAGTCACCCCCTGGGAGGAATCCAGAGGAACGTTAAAATCTACCCTGGTCAGAACTATCTTACCCTTTAAATCTGTTAGATCATCGAGCGTTTTTTTGGGAAATTTCATTATCTACTCCTCGTTAAAGAACCAGGTCAACCAGGTCGACCATACGGCTCGAATAACCCCATTCATTATCATACCAGGACAAAACCTTAACATGGGTGTCATTCAACACCATTGTTTTGTCTGCATCAACAATCGAGGAGTTAGGATTACCAATATAATCGACAGAGACCAGCTGTTCTTCAGTGTAATCAAGAATTCCATTCAATTCACCAGCTGCTGCTTCAGCAAAAGCCGCGTTAACCTGTTCCACGGTTACCGGTTGGGAAAGCTGCGCTGCCAGGTCAACAATCGACCCGTTCGGTACCGGCACCCGCAGAGCCATTCCATCCAGCCGGCCCTTCAGTTCGGGTAATACCTCGGTGGTCGCTTTAGCCGCCCCGGTAGAGGTTGGAATGATCGAAACGGCCGC
>PWOD01000111.1 GCA_003557545.1 bacterium | reverse complement strand
TGGAGTTTTATGTTCCACAGGGTTATGGTGAGGTGGTTCGATTGGAGATCTACAACGTGCATGGCCGGCGGTTGGTCAGCCGTGATCTGTCAGTAAATAGTGATCGAATAGCCAGTTGGGAGCCGTCTATCTCCTCCGGCACCTATATCTACCTGATAACTGGTTCCGGGAGTAGCAGCAGTTCAACGCTGACAATTATTCGGTAAAGTGATTTTAGTTTGCTATTCATTTGACTGTTTTTAGTAGCTAATTTTTTTAGGATAACCTATAGTTTACCGGTTTGATGTTTATTTTTACTGACCGGACTCCCCTTATTACCAGCGTTAATTAATTTTAATCACAGAAAATTTTTGCTGGTTGTTTTGATTTGAAAAATTCTTTGGACTCCGATATAATATCTTTTCAGCCCGGGTGGCGGAACCGGCAGACGCGCATGGTTGAGGGCCATGTGGGTGAATAACCCGTGCGAGTTCAAATCTCGCCCCGGGCATTAATTGCCGAATAAAATGATTAGTTGGTGGTTTACCATGACATATAAACGTCTTTCCAGTCGAATTCTCGCTGAGTTGAGGAGAGATGGCAGGCAGTCTCTGCGTGAGCTTGCTGATAAGTTTGGTGTGTCGGCAACGACAATTGGCAAACGGCTTGAACGGCTTCAGGATGAGAAGATTCTCAGGGGGATAACCGCCGATATTGATTACGATAAAATCGGCTATAATTACAATGCCATAACCCGCTTCAAAGTTCAGGGAGATCGTATTCAGGAAGCTCTTGAACAGTTAAAAAAACATCCATATCTTTCTGAAATATATGAGATCACCGGTAATTACGATATTCTTGCCATAGGACGTTTCCATGACCGTGAACAGATGAATTCGATAATCAAAGAACTTCAGGGAGATCCGGCCATCCTGGCGACAAATACTTCGATTGTTTTGAATACTTTCCGAGAAAATGCAGCTTTACCACTTGAATCGGGGTCAGCTGATAACTGATTGATTTTTATAGTGGCAATACCAGCGTGATCTTTTCCAGGGAGCTTTTAAAATAAACAAGCAGAATTAAACCTTTTTTTCACCGGGTGAAAATGATGCCAGAAAATGCCGTAATAGTGGAGATGGTTGAACAGTGGCAGGAAGATTATATTACCGCTAAAACTGAGAACTGTGAGTTTAAGCTTTCTTTTCACAGTTCGACCGTTGATATGTTACCTGAACAGATAAAACAGCAGACTTCGGTGCTGTCGACATTTATCCGATCAGATTGTTCGGCAGCGGAGTTGTCCAACTGGCCTAATCTCAGGTTGATTGCCACACGGTCAACCGGTTATGATCATATCGATCTTGATTATTGTGAGGAAAATGGAATTACAGTAACAAATGTCCCGACCTATGGCGATAATACCGTAGCAGAACATAGTTTTGCTCTGATCCTTGCCCTCTCACGAAAGATTCATCAGGTTGTCGTGAAAACACAACGAGGGGAATATAATTTTAATGATATCAGGGGATTTGATCTGCGGGGAAAAACCCTGGGTGTTATTGGAACCGGACATATTGGGAAACATGTGATTAAAATGGCCCGGGGATTTGGTATGAACGTGGTAGCTTATGATATCCACCAGGAGAGTTTTATCGCCGAACTTCTGGGGTTCGATTATGTCGAGCTGGATGAGCTGTTAAAATGCTCACAGATTATTAGTCTGCATTGTCCTCTCACCGAGGCGACCGAACATTTACTGGGAGCTAGGGAACTTGAGCTTTGTTCGGACGATGCTATTATCGTTAATACTGCCCGGGGCGGCTTAATTGATACCGAAGCACTGTTGGTACAGCTCAAGCAGGGTAAGCTGGGTGGGGCTGCGCTTGACGTAATAGAAGGAGAAGATTTAATTCTTGAAGAGCCGAGTATTATTGATAAGGATTTTCCCCGCAAAAAGCTTCAGCAGTTACTTCAGAACAACCAGTTGTTGAAAATGGATAATGTAATTTTTACTCCCCATCTTGCCTATAATAGCCGGGAAGCAGTTGAGCGTATTCTGAGCACTACAGTTGAGAATATAAAACAGTTTTTAAAAGGTTCACCACTGAATCTTATAACCAGTAGCTGATAGTAAATAAGAAGCAAAAAAATTTTACTCTCTCGGAGTTAGGGGTGTGGCCCAACTGCAGGTATTAATTTTAGATGGATTTGTTGATGAACCCGGCCTGCTGGGTGTGCCTCCATACCTGGCTCCTGAACCTCGCAAACTGGTTGGAGTTTGTGAACTTTCAGGTCTCCCTTATAAATATATAACAGTCAGTCAGTATCGTGCTGGAATTCGGCCGGCAGCTGACCTTGTTTTGCTCTATGGGGGGGTTACTGTCCCCGGTAATTATCTCTTGGATCGACCTCTCAGTTTGGCTGAGGCCAATCAGGTTCTCGACCGGTATCCTGAAGTTTTTGTCGGTGGTCCACTGGCTGATCTTCCCCGGTTACAATCAAGGGTGAAGACTGTAAAAGCAGATCTCAGTGCCTATTTTTTTGATTTTCTTACTGCCACTCCACAGGATAGAGTGGCTTCATCAGAGGAACTTGAGAACTGGCTCCAGGCCGGGACTAAAATTGTTCATCAGCATGCCCGCGCTCCGGATCGTTTGCTGGCTGAAATAAGTCTTTACCACGGCTGTGTGAGATATTTCACAGGGGGATGTTCTTTCTGTTCTGAACCGGCTTATGGAACTCCCCGGTTTCGCTCTCCAGAATCAGTTGTTCGTGAAATTCGGGGCCTTTATCAGCAGGGTATAAGACATTTTAGAATTGGTGGACAATCCTGTATATTTAGTTATTGTTGTGAGGAGTTGGGAAAGTCTGAACGGCCAGCTCCTGCGCCTGACAGATTAAGAAATTTATTTGAGGGTATTACTCAGAGTTGTCCTGAAATTAAGACTTTACATGTGGATAATGCCAATCCTGCTATTATCGCTGCTCATCCTCGACCATCAGCTGAGATTATGGAGATTTTAGTTAAACATACTACAGCGGGTAATGTGTTGGCTTTCGGTATGGAATCAGCCGACCCCGTGGTGATAGACCAGAACAATCTTAATGCTACAGCTGAAGAGGTTAAGTTTGCGGTAGAGCTGACCAATAAATACGGTAGAGATAGGGGAGATAATGGGATGCCTCGTCTGCTGCCTGGACTTAATTTTATTGCTGGTTTAACGGGCGAGACAGCTGAAACCTATCGGTTAAATTTGAAATTTTTGAAGGAGTTGCTAGATGATGATCTGTGGCTACGGAGGATAAACATTCGTCAGGTTCTATCCCACCGTAAACAGTTTGATACTCCTGATCCGCAGCTGTTTAAAAAGTTTAAACAGCAGGTTAGAGAGCAGATCGATCAGCCCTTACTTAAACGGATCTTTCCCCGGGGAACTGTTATTAAAGATCTGCTAATCGAAAAACATGAGGGAGATATTAGTTTTGGTCGTCAGTTTGGCAGTTATCCGCTATTAGTCGGAGTCAGGTATCCTCTGGAACTGGATAAGTTTTATGATTTAAAAATAACTGAACATGGGTACCGTAGTTTAACCGCGGTAGAAACACCTCTTTATTTTGATCGGGCAAGCCTTAAACAGCTGCAGGCTGTTCCCGGTATTGGTGCTCGTCGAGCTTCTAAACTGTTTGTCACTCGTCCGCGTAATGCGGAGCAGTTTTTCGATTTGATCGAGGATAAAAGAGTTGCGCGTGAGGCGCTTAAATTTTTAGCTTTTTAGCTTTTTTTAGAGGTTGATATTTTAAACCGGCGGCTTAGCCATCCCGTCCAGCTGGCAAAATGAATCAGAAGAAACCAGAAGAATAACCGGAGGTCAGTTTTGTTCTGAACTCTCTGGTTGATTGCAATTCCGGCGGCCAGTAGGAGATCAAGTAAAATTATGCCCCAGCCCGCCGGATTCCAGCAGAGTAAAAAAGTCCACAGAGTAAACAGTTTATCCTCCCGCCATTGATTCATGTTGGTTATCCAGCCACGGTTTGCCAGTCCTCCTCTGAACTGGCCCCGTCTGTAGATTTGTTCGGTGAATTTTCGCCAGTCGGTGGGCGGATGATAATATTGGATTGCCCGGGGCTGAAAAAGCTGTTTACCCGGGTTACTCTCAATTAGCGTTAATAGTTCTCGGGTTGATCCTGGCAGCTGGGAGTCTGTTAAATTTTCAAAGGGTTCCAGAGTTTTTTTTCGCAGCAGGGACCCGGCCGGAATCGAATCGATTCGGCCTTTCCCCGGGTTGAAATTCTGGCCGCTGAACAGATGGTTTAATCCTACCCAGAAACTTTTTTGATAGTCGGTCAGGTGATCCGGCAGCAGAATAATCCCCGATGAGCTGTGAGCTTCAGGCTGATCCAGGAGTGACTGTAGAAGGTTTTTTAGATAGTTTTTATCCCAACTGAACTGGCCGGAACAGCAGAGGAAAAATTCAGTTGTTATTTTTTCTTTTAGTCGGCTGATAAAATCATCTTCGGTTGACGAAATAAGTGAATCTGGTTTAATCGGTAGCTTCCAACTTTTAATTAACTTTTGATATTGTTTGGCCGGTTGATTTACCACAAAAATTAATCGCTCTGGTTTAACAGTCTGTTGTTCTACGGAGTTAATAATTCGCCGGGCTGCACTTATATTTTCCAGATCCCAGGCGACTACTGTGCAGTCTGCACTATTAGAGTGAGTTTTTTCTAAGCTCTCCATCAATTAACCTCCGCTGTTGGCTCAATTCAGGAAATGGTCGGTTAAGCTGTATGAGCTGATTTGACCATCCCGGGATTTTTTATGTAACTAATCGGTCAATTATGATATTATCAAATTAACAATTGAACGGCCATTGTTACAACTTTTACCGGTTAGTCACCGATTAAATTATTGCTGAAACAGATTGCTCGGCGTCCGTTAGTAACCGTTGTCAGATGGGGTGTCTGCCGGTTGTTAATCAATACAGTCTTTAGATAAATTTATAGATCAATCAAACTACCCTGTTTTGCGGAGGTGAGCAGATGTCGGATTGTCTTTTTTGTTTGATAGCTGCTGGTGAGATTGAATCAGAGACTGTCTATGAAGATGCCGATATAATTGCCTTTAAAGATATTGACCCCCAGGCTCCGATTCATCTTCTGATCGTTCCCAAACAGCATATTGCAACGGTTAATCAGGTGAATGGTTCAGAAGAGGCTAACCTGGTTGGAAAACTCTTCCTCGTGGCTGCTCAGATAGCTCGAGAGGAAGAGTTTGCAGAAACTGGGTACCGGCTGGTGATTAACTGTGGCCGGGATGGTGGGCAGGAAGTAAATCATCTGCACCTGCATCTCCTGGCGGGCCGGGGCATGGGCTGGCCCCCTGGTTAGGCGGACAATCTGACTATCGTGATTGTTGACCGGCTTTCTCTTGAACAATCGGCCGTACTGGTGGCCCCCCGTCTGTTAGGCTCAGTGATTGTTAGAAAAACCGCTGATAACCGGTCGGTCAAGGTTAAAATTATTGAGACGGAAGCTTATCGGGAGAATGATCCGGCTTCTCATTCTTTTAACGGTAAAACTCCTCGATCAGAGGTTATGTTTGGTCCGCCGGGATATTGGTATCTTTATCAATGTTATGGTATTCATTGGATGTTAAATCTTGTCTGTGGTCCGGCGGGTCAGGGGGAAGCGGTCTTAATTCGAGCTGTTGAACCTTTATCCGGCGAAAAGCTGATGTTTAACTGGCGTCCCAATCAAACCGGGGTAGATCTATCAAATGGCCCGGGTAAATTGACTGAGGCTCTTAACCTCCTGGGACAGTTTAATGGAACTCCTGCCTGGGGTGATACTGATCTCAGACTGCAACCGGCTCCGGCAGAGACAGTCATCTACGAGAGTCCACGAGTCGGTATTAGTCTTGCTAAAGAGCGTTACTGGCGGTTTTATTTAAAATCAGATTATCTTTCCAGGGTGAAACAGAATGCAGTGGGTAGACGGAGAAATTGATTTACATCAGCTCAGTCCCGATGAGATAAGGTTAAAGCTCCTGGTTTTCCTTGATCGGGGTTATGCAGAAAACTGGGAAAGAGTCAGGATTATTCATGGGATCGGTAGTGGCGTCGCCCGGCAGCGGGTACGTGAAGTTCTGGAAACAACTGATTATATTGAAAGATTTCAATCTGCCGGCTGGGATGAAGGTGGTGCCGGCGCAACTGTGGCAACCTATCGGAGGTAAAGTTGATGGATGAATTACTGGCACTTGATATTGGAACTGGAACGGTTATTGGTTTCTTGGGTCGATTTAAGGATGGAAAACTTGAACTGTTAGCCCGGGCAATCGCTGAATATCCGGAAAAGGCCATAGAAGAGGGAAGGATTGTTGATGTTGAAATTGTGGCTAAGACCGTTAGACAGCTGGTAAAACAGCTATCTGAAGATTCCGGCTGTTCGGTTAAAGTTGCTAATTTTGCCGTTCCAGGGCGTGGTCTTCGCTGTATGGAAAAGAGTTTTAAACTAAAATTTGCTAATTCCCGGGAGATTACCGCGGAGGATCTCGATCAGCTGAACCGTAAGGTTTCGCGGCGTATTGCTTCTGAGGCGTTGATTGATAAATCGGCAATTGAACAGTTTGTTGACGATCAGCCTGTTAAAAATCTGCTCGGTCAGTTTGGACAGAAAATAACAGTTAGATATATGCTTACGACGCTTGATATGGCTGAAATTGAAACCAAAAAAAGAGTTATTGAAAAGGCCGGGCTGGTGGCAGGTCAGCTGGTTTTGGAACCACGTGCTGCTGTTGAGGCGGCTTTCCCTCCCCATGAGTTTAAACCCTCAATAGGAGTGCTTGATTTCGGGGCGGGAACCATCGATGCTGCTCTGATTGAGGATAATCGTATCAAGGATTTTACCACTGTTCTTGGTAGTGGTGATAAACTGACCCGCGAGTTGGCCGATCAGCTGCTGGTTGATTTTGCTGAGGCCGAAGGGATTAAACGGCAGATGGGGGAAGCTACTGCAGTTAACTATCGGGGTATTAGTGGCGAGGAAAAGCAGCAGTCGGTATCGACGATTTTAGGCTGGTTGAATCCTCTGCTGCACAGTGAACTGGAGGAACTGAAAGATTGGGTTGAAGAGCGCCGGCCGGTGCTCTTTCTGCTGGCCGGTGGGGGAGCTGCTTACCCCGGGATAGAGTGGATTATCTCCCGGACTTTCGGTCTCCAGGAGGAGCAGGTTATTCGTCGTGGCCCCCGGTTGAAAGCATGGGTTATAGATCCTCAGGGATTGCTGGGTTCTACTGCTGATTATACGGCCTATGGAATATTATTGATGGCGGCTCATGAACAGGGGCAGGTCGTGATGGATTTTACCCTCAACGGCGAGCAGGTTAAACGTCTGGCCGAACCAAACAGCTTGACGGCCGGTTTGCTGTTGGAAGAACTTGATTATTCTTCTTATGAACCACATCCCGATTCGATTATCATGTTTTCCCTGGACGCTGAGTGGATAACTGAAAGTTTAGATCAACAGCTCAACCCCCGGGTTAAAGTTAATGGTCACCAGGTTGATCATCAGCATCTAGTCAGGTCGGGCGATGAGGTCGAGATTATTCCGCCGGACAGTCCTCAACCGCTTCAACTTGAAGCAGCTGATTATTTGCCAGAGGAAAAATTAGTTGTCTTTTTTGGTCCGGATAAATTTGAACTGCCAGCCCGGTTGATTGCCACTGACGGAACTGTTTTGATGCCGGATGATCTAATTGAAGATGGTGCTGAATACCAGCTGAAAACTGATTATCAAAGGTCTGAAATAATCTCCCTGATCAGCCAATCAGAAGAGCATAACCCACCCTCTTTTCTCTGGAAAATTGATGGAGTTTATAGTTCAAAAAGAGTCTTTTCGATCGGCCAGCAGTTGGTTGTTGAACCAGGGGTCGATAGTTCTAATTTCTTATTGACAGAGCTTGCGGGAGAAACGCTCCTGTCAGATCAACCGTTCCGCCGGCCGCTTAATTGATTATTAGCTGCTTTTTTCCCGGTTGGTTCGACTTGCAGGGCAGAGGTTTTATTAATCTTTGGTTAAACGGTGTTCTTCTGTTGTTTACTGGTAACTCTTTGGTATAATCTTTTTTCTTTGGTGAACTCCGGGAACAGTGTTGTTTACGGCTGAAAATACCCTGGGGATGTTGGTTTTTTCAGGACAAACTATTTGCTGGTTGGAGTTGTAAACTGTGGAGCAAACTATTACGAACCGTGAGCGGAAATTATATAAGAATCTCAAGCCATTAGTTGATCCGCTCGGGGTAGAACTGATTGATGTTGAACTGAAAACCCATGAAGACAAACCGTTAATCAGGTTGGTTGTTTATCGTGAACAGGGAGTTGCTCTGGAGACCTGTCAAGAAATTAGTGATTATCTGGGTCCGTTGATTGACCTTGAACTGCCCGATCTACGCAGTAGTTATGATCTGGAAGTCTCATCACCGGGACTAAAGCGTAAGTTGCGTCGTCGTAAAGAATTAGAGATTTTCCAGGGACGCCCGGTTCTTGTTAACTGTTTTATGCAGGTTGAGGGGAAAAAGGAATGGAAAGGCCAGCTGAATGGTCAGAGTTCCGAAGAGATTTTATTACAGGTTAACCAACAGCAGGTTGCTTTACCAATAGCCAGTGTGGCAAGTTTGAGACTTTATTTTGATGCTGAAGAAGCTCTTAAAAGCGGGAGGAAAAAATGATATGGCTGAGCCTTTTTTAGAAGCTATAAGGGAGATACAGGAAGGTAAAGAACTCGATGAGAAGGTGGTTATTGACGCCTTCAAAGATGCGCTGACTAAAGCCTACAGGCGGGAACAAAACATTCCTAAGGATTTTGATGTAGAAATAAATATTGATCTATCTAAAAACAAGCTGGAAATCTTGGTTGAAAAAGAGATAGTCAGAAAACCGTTTAATGATGCCTGTCAGGTTGATATCGATACGGCAGAAGAACATACTGTAAATCCCCGGTTTGGTGAAAGGGTTAAAATTCCGATTAAGATCGATAAGCTCAGTCGCTCTGGTTTGCGACTGGCTAAAGATATTTTTTCCGACAATATTTCTCGGGGTGAGCAGCGTCAGCAGTATGAAAAATATCGAGAAAAAGAGTTGACTCTGGTCAATGGAGTTGTTCAGCGGTTTCGCGAGAAGACTGTTTATGTCCGGTTGGACGACAAGGTTGAAGCGATTCTTCCATATCGTGAACAGCTGGATGCTGATGATTACCGGGTAGGTAACAGGGTAAAGTTTCTTATTGTTAAGGTGAGTATTAATAGCAAGGGTCTGTTGATAGTTCTGTCACGGACCCATCCTGTGCTTATTGAAAAACTTTTTGAACTGCATATTCCAGAGATACATGATGAACTTGTTAAGGTTGTTGATGTAGCTCGAGAACCGGGGCGTCGCTCTAAGGTGGCGGTAAAATCGGAAGATCCTACGATCGATCCTATCGGTACCTGTGTGGGGCCACAGGGCTCAAGAATTCAGTCAATAGTTAGAGAAACCAGTGGGGAAAAAATCGATATTATTCCCTATGACAGAGATATTCGTCAGTTTATTTCTAACTCCTTAAGCCCCGCTAAGGTTACCCGGGTTAGTCTGCAGGAAGATGATGGAGTAGCCCAGGTGGTGGTGCCGGAGGATCAGCTCTCTCTGGCTATTGGTAAGGGCGGTCAGAATGCCCGGTTAACCGCCAAGCTTTCCGGCTGGTCGATCGATATTTATGGCGAGCAGGAGTTTGCTTCCCTGCAGAGTGATGAAGCGCTTGAAGTTGCTGCATCGATTTTCAAAAATACTGTCACTGAAGAAGAAAAACCGGACGACTTTTTGCAAAACATAAAAGGTGTGGGCGATAGTCTGGCTGCCAGGATAGTTGATGCCGGGTTGGATAGTCCGACTAAGATTGTTGAGGCCGGGATTGAAGGATTGCAGCAGGTAGACGGGGTTGGGAAGCAAAAGGCTGAAAATATTTATCAGCAGATAACAGAGTACGTTCAGGAGGTTGCTGTACAGAGCCGGCCCCGTGAAAAATCTGTTGAGGAGACCGCCGAACAGATTAAAGCATCTATTTTCGGTGATTCTTCCGGTTCAAAGACTGATTCTGATGAGTCGGCTGAGCCTGAACTAAAACCGTTTAAAGATAGTTGATAGCTTTTGGTTATCGGCCGCGTTGAATTAGAGTAATTGTAGTTCATTTTAGTTTATTGAGTTAATTGAGATTACTGAGGAGAGGTCAGGAAATGAGAGTTTATAAAGTTGCGAATGAGCTGTCGATGGAAAGTGAGAAACTTATCGAACTGCTGGAAAATGAGTTTGATGTTTCGGTAAAAAGTCATATGAGTGGAATTGATGATGATCTGGTTGAGATGGTTCGGGATTATCTGGATGAAACGGCTCAGGAACAGTCCGAGCAGGTGGATGATGAAGTTTCTCCAGATGAAACGGCTGTTGATCTGGAATCTGACCAAAACTCAGGAGAATCTGCTCCAAAAATTGTTGTCAAAGGTGAGATAACTACCGCAGAGCTGGCTGAAGAGCTGGATATCTCGCCTAATAAAGCAATACAAAAATTGATCGAACTGGGGGAAATGGTGACGATAAATCAGCGGCTGGAAGAAGAGGCTGTTGAACTACTTGCTGAAGAATATGGTAGGACAGTTGAGTTTGAAGAGAAGGAACCAGAACCAGCTTTTCAGAAGATTCAGCTGGACGACGATGTTCCGGAAGAAGAACTTCAATCGCGTCCGCCAGTTATTACTGTAATGGGTCATGTTGATCATGGTAAAACTCAGCTATTAGATACAATTAGAAAGACTGATGTGGTTTCGGGAGAATCGGGTGGAATAACCCAAAAAATTGGAGCTTCTGAAGTCAAAACCCCGGCCGGCGAATTTGTTTTTATCGATACGCCAGGTCATGAGGCTTTTACTACAATGCGAGCTCGGGGGGCTCAGGTAACCGACCTGGTTGTGCTGGTTGTGGCAGCCAATGATGGTGTTATGCCGCAGACTGTGGAATCGATAAACCACGCCCAGGCTGCCGGAGTTCCGATCATTGTTGCTGTTAATAAGATCGATCTTCCGGAAGCCAATCCGCAGCGGATATATCAGCAGCTGTCTGAACATCAACTTATTCCTGAAGCATGGGGAGGCGAAATAATAACTGTTGAACTTTCTGCGCTTACTGGCTCGGGTATCGATGAGCTCCTTGAAATGATTGCGCTTCAGGCTGAAATGCTTGATCTCAAGGCAAGCCCGGACCGCCCGGTAAAGGGGACGATCGTTGAGGTGGAGAAGAAAAAGGGAATGGGGACTACTGCCACTGTCATTGTTCAGCAGGGAACCCTTCAGCGGGGTGATCCGTTTATTGCCGGGGCGACTAGTGGTAAGGTCAAGGCAATGATTAATAGTTA
>PWOD01000146.1 GCA_003557545.1 bacterium | reverse complement strand
TTGTCTTATCTTACTAAACGAGAAATAAAAATCAAAACTCCTTTTGTTGATATGGACAAAACTGATATGGTCAGAGCGTATTTATCAAAAGGAGGGGATATTGAAAAATTGTTAAAAACTGTAGGTTGTTTTTCCCCTGAAAAAGGACACTGTGGTGATTGTGGGGCGTGTTTCCGTAGGTATGTAGCTTTCAAAAACAATGGAATTGATCCTGGATATGAATTATCCGATAGGATCAAAAAAGAATATCAAGATAAATTACATACTTATTCACAAGAAAGACAGGAACGAATGTCTCCTTGGTTATAATCAAAAAAAAATTTATGGCAATAGTACAACAAACATCAAAAAAATGGATTAACGTAGGTTGTGGTGAAGATTTACAAAAAGACATGTTAAACGTGGATTTACAAATCCCACAAACAAAGAAACTTTGTGAATTTGATTTCATACAGGCAGATATCATTGATTTATATGGCACAGTGGGTGGAGGATGGGATGGAATACGTGCAATCTATGTGGTTGAACATATCCCAGTTGACTCTCTTTATACTTTGTTTTTCAATTGGAATCTGTGTTTGAAGATGGGGGGTGAATTAAAAATCATTGTTCCCAGTTTTGATGCTATTATTTCATTATATCAAAATGATCCAATTTCACATATTACTTTCAGGACATTAGTATATGAATTGATGGGGGGTCCAAATGATAAAAACAGCCCTGATTTTTACCATCACACTTCTGTCTGGAATAAACATTGGCTTGAACACTATTTAGAATGTGAAGGGTTTGAAATCATAAGTAGTGAGGAAGGAATGCCAAATACTGCTCGTGGATTAGGATTGTATGTACACGCCGTAAAAACAAAATCAGTAGGATACTATGAATAAATTGACAAAAGCTGAAATTTTATGGACAAGAAAATGCCCCTTGAGGTGTTCATTTTGTGCAATGCCAAATGATACTCCAAGAGCGCCCGTAGAAAAAATGATTCAAGGGTTACAACGACTGAAAACGCTGGGATGTGATTTTATTGCTATCTATGGAGCATCTCCTTTGTATGATATGGAAGGACTGGGTGATTACATCGAAGCTGCCAGTCATTTAGATATATACTCGACCATTATTACTGATGGTGTAGTAAAAGAACATAAACAGCGTATACAGGAATTATATGATAAAGGACTTCGTTCATTGACAGTAAGTCATGACTTTGTACCTTATGACAAATCATCTAAATCTAAAAGCGAGAAGGCCATAGAATTAGGTGAATGGTTTATGAAGAAGCCAGATGTTCGTGATGTTCAAATCACTGCTACCGTAACAGCTAAAAACTGGCAAGTAATATTGGAACAAATCCCGGAAATCAATCCAGAAATATGGTTTAGTTTTGATTTTATTCATTTTGATCGTGGAAATCCAGGCACTAAAGTCCGTGGTGAAGACCCTACATTAAGACTCACAACGGACATGGTGCAAAAGTTTTGTAGAGGCTTGTTGGACTTGAAAAATAAAGGTTTTGTGATCCACCAATCTACGGAACTTTTACAGCATCTAATCAAATATCCACACATGATGTCCTCTTATGGATGGAAGTGCAACAATTGGCAATTTCCTTCATGGCTTACCATAGACGCCGATGGGACTGTAATGCCATGTGATGATTTCTACACATCTCGAAAATGGAAAATCTGGAATTTAGATGAAGCGGCGTTTGTCCAATTCCAAAAACATTACTATGAAGAGGTAGAACTGAAGTGCGCAGGTTGTTTTTGGACAACCCATTTCGATGCATCTCTGATTAAACAAGGAAAAGTATCATTTGACAAGTATATACATCTTTAAAACAATTACTATGTGTGGAATTTATGGGGCAATATCATTTACAAGAAAAGGGGCAAATATAATACAAAAAGTTCGCTCAAAACTCCGAGAAACTTCCCAATTAAGAGGAAGGGATGGTTATGGTGAAACAGAATGGGATTGGGGCTATATTGGAGTATCAAGAGCCCACCCATTGCCAGAAGAGGTGTCCGTGGAATTACCATATTCTGAGGGGAACCTTTCCATGGTATTTAACGGCACCATTTCTAATGATGCTGAATTGATGGAAGAGTATAACTTACCTTACTCCGATGTGGATACCAGGACTGCTGCCAGGGTGTGGAAAGTACTTGGATATAAAAGTTGTAATGAATTTGTGGGTGGGTTTGCTTTTGGGGTGTATGACAAAAAGGAGAATACACTTACTATTGCTAAGAATTTCAAAACCCTATGGTTTGTATCCTGCGATGATTTTTTCATATTCGCGTCGGAAAAAGAATTCTTGTTGTTTTTCGGGGCATCAGAATTTGACACACTTTATCCAAAGAGATTTCCAGAGAATAAGGTTGTAGTGTATAGTAAGGAAGGTAAAATACAGGAAGACCAAGTCAAGCGAAAATTTTGGTCATACACTCCTGATTTATGTGATGACAAATCTGTAATTGTTGTTAGTGGTGGAATTGATTCTGTGACATCTGCATATATCTGTAAGAAAATACACAAGAAAACTCCAATATTGGTTAATTTTGATTACGGACAAAGGTCGGCGGAAAAGGAATGGAATGCGGTCAAAATTGCTGGATCAAATTTGGGCTGCACAGCAATTCGAGTAGATTTGACATTACTTGGAAAATGGGGGCAAAGCCCGTTAACAGACAGAAATATTGAATTACCCCTTGGTAAAAGGTCAGTAGAATCCACTCTATGTTGGACGCCTGGAAGGAATATGCTTATGATTGCCTATGCCGCATCTTACGCTGAATCTGTCGGCGCAAAATGGCTATATTACGGTAATAACATGGAAGAAGAGGCTACTGGTTATTCTGACAATGATTTGGAATTCATTTACCTGTACAATAC
>PWOD01000055.1 GCA_003557545.1 bacterium | reverse complement strand
GCAGGGTTCCAGCATCTCCTCCGCTATCAATAAACATCAAGTCTATTCATCCATCATTTCCGGGAGCGCCCGGTCATATCGCTTCGTCAATTCCGCGATTGTGCCATAATTTTCTCCATCAACAATCGCCTTGTCGCCGACTACTTCCCCCAGCAGTGTAAAAGCCACATCCGAGCTGGCCATGACTTCTGCCAACAGGCCCTCATTTTCCGGCTTCACGGTTACAACTGCCCGGCTTTGGGACTCTCCAAAAAGGAAGGCATCCTTTCTGATTTCCAGGTCGGTGTCTATTTGAAAACCCAGTTGATTGATCCTGGCTGATTCAAACAGGGCCACAAACAGCCCGCCGTCTGAAACGTCATGGGCGGATACCAAAAGACCCCTGTTGATCAGCTCCATAAGCATTTCCTGCATGGCGTATTCTTCATCCAGGTCAAAATAGGGCGCGGGGGTCTGCCTTATCTTATGCCAGGAATAGAGGTATTCGGAGCTGGCGATGTCCTGGCGGGCCTGGCCGATGAGGTAGATCTGATCGCCCTTTTCTTTAAATGCGGTTCCGGTCATTTTGCTTTTATCATCCAGGATGCCCAGCATGCCGATCACGGGTGTCGGAAATACGGGTTCTGTCTTGCCGCCCAGCACAGACTGGTTATAGAAGCTGACATTCCCACCGGTAACCGGGGTGTTGAATTTTTCACAGGCTTTGCTCATGCCTTTGATGGCCCCGACAAACTGCCAGTACACTTCCGGGTTATATGGGTTGCCAAAATTGAGGCAATTGGTAATGGCCAAAGGTCTGCCACCGCTGCATACGATATTCCTGGCACTTTCTGCCACGGCAATGGCAGCACCTTTCTCCGGGTCAGCATACACGTATCGCGGATTGCAGTCTACAGACAGGGCAAGCGCTTTTTGCGTGCCCTTGAGGTTAACCACTCCGGCATCTGCTTCCTTATTGGTGCTCATGTTCTTGGTACCCACCATGGTATCATACTGGTCGGAAACCCATTTTTTGGAAGCGATATTATGGTTGCTCAGCAGAAACGCAGCCACCTGTTTCAGGTTTTCAGGTTCGGGCACCAGATCCATGTTGAATGCCTGGTTTTTCCTGAAATAATCAGGTTCCTGGTAGTCTCGGTCGTAGACCGGTGCGCCGCCGCCAAGGACCAGCGAGTCAGCTGGAACTTCTGCCACCAGTTCTCCATGGAAATAATATTTCAGGATGTCGCCTTCGATCACTTCTCCAATTTGCACACAGTTCAGGTCCCATTTGTCAAACACGTCCATGACCTCCTGTTCGCGGCCTTTTTTAACCACCACGAGCATGCGCTCCTGGCTTTCGCTGAGCAGGATCTCAAAAGGTTGCATGTTTTGCTGGCGTAGCGGAACCTTATCCAGGTGGATCACCATCCCGTGCTCACCCTTGGCCGACATCTCGGAGGTTGAGCAGGTGATGCCGGCGGCACCCATATCCTGCATGCCCACCACGGCACCTGTTTTTATAACCTCCAGGGTAGCTTCGAGCAGGAGCTTTTCCTGGAAAGGGTCACCCACCTGAACGGCAGGAATTTTATCTGCAGATGCTTCTGTAATGTCTTCGGAGGCGAATGTGGCCCCGTGGATGCCATCTTTTCCTGTAGCGGAACCCACGATAAAAACGGGATTACCCTTGCCATATGATGTAGCTGATATGGTGTTTCCCTTTTTGACAATACCCACCGACATGGCATTGACCAGGGGGTTGGTATGATAGCACGGGTCAAAGAACACCTCACCGCCAACTACCGGCACACCAAAGGCATTGCCATAGTCACCGATCCCCTTCACAACACCTTTCATCAGCCATTTGGTACGCGCTGCATCCGGGCTGCCAAATCGCAGGGAGTTAAGTTGGGCTATGGGCCTTGCCCCCATGGTAAAGATATCGCGATTGATGCCTCCCACTCCGGTGGCAGCGCCCTGATAGGGCTCCAGGGCAGAGGGGTGGTTATGTGATTCAATTTTGAATGCACAGGCAAGGCCGTCACCCAGGTCGACCAGCCCCGCGTTTTCATCACCTGCCTCCGCAAGCAAATGATCACCTTTTTTTGGCAACGTCTTTAGCCATTTGATCGAATTTTTGTAGGAGCAATGCTCTGACCACATGACTGCATAAATGCTGAGCTCCGTAAAATTGGGTGCTCTTCCGAGGCAGGATATGATTTGATCATATTCTTCCGGTAAAATGCCTAGCTGTTGAGCTGCTTCCAGGCCGGCCGGCTTGTCTTTCGCTGATATGTCCATGTTATGGTGCGGTAAATTTGTTTGCCACAAAAATAATCAAGAAAAGCATAGTGCAAATAATTCATGCAGGATTGTCGTTCATCCGTTTTCATGGCCGGGCATGAGGCAGCACCAGGGTTCGCATTTTCCGCAGGAACTTTTCCGTTTCTTCATGGTGCGGGCGGTGAGCAGATGCTTCGAACCAGGTCAACTGCTTTCCCTCGGGAGCTTCAAGCATATCAAAATAGGCGGATGCGAGCTTTGCAGAGACAATTACATCATACCTGCCAACCATGAAGTACACTGGCACTTCAATTCGTGGTGCTTCTTTTTTCAGGTTAAGGGTTTTCAGGTCTTCCCATAATTCCTCAGCAGAGAAATAGGGCATCAGCACCATATTCACCTTGTCCAGTATGCCATATTCCGGGGCTGAAAGCGTGCTGAAAATATATCCGGGGTCGATATAGCGATCTCGTTCTGGTTGCTTCGTCACGCCCCCGTAATTGGTAACCCAGCGCCTAACGAGCAATGCATCGCGCAGGCTGTAATTCTCCGGAATGGTGTCCACCCTTTCCATCTGCCGCAGTGCACGGCGGTTATTTTCTTCTTGTGCCTCTCCCAGGACAAACTCATAGCACAGCCGCT
>PWOD01000156.1 GCA_003557545.1 bacterium | reverse complement strand
TGAGCGGGGGAAAGTTGAATTTCGCCTGAAGGTGCTGGATAAAACCACTACCACTGCTGTTTTGAGATTTGAAGTAGAGGACACCGGGATTGGGATTTCACCGGAGGAGCATAACTCTGTTTTTGAAAAATTTACACAGGTTGATCAATCGGCCAGAAGAAAATATTCCGGTACCGGGCTGGGATTAAATATTGTCAAGTTGCTTGTTGAAAAAATGGGGGGTCAAATAGGGGTTGACAGTGAGCCGGGCACCGGCAGCCTGTTTTATTTCGAATTAACTCTTCCTTGTGGCCATCAGAAGCAGATAGAATCCGCTGCTTTGACCACACCAGATTTCTCTGATTGTTCTCTTCTTGTTGTTGCCCCGGATCAGCCATCTTTTCAGGAAATTGCAAAATATTTTCATGCAAAAGATCTTGAAACTACAATTATTCCCAGTCCAGACCAGGCTCTGGAACGTCTCAAAACAGATGCTGATTTTGATATAATTTTACTCGACCATCAGCTGCCCGGCCTGAATTTTTCTGAGTTTCTGAATAGTCTGCCCGGCCATTACGGGCCAGCTTCCATCCTGCTTATTAGTTCTGATTCCGGTGCAGAAATTAGTCGTTTGGCCGAAAAAGCAGATATCGGAGCTTATTTATTGAAACCTCTCAGCCGCTATAAGTTAGAACAAGCACTGCTGGACATATTAGAGAAAAATCAGCGTGATGAAATAACAGAGCGAGTAATCCAGAAACAGCGGTTGGATAGACCGGTTAATAGGGAAAAATTAAGCGGTAATCTGCTGTTGGTTGAGGATAATGCGAATAATCGCCTTGTGATTAAAGCATATCTTGGCAAAGAAGATATAGAAATCGACGAAGCAGCAGATGGTTTAGAAGCTTTAGAAAAACTCCAGAAGAACAGCTATGACCTGGTCTTAATGGATCTGGAAATGCCTAATCTGGATGGTTTGGAAGCTGTCCGACGTTATCGCCAGTGGGAACAACAAAACAGGGAAAATCATCAGCATATACTGGCTCTCACCGCTCATGCCATGGAAGGTGCCAGAGAAAAAGCGATCGAACAGGGTTGTGATGATTACCTCGCCAAACCGGTCAAAAAACAACAATTGATCTCCAAAATCCAAAAATATATCAATTAACCCCCATTGGTCTTCGACGAGGACTTCCGGAACTAACTAAACTGTGTTAAACTCAAACTATTATGGGCTATCCAGTTAGGGAATATGTAAAAAATTTTTGGTATCACATTTGCACACGGGGGCAGCGAGGGGAGCCTCTATTCTTTTCTTTCACGGATAGAATTAAATATTTGAGTTTGCTGGATGCTGAATTGTCACGTCGTGGCGGGAACATTGGAAGTTTCTGTTTGATGACAACCCACCTTCATCTTTTGTTGAGGATGGCGGCAGTGCCTTTGGGGGAAATTCTTCAGGTGGCTCATTCTCAGTATGGAAAATTTTTTAATGCTCGCCATGGGACCGAGGGACACGTTTTACAAAAACCGCCAAAAGTGAAGATCGTTTTGAGTGATGCGTATTTATGGGGTTTGGTGGGCTATTTGCATCGAAATCCCCTGGAAGCGGGTATGGTAAATCAGGTTACTGACTATCGGTGGAGCTCCTGGTATTGGTTTGAGGGTCAGGAGTGTGACTGGATCACATTGAAGAGCTGGCTATATCCTCCTGGGTTTGAAGGTCCCGCTGGTCGTCAGCGGTTCCGTGAGGCGGTTGATCGAGGAGATCACTACTGGCCTGATGGAAGAAGCTATATTGGGACCGAAGCACAATGGGATCAGCTGACCAAACGTCGGCAACCGGGACGTGAGGCCCAAGCATATAAGGAGCGTCGAGGACTACAGGAATTAAAAGATATTGCAGGATCAATGGTGGTTGGGACCGGTTATACAATAGAGCAAATCCAGGGACCCAGCAGAAATAAAAAAATCTGCTTTATCCGGCATAAAATTATGGCTGAGATGTACACAGAAGGTCATAAACAGGCAGATATAGCACGGTTTTTTAATCGAACACCAAGAGCTGTACGCAAAGCAATAAAAAAGTTTTCTGGTTTATAAGAAAAGTTCCTGAAGTCCTCGTCGAAGGTCTAATTTTTAAATCGGCTTGGTGAACGTGGAGTTAATTTTTAATTGCAACTTTGGTTTGTTGCTGATATAATTTCTATCCTTTCTTTAAGAGACCCCGCTGGAGGGGTAGCAAAGTCTGGTCAAATGCAGCAGACTGTAAATCTGCCGGCCGTTGCGCCTTCGAAGGTTCAAATCCTTCCCCCTCCACTTGTTTTTCTCTCTTCCTAAAATAGATTTTCAATTTCAAGTGATAAATTTATTATCTGCTGTTGGATTAACAGGTTTGGTTGGAACTTTGGCTTTAGTGTGTTGTAATTTAATCTATTGAGCAGTTGTACAGCTTTTGAGGACTTATACACCGGTGACCTGATTTGAATAAAGAACTACTGGGAAGCTGTGTGTTTTAAATGGCGACTGATGAACCAAGCTGTGTTTATGCTGTAATCTTCTTAAGTCGGGTAATCTGCAACCTTAAAATTACGACCAGCATTAGACTTACACTGCAGGCAAGACTGGAGAGCAGAAAAATAAGGTTATAGTTGCCAATAATGTCGTAAAGTTGACCGTAGATAATCGGTCCCAGCAGTCCACCCAGTCCATAACTGGAAAATAGTAGTCCATAGTTGGCACCCATATTTTTTACTCCGAAAAGTTCAGAACTGATTACAGGATAAAGAATAAGTAATGCTCCAAAAGCCAGACCGAAAATCGCACCGGAAATATAGAAGGCCCAGGCGAACCCGCCGGACAAATTAAATAAAACTGCTGATCCACCCATTATCAGACAGCCCAGTCCAAGCAGCAGGAGGTGTCCCAGCTTGTCTGAG
>PWOD01000070.1 GCA_003557545.1 bacterium | reverse complement strand
TGACCAACAAACTGTACCGGTGAATAAAAAGCAATACCAGGGGCTATTTGGCTGGCTTTATCCAGCGCCCGGACAATCCGCTGGCGCAGGGAAGCATCATTCTCAGGCAAAATAATATTAAACTGTTGAACTTGATCAGTCCGCTGTCTGACAATATGATTGACAATCTGACGATCAAATCTGGCAAGTGAAATTTTGCGAACAGAACTGATGGCTGGCTCCTCCTCTTCCCCCGGAGAATCCACGCAGTTGATAGTTACTGAACAGAGCATAAAAGCTTATTTATATCTTAAGGTGAAGTCAAGCAAAAAACAGTTTGAACTCTCTCTAACTTAAAATTAGAGAGGGTGGACTATCGCACAGAGCAACCTGTGCCGCTCGGTTCAAACCTGGGATCAGCGAAGATTTCCCCCCGCAGTCTCAAATCAGTATTGTTTAAAATAACCAGGTATTGATCGGCTCCCGACCGCTGATAATCAATCAACGCAGCATCCCGATAAAGAGGACTAATCTCAGTTACTTCTTCAGCCAGAACCGCCGGAGCAAACTGCACGACAATGAAAATAATTAGGTAGACAAAGAGTTTTTTCATCCGTGTCACTCCTCTGACTGGTTGATTGATTATATTTTTAAAATTGTAGTTGATTGAGCCTGTTTATTTAGCTCAATAAAAAACTTACTAACAGTTTAAGGTCGGCGTTGACGGTCCCTGAGACGCTGCTGACGCTGCTGACGATAATCCTCAAACTGCTCCTGTCGCTGTTCTTCGAACTGTTTAAAGGCCTGTTTACGGCGCTCGATAAAATCAGCCCGCCGCTCGGCCAGCTCCTGACGATAAGTCAGATAGTTATCCTGAAAATTCTGATAAGCCTGGCGCTGATTCTGCAGCTGGTTCTGGAGATTTTCAAGTCGTTGTTTTAAGACTGCAATTTCCCGCTCCAACTCCAGCAATCGGGAACCGGGTTGAAGCTCTGAAGCTTCTGTTTGAAGCCCTTCAATTGTCTGCTGCAACTGCTCAACCCGGTCAGTTACAGTCACCAGAGAATAACGACGGGACCAGTGCTGCCAGGTCGTCGTCAACTCTGCCCGGGGCTCCCCCAGCCGGCCAATATGAGGTTCACCAGTCTGAGGATGGGGCTCAACATCCGCCCCCTGGCCTGCCCCCAGGTAATCCTCTTCGGTAGTCTTCACAACCAGTTCTCCAGTATCAACACCAACCCAGCTCAAATCATCAAGCTCATAGGCAAGTTGAAAGCTGGTCCCCCGTACCCCAAGGATAGCATTGGGGGTGTGCGCTTTAAACTGAGTTTCTTCCGAACTAAAGGTTGGACTATCAAGTTGAACTTCAAAACTACCATAGCTCAGTTCTAAATAGTTCTGAGGCAACTGCAGCTCGACCCCGGTCAACTCATTTAAACGAAAATAATTTGAACCGGTATGGTTTAACTGCAAATAAGCACCTTCGGAGGTGTTCACCCGAGCTTTCAGTGGAACAGTATCACCGGCTTCCAACTCCTGCCATTCAGCTGTTTGATCCGCCTGGTAACTGGCAGTTCCTTCCAGATGATAAACCTGCAAAAATCCCCACGCCGGCGAACTCATCCCCAACAACCCAACTATTAGAATGGCTATCCCAAACAGACTGTATTGAACTTTTATTTTGACTGCCCCTGTCTGAAGAAATTAAACTATCTTTCAGCTATCACCACTCAAATATAGCAGAAAATTGAATCGATGTCTAATAATAATTCCTCGGAAAAATAATAACAGAAATAAGTTTTTCTACTACTCTGAAAATAACGATTAATTGTTAAAGACGGTCCATATCAAGTCAAACAGAGCGATGAAAGTAATAAACAGAAAAGACAAAGAAAAACAAACCGAGAACTGTCATCAAAAGAAGCTGAGGGGCGACGACGAAAAAACCAGCACCACGAACCAGGGTCGCCAAACTGATCTCGAGATAGTAGCGAAGGGGAAAAATATAACTGCCCCAGTACATAAAACCGGGCAGGTTTTCCACCGGCATAACGACGCCGGAGAGAAAAAGCATTGGCGTTAACAGAAGTATCAGGGCCAGCGTCGCCTGCGATATATTCTCCGTAACAGCGGCGATCGCCACACCAAGACCGGACATAGTAAACAAAAACAGTGCCGTAGCAGCGTAAAAAAGAAAAACCTGTTGATTTATCGGAAAGCCGAACAGGGTCTGAATGATGCCAAAAAGGCTCAAAGTTGAAAATGCCAGACAGACAATTACGGCCATCAGAAGTTTAGCGACAAGAATTTCAAACGGACTGGCCGGACTAACAGCAAGCTGCTCCAGGGTACCATGTTCCTTTTCACGTACAAGGGCGGAAGCAGTAAGCAGCAGGCCAAAAATAGTCATTACAAACAAAAACTCAACCAGACCGCCAAACCACTCATGTTTCAGTTGAGGATTAAACAGAGGCCGGGGATGAACGGTCAGTGTGGGCCCCGCCGCATCAATTCCGTGCCGACGGCGCAGTTGGACACTATAATCGTGAACAATACTGGAAATAAACTGGGCGGCCATAGTTGCTGTAACCGACATTGTACCATCAAGCACCAGCTCTACCTGTGCATCCCCACGGGGCAGACGCTCCTGAAAATCAGGGGGAATAACAAGAGCAAGGGCAGCCCGTTCCTCCGTCAGGTATCGCTCAATGTCAGCCTCGCTGGAAACAAAATCACGAATTTCAAAATGGGGTTCTCGCAATTTATAGGCCAATTCACGACTGGCCTCACTACGACTGTGATCGAGGATGATCACTGAGGCTTCGCGGGGTTCAAAAATAAATACCGAGGCAGCAGTATAAATAGCAACAGTAAAACCATACAAAATTATCCCCAGCAACGCCTTATCCTGCAGGAGCTGTGAAAACTCCTTGCCCAGTAGAGTAAGAATACGTTTGATCATTTTTTTCGCCTCTTACGGAAGGCAGATATGGTGATCCCATAGATGAACAGTGTAAGAACAAACAGCGCGGTAATTTCAAAAGCATAATAGGTCAGGCCCAGTCCTTTGAGAAAAATTCCCCGGCAGATAGTAACAAAATAATAGGCGGGAACCAGGTGCGAAATCGCCAGAGCAAGCGGTTCGTCCGGAGCTACCGGTCCGTATAAGCCAGAATACATGAAGGAAGGCATAAGAACTGCAATGACCGTAATAATCAGGGCGGAAATTTGGGTGCGGCAGAGAACTGAGATAAAAAGACCGAGTCCAATGGTGCAAAAGATATAGAAGGTTCCAACCATAAACAAAAGGAGCAGGCTACCCTGGAAACGAACCTGAAAGAGGCCGAGCGCTATGGCGGCCAATACGAACTGAGCCAGACTAACTACTAATCCGTAAGGAATTGCTTTACCAAGAACAATTTCCCAGGGGCGAGCGGTCGAAGCCAGGTAATTAAGGTCAGTTCCGGTCTCCCGTTCACGGACAAACATAAAAGAGGCAATAACCGCCGGAAAATAGGTCAGGACAATCGCATAGAGGCCGGGAATCAGATAATTTTTACTCTCCAGATCAGGATTAAACCAGACGTTATGCTGCAATCCGATAGAAAATGGAAGTCCACGCAACCAGCTTTCCCCGGAAGACTCCGCCTCATTCCCCGCGCCGCCCCGGCGCCGCCAGATTTGATCAAGATACTGCTGAGCAATAGCCTCGGCGTAGCCGAGAGCCGTCTGGGCCTGAGTCGTGTAGGTGGCTTCAGCGAGAGCTTCCAACTCGGCATGCTCACCCCGGGATATTTTGCGACCAAAATCAGGTGGAATCACCAGGGCGAAACGAGCCTCGGCTGCTTGAAGCATCTGTTCCGCTTTCGCAACTGAATTGATAACTTCCTGAAGTACAAAAACATCGTCATGTTGAAATTTCTGCAACAGTTCACGGCTATATTCCGAATTATCGTGGTCGACTGCAACCATATGCAACCGTTCTACGTCCATATCCATCCCGTAGCCAAACATAATCAGCATCAGTATGGGTCCAATGACGACAAGTGAAACGTACAGCGGATCACGAACGAATTCCCGGGTTTCCTTTAGAATTACTGCCCACAGTCGTTTAAACATTGTTCTCCTCGTGCGCACGGATATGATCAATAAAAGCCTCTTCCATCAACAGTTCCGCCGGTTCAGTCTGCACCGTGCCAGCAAGTTCCGACAACATTACCTTAACTTCTTTTGCCGTCTCTTCAGGCTGGCGGGTGCGGATCCGAATATCACGACCAATCACGGTTAAATCGGAAAATTCCTGGCGCAGCAGACGTGAAGCATCACGAAACTGCTCCGCCCGAACCATGAGTACATCGCCGTTCCGGCGCCGCGCCTGGGCGCGAATTTCACCAGGACTACCGGAACCGATCCAGTCGCCCTCATGCATCAATCCCAACTGATCACAATATTCAGCTTCACTTAAGTAGTGAGTCGTCACGAGAACGGTCAGATCCCGCTCCTGGGCCGTCTGTCTTATGGTCTCCCAGAAAATCTCGCGCGCCGCCGGATCCACCCCAGAAGTGGGCTCATCCAGAACGAGAAACCGGGGCTGATGCTGAAGCGCCGTCGTCAGTGCAAGACGCTGGCGCATACCCCCGGGCAGATCAGCAGTAAGAGTTCCCTCATAACCGGCAAGATCAAATCGCTCAAGTAGAGCTTCAGAAAAGTCCCGCTCGGCCTCATAAAGCCCCGAGTACAACTCGATATTCTCACGCACAGTCAGGTCGCGGTAGAGAGAAAACCGCTGGGACATGTAGCCAAGCTGACGCTTAAACCACTCACGTTCCTCCCAGACGTTACGATCATCGACAAAAACCTGGCCGGAGGTTGGTTCCAACAGACAGCAGATCATCTTTATTAAAGTGGTTTTCCCGGCACCATTGGGGCCAAGAAGACCGTAAACCTCGCCCGGGTTTAATTGCCCACTTACTTCGTTAACGGCAGTAAAACTACCAAACTGTTTAGTCAGCTGTTTGAAATTAATTTCTGCACCTATCGATTTATCCCCATTAACAGCAGGTAATGGGGGCAACTCCGTCCGGGAAACGACAGAGCGCATAACATCTTCTACGGTGGCGTCTACAGCTTGCCAATCATAATCGGAGATTGTGTCAGGAAACTTACTATCTTTCAGTTTCCGCAACCGCAGATAATGACCGTCCCGATAAAAATCCAGTGCCTCCTGCTCTACTTTAACCCGAGGCAGCGCTTTTCCGGTGGGATATTCAATCCTATATACCTGCCCCGAAAGTTCTTGCTTCAACTGGGCCGGAGATCCGCGTTTTCTGATCTTTCCTTCATGAAAAAGAGATACTTCTGAGCAGCGTTCGGCTTCCTCAAGGTTGGCTGTACAAACGAGAACAGTCAGATCACGGTCCTCACGCAGACGGGCTATCAAACTCCAGAACTCCTGGCGCGACAGGGGGTCAATCCCGGTTGTCGGTTCGTCAAGGAGCAATACGTCGGGGTAATGAAGCACGGAAAGAATAAGCGCCAACTTCTGACGCATGCCACCGGAGAGCTGCCCGGCACGACGCTCGGTAAATTTTTCAAGACGGGTTAATTTCAACAGGGGACGAATCTGTTCCTGGTAAGAAGACTCATCCAGACCCCGTAAATCACGAACAAACTCCATATTTTCCCGAATAGAAAGCCGGTCGTACAGGGCCGCACCCAGTCCCTGGGGCATAAAGCCAATATTTGCCTTGATTTTTTCGGGTTTTTGAAGGACATCTATATCACCAACCTGCAGATCACCCTCATCAGGCCAGAGAACACCGGCAATTATTTTCATCAAGGTCGTCTTGCCGGCACCGTCGGGGCCAACCAGGCCGGTAATCAGACCAGTGCCGGCAATTAATGAAACACTATCCAGAGCAATCTCATCGTCCGCATAACTTTTGCTAACATTTTCAGCTTTTATATCCGGCATCTATTTATCCACGTCCATTTTAAAATTAACGTTTTATTTAAAAGCTGTTTTTTTGAATTCCGTACTTCCGGGCAGAACAAAACGGAAACTCAAAATTCATGTAAGATCGTTAAAAATGGAATACAGATCGGGATGCGTCATGACTAACATTAAATCAAACCCGCCCACCAGAATTATCAAAAAACTAAATACTCCCCAGAACTTCCCAACGAATTTTAAAAATCTAAAAAATTAATCCCTTCCTATCGATAAACTAACTTAATAGGGTTTTTCTTTTCTCTTTTTTCTTTTTTTCTTTTTTCTCTTTTCTTTTTATTTGCTGGATTAAAAAGGCCTGAACTCCCTTGCACACGAGAGTTCAGGCACTCATAAATTAAAATGAGAGGTGAGTGAACAGCGGTGAATCTACGTAGATTCAATGCCTTCACCAACTCACAACTCAAGATTTCACGTTGGCTGCGATGCCAAAGTGACAATCGTAGTCAACAACCTGATATAAACAGCGGCTTTATTGCCCGTTGCTTATTGTGTCAGGTTCCGCTGAATAAATCCAGCCTACTTGAGTTAGATGGTGAGCTCCGAAAACCTGAGATTAAAAGTTCTTTTGAACGACATATTACTTCAAAAGCCCTTTCTCCCACTGTTTCGGACTCTACCATTTTATCATTTGCAGAAGAAGCTCATCAAAAACCACAACAGTATTTTGCCAGCTGCCTACAGCAAGTTTTAAATAACCGGGGGTATTTTAATTTTACATTACCCTCCAACAAAGCTGTTAAGCCCGCTATTATTGACGGCAGCTGTTTTGGTAACACGTGGGCAAGTGTTTTCGCCCACGTAGGTGATCAAGGCACTTTTCCCATAGATCTTGAAGGTTATACAACCCGCGGCAAAGAAACTGTTGCCTCACGCCAGGTTATGGAACGCCATTCTCATATGGCATCTCATATCCTTTATGATGGTCTTGGCTTTAAAAAATGGTTCTTTAAAAAAGCTCTCGACCACCAGGCACACGGCATGGTAAAAACCACCGATGATACCAGACGACCAATCAGATGGGCCAACAAACTCTTTGATAGTATTACTAATGAAAGAGAACTTCAGACTTCTAACGTCGAAATTGTTGAAATTACTGACATTGATCGCAGAATTAAAGACACTATTTATCGCACCTCAGAAGTTCCCTGGAATAGGCTTGATACTAAGTTGAATGTGGCCCGAGTTCATCGAACTTTCTTATCTTCACACCCTACAAGATCTGATGAAACAGTCGTCTTTTGGTTGATTACCACGGATAATTCTTTGAATGCCAAAGACCTTCGTGCACTTGGTTTTGCTCGCTGGTCTATCGAAAACAACGTTTTCAAAGAATTGAACCGACGAGTTAATACTAAGAGCAAATATGTTCAATCGGCTCGTAAAAAGCAAACTCTGTTGTTCTGGTGGCTTATGGGATGGTCCTTGCTTCAAGCCTATTGGATTTATATTTCTATAGATCAAAAACTTGCAGCATCACCTCTTAAAGTTACCAATCATAATAAAATGATTCTTCTGCAAATTGGTTTTGGTGAAGGAATTAACGATCCTCCAGATGCTTATTAAGCGGTTCTAACTAAATTAAAACCGCTAACTCTCATTTTAGCAATCCTCTTTTATGGGTAGATTGTATCCTTTTTTTTCATCGCCAAATAGTTCTTCTTTCATTAGGAAGTTCTGAATACTCCCGTTGTTCCATATGCAGATTTTTTCAACCATGCTAAAATACAAATTAAATCTAACGGGGTTGTTGCCAGTCAACATCGGGATCCCAGCGAAGAATGGCGTCGCCGGGCATACCCGGTTTCAACCGGCCAGCCGGGTTATCAATAGAAATTTCAACTGCGAACACTAACCGTGGACGCTCCTCACGAGTTTCAACGGTACGCGGCGTAAACTCAGCCCGATCAGATATTCGCCGAATTCGACCCCAAAAAGGCTCCTCAGGATAAGCGTCAGTATAAACTTTTGCCCGATCACCGTGACTTAATTTCCCAACCCGGGGACCGGGAACGTAAACTTTCATATATAATTGATCGAGATCAACAATTTCAACCAGCGGAGTACCGACTCCAACAAGTTCTCCGGGTTCGACAAAACGGGACAGCACCCGACCGGTAAGCGGGGCCTTTATCCGAGCGTCATCCAGGTCATCCTCAGCCTGACGCAGTTCAGCCCTGGCACTCTCCAAACGAGCGCCCGAGGCCTCATAGCGCCGAACAGCCAGCTTGGTTTCATCCAATTCAGCCCGGCGAGCATCAAGATCAGCTTCCGCCCGTCGCACAACTTCGCCGGCACTACGATAGTCAGCCTGAATAGAACGATACTCAGAGCGAATTTTTTCATATTCCCGACGACTAATCTTACCCCGTTCCAGTAAATTTTCATGCCGGTTGTATTCCTGGCGAATATAATCTAATCGAGATTCAACGCGCTCTTTGCTGGCTCGGGTCTGTTCCAGAGCCGCTTCGGCAGCACGCAGCACAGCAGCTGTCTGGCTATCAATAACTTTTATTTTTTTCAATGCCTGTTCAAGTTCAGCTTCTGACTGATTAACACGAGCGCGAGCAACAGCCCGGTTATTTTTAAGCTTTGACCGGTCAAGCTCG
This sequence comes from bacterium, assembly GCA_003557545.1. GTDB lineage: Bacteria > T1Sed10-126 > T1Sed10-126 > T1Sed10-126 > T1Sed10-126 > PWOD01. The sequence goes on along the minus strand of PWOD01000070.1, from coordinate 2,979 downwards.
ACCAGTAATTCACCCACCGCCACAGTCTCACCTTGGTCAATCAATACCGACTCCACCCGAGCCGGTATCTCAGACGAAACTCTAACTTCATCTCCTTCAATTCGGCCGGCTGCCTGAATTAAACCTTCGGGAAGCTCGCGGACAATTTCCTGGTAGATACCCCAGCCGATCATCACCGTCACCAAGAAAAACACTGCTAACACCCAGGGCCATCGACTGCGAAACCAGGTCACATTTAATACTCCTTTTTTATAATTTGTTTTTACGAACCGTGTTGTGATTAAAAGCTATTAATCAACCCTTATTATCTACTCATACAGATTATTTACAAAATAACTTTAATTAAAAATATCATAACAAAACAATAACAAACCGAGCAACCAAACCTCTGCTTCAAAGGACCAAAAGGTTTAAAATAAGGTAAATAACAATAATCGCCTACCAGTATTTCAAAACGATATACGGCCAAGATCATAGTCTTATTTTAGCATTAAAATTAAAGACCTTACATAAAAAATACCGTTCTAAATTAAAACAGATATTAAAAAAGATTCAAAGAGAGTCTGGCCTATTATAAATACAAAACACTATAAACAATACGCTGTCTTAATGGGACTGTAACGTCTCATCCGAAACAGCTAATTCTTAAAATCAACAGAAGCCATGCAAAGCTGCAAAATCTCCAAAATGAATGGAAAACATAATCGAACTAAATTGAAATGCGACTCTTTTGAATTGTTTCACAACCACATCCTCTGGAACCATTTTATAGTGCACCTGCAGTCGTTCCATAATACTTTTCCGTTATTTGGACGGACACAAAAGTTAGTCAATAATCAACCTTGTATACTGTTTTTGAATCAAGATGGTGCCGGGAACCAAAGCGGTCTCGTTCGGGCATTACCAGGTCCAGCCGAGGGAGTGCCCGGAGTGCCCCCGGTTTCTAAAAACCGGGATCGTGGGGCGCATCCGTAGCTTTCCCTTTGTGCTGGTCACTCTCGTGTGCTTGTAAGCTCTTTCGGCTCTCAGTCGCTCCAAACAACTCATATTAACTGCTTATCAGAACCTTCCAATGAAATTTTAGTATAAAAAAACAATCACTATATTACGCAGTCTCCCCAAACCCCGTGAATCAAGCTCAAAAAAAAGAATGGGAGAACCAAATATGACCACCCCGCCACCCGATAGCTCTTTACTTACCAGTCACCCACCAGCCAGCTTAAAATAACTGTGAGCTTTCAACATTTCTGTGATCCATCGTTTTGTAATGCGAATGTTAGCGGAAAGTTTTTGAATCGTCTCGTCAAATTCTATGCGAATCCATTGAAATATTACCCAGCCAAGCATCCACAGCCACATCAACGTATGTTTGGTCGCTCCATTTTTAATATACTTGGTTTTGGAGCCCACTCTTTGATTTAATTCTCTGAACAGATTGTTTTCTATTCCCCAGCGCCATAAAACAAGCTCTCGCAGTTCCACTGCCGTCAGCTCTTCATCAGTGCTTATAATCCAGAACGTCTCTTCCATGCCTTTTTTCTTTCCAGCCCGATGAGTGAGTTGAACTTTTGCAACGCTCAATGTTCGTTTAACTTCCTCCCAGGGCACTTTCTTAACCAACCAGATTCGATAATCAATTTTTCTTTTTAGATCCCCGGCTTCAACAAGTTCCACATTGTATTCTCTTAACTTCTTTAACGTGGAACAATCATCAAAAATCTTTTTGGCCCATCTGATTGGACATAGATTTTTTTGAGATGTTTTAACAACCCATTGGAGTCCGGTTTCAGGAACTTCATTCATAAACTCCTTTACCGAATACAATCCATCCACCACACAATGAGTGAAATATTTAGCCGCGGTTTTATTCAGACGCTTCAAAATCTTTCGCGCTGCAGGGATCTCTTTTCCTTTTTTGTTGTACCGCACTATATCAAGCGGTGCGGTAATCTTTTCTCCAAGGGCACTTAACACTGCCATCCAGTGGTTGCCAAAACAACTGCCGTCCAGAGCACATACCCTCACTTTTCGACCGGTAAGAAGTCTGCGGTTAAAATATCCAAGTTCTTTGAGTTTTATGACAACCTTATTAACCATCCATTGCAATTTATCAGTGTCCCAGCCTTTGGCCGCAGAAAGTATTGTGCTGTCTGAACCGGGAGTTGCTTTTTTGTGAGCGGGTAGCAACTTGTGAGCAAGTGGATTTGTTTTCATCCATTCCTCCAATGCTTTAACACTTTTCATTCCAAGGATGCATTGAAATATTCCCGCCCAGCATAAACTGCTTGTTTGAATGATGGATTCTCCACTTCTTCCGTCTTTTTGTGTGCTAAAGAGCACAGAAAGGTTGAAAACTTCCTCACATCTTTGTTTTAATTTAAAGAGGTTCAGATTCATTTTGGATTCTCCCATTCCAATTTGATGAGGTTCTACACAGGCTACAGTTTGCCTCGATAATTGGGATGGGAGTTTCTTTATTGGAAGGTTAAATGTTCTCTGTATCGGGTTATATATACCCTTACGTTGCAAACTAAGCCAAAAAGAAAAAAAGAAGAAAAAAAGAAAACTAATCCCATCCCTGATAAAATTTAGTTTCGGCAAATTTTAAACATTAATTCAGGATTGAATTTTTTCATTGGAAGGTTCTGAATGGTTGCATAATGGAAAGTTTTCCAGTAAACTTTCACCATGTTAGATTAATTAGCCTGATGGTTAGTAAAAGTCATTATTTGAGTGGGGCATGGGAGGGACGAGTTATTTTATTTTGAATTAGTTGAATAGAAATAAAAATTATCTGTCTGGGACAAAGCTGTGAAAGATGATCCTATTAGATAGGGCTGGTCAGGATGCAGAAGGGTGTAGCTCGGGCATGATTTTTTTTCGGTTATCAGGCAGGTTTTTAGCTTCTATCAAATTCTTAGTTAGGATAGTTACCTACCCCTGTAATAAAAATTTCCCTGAAAAGTTTTTTGGGGGGCT
>PWOD01000083.1 GCA_003557545.1 bacterium | reverse complement strand
TGTAGAGATTGAGCTGGAGATGCGGAAGGATAGAACAGTAACTGTTACTTTTGATCAGCTGATCAGCAGTTTGACGCTGTCAGTCGAAGGTCCCGGCGAGCTGTCAGTCAACTCGGCCAGTTATACTGAACCTGTGAAGGTGGATACTGGTGAGACCCGGTTGATTGGTGCGATGTCGTTATCTGACTGTTACCGGTTTGAACAGTGGCTGGGAGATCTGAGCGGCTCAACTGCTTTGAAAGAGGTTACGGTTAGCGATGATATGGAGGCGACCGCATTATTTGTCCCTGATTTCAGCGGTGGGGATGGGAGTGAGACCGAACCCTATCTGATAAGCGGTTGGGAGCAGCTGGCGCGTATGAGCTGTTTCAAGGCTGCTTCTTACCGTTTAACAGAGAGTTTAACAAAAACCAGCAGTGGCTATGATCAGTATGTTGGAAAAGCTGGTGGATGGCAGCCGGTGGGCAGTGAAACCGAACCGTTCAGTGGTCAGTTTGACGGTAATACCAGGCAGCTGGTTGATCTACAAATTTCAGGTAATTCGTCCCGGGCGGGGCTGTTTGGTGTGGTCAGCGGGGAGGTTTCCCGGCTGCAGATGGAGGAGGTTGATATTACCGGTGGCAATAAAACCGGTGGTCTGGTTGGCAAACTAAAATCAGGCGGACAGCTGCGAGGAGTTAGAGTATCAGGAACTGTTAGTGGTGAAACGGGAGTCGGGGGGGTGGCCGGCAGTAGCGCCGGGGAACTGATCAGCTGCTATTCAGCAGCGGTGGTCGAGGGGAACCGGGGGGTTGGTGGGTTAAATGGGATAAATAGTGGCTTAATTACCTACAGCCACGTGGATGGTGCGGTAACAGGTCTGTTAGAAGTGGGTGGTCTGGTTGGTTTAAACAGTGGTGAGGTGAGTTATTCTTATGCTCGGGCAGTTGTTGAGGGTGAGCAGTTGACCGGTGGGTTGATCGGAGATAGTGAGGGGTCTGGAGAGGTAACGGAGAGTTTTTGGGATAACCAGGTGAGTAATCAGCTGGAGAGTGCTGGAGGGTTGGGGAAAAGTTCTAAAGAACTGCGTTTAATGGAGACCTTTGAGAAAGCCGGTTGGGAGATAGAGGCCAGTTCAGAAGAAAAATATGAAGGCTATCCGTTTTTAACTGTAGAGGGGGAACAACGTTGGTTTAAAACATTGTATTTAACGGTAGAAGTGGTAGGAGATGGCGAGGTGTTGGTTGATGGTGAGACCTACATTCAGCCGCTGCACATAGTAAGCGGAGAGACGCTGATGCTGGAAGCGGTGGCGGATACGGGCCGTGAGTTTGAAAAGTGGAGTGGTGATTTAGCCGGGGCTGATACGGTAGTGGAGCTGTATCTGGAATTGGATGGAGTAGTGACTGCGGTTTTTGAGGTGGATCTGTTTGCCGGCGGTTCAGGCACCGAGGAGGATCCCTATCTGATCAGCAATCTTGAGGAGTTGAATAATCTGCGGCAGTATCCGGATGCCTATTACCGGCTGGTGGATGATCTGATTGCTGAACCGGGAGGAGTCGGTGAGCAGTTCAAACCGCTGGGTGATACGCAAGCTCCCTTCACCGGAGGGTTTGATGGAGCAGGATATCGGATATCCGGGTTCACTGTGGAAGCGGATACGACAGCCGGTGGGTTGTTTGGTTATGTGGAGGGGGGACGGCTGGAAAATATCGGTCTGGTTGATCAGACCGTTACAGGTGGTGCTATGGCCGGCGGGCTGGTAGGAGTGCTGAACGGAGGTGAGGTAAACAACTGCTATGTGAGAGGTGAGGTTAAAGATGCTGAAGTGGCCGGTGGATTAATTGGTCAGCTGGCAGCGGGTGAGGTAAAAAACAGTTATGTTTCGGTGGCAATTAATAATGCCGTGGAGGCGGGCGGTTTGATTGGCGAAAAGGTTGACGGTGAGGTGCAGGCCAGTTTCTGGGATAGTGACCGTGCCGGAGTTGATGTAAGTGCCGGTGGGGTGGATAAATCATTCGCTGAGCTGTTAGATCCAGTGAGCTATAGAACAGCCGGTTGGGAGATAGTTCGTACAACCGAGCATGAAAACAGTGGCTATCCCTATCTAAAATCGATCGGTGATACAATCAGCTGGCAGATAAGCAGTCAGCTGGAGTTGCTGGTTGCGGGAGCCGGTGTGGTGAAATTGAATGGTGATACCTGGGCAGTTGGTCAGGCCGGTGAGACAGTCGTGCAGCTGCAGGGGATAAAGCCGGGTGATACGGTGAAGTTGCGGGCAGTAGCTGATACAGGCTGGGGGTTTGCTGACTGGGAGGATGGCTGCACGGAGCCGCTGCGGCTGGTCGAGCTTTACGGTGAGCGCCGCCTCGGGGTGCAGTATGAAAAGCGTGCGGTTGAGCGACTACAGGTTGAGGGAAGCCGCCAGTTAAGGATACCGGATACCGGGCAGCTGGTGGAATTCTACCGGGCGACTGTTTACGATCAGTTTGGCGAGACGTTGACCAAAACGCTTGAATGGGAACTGGAGCCAGGCGGCGAGCCGGGGGTTGAGTTGACCGATGCTGGAGAGCTGGTAGTCGGGGCCGGTGCTCCTGCCGGTGAAGTGACGGTGCGGGTCTGGATAAAAGGGGATACGACGCAGATGGAGCTGTTAACTGTTGAGCTGAGTGAGGGAGCCCCGGGGTTATCAGAGCTGCTGGTCGGGCCTAGTCCATTTAGGCCGCATGATGGGCAGGCAAGCACGGGTGAGGATAAGATATATTTTGAGTTTAATTCGGCCGAGGCCGGCCCCTTCACCCTCGAAGTGTATACGTTAACCGGTGATCTGGTTTATAAAAAGCGGACGTCAGATGACCCCTATGCCTGGGATGTGAAGAGCGGCTCGGGGTATTCTGTGAGCAGTGGACATTACCTGTACAGGGTAAAGGAACATTCGACCGGAGAGGT
>PWOD01000058.1 GCA_003557545.1 bacterium | reverse complement strand
TGATATTCTCGATGCTGATTTTCAATCGGTTGATAATGGCGATCCCAGTTTCTTTGGAGAGACTGTTTCGCTGGTCGCCGGGGAAACAGTGGTACGTGCTCTTGAGGTTGAAAACCTTAGTAATAACTACGTGGAAATTGATTTTTCCGCAGTCGTAAGGGAGCTTGACATATTAGGTGGATTTGATCTGGCTCTCTGGTATCAAGATGGCCGGGTGGATGCTAATGATTTTGATCCGCTGCAGGCATCTGAGGTTCCTGGTGCCGATGGTGATGTTGAAGGCTGGACGATGGGTGAGGTTAAGACCCTGTTTGTTGTTGTGGGAGCTCCGGATACTGCCCAGGACGGCGATTACTTGGAATCGGAGTTTGAAATCACCAACAACGCGCCAATTGTTGCCCCCAGTACAACGGGTGATGCCTGGCAGCGTGGTGTACCGGTAGAGGAAGATGATTACGATCTTCAGACCGGCCTTTTCTGGACGGTAGTTGAAGGGCCTGATCTGACGATTGAAAAATCGGTGGTGGCCTGGTCGGTGGAACAGACTCGTCCGGGTGACACGATTGTTTATCAAATCACCATTGAAAACGAAGGAAGCGGTGCAGCTGACGGGGTAGAAGTAGTTGACGCTATTCCTCAGCACACGACCTTCTTACCGGGAAGTGCCAGTGGTGACGGTGATCCTACTATTGCTTGGGAAAACACCCTTGGTGGTGCTGATTTTACCGATGGCGATACTGATGAAGCAAAAATGATCCGGTGGATTTATGGAGAACTTCCAGCTGGCGAGAGTCGTACTCTGGAGTTTGCTGTAACTATCGATTAAAACAGCCCGATGATGAACCGGTAAAATCTGGTTTATAACTTATCTGTGGGTTTTATCAGATAGCAGAATTAGAGCCAGATACAGGCTGTAATAATCGATGGAAGCAGATGGTTGAACCGGTGTTTTCCGGTTAACTATCGGCAGCAGGCTGGTGGGGTTTGAAGCAGCCACCAGCCCGGTAATCTGTAATCTCTGTCAGACAGGGACTATACCGGTTGATTTGCCGGGTGTAGTACTACCCTGTATCCGCAGGGAGGAGCGCCAGTATTGAGTAATTTGATTGGCGGAATAGTGCTGTTAAGATTGCTGCTGCAGAGATGTTATAAGCTGCCTGTGTTAGTAGAAGGCAGCGACTGCTTAAACAGGTTTCTCTGTAGACAGCTTCCTGAGGAGTTGAGCGGTAGAGTGTGCCATTTTTTGGCGGGTATTGTGGTCCAAATAAAACTGTCTGGAAAGGTTTTCTCCGGAATGCAAAAACCTCCCGTGAATCTGAGGTTCCAGGAATTAGTTGAACCTGACTGGAGCCTTGCAAATCCGGGGTGGAAGCCGGTATGATCGATTTTCTGGATGGCCGGTCTAAAGTTCAGGCTATAGTTTGCCTGATCTTGATTCTTGGCCTGGCTACGGTGGTTGTTTCTGCAGCAGAAGCATTTGCTGAGAAACAGTTTACACCGGCCGGAACAGAGATTGTCAACGGTCTTGCACCACCGACAGATCATCCTGACAGTTATGGCCAGATGTTGGTTAAATGGACAAACAGTCTCGGGAAAGCACCCGGCCAGGCAACCGCGGATACGATTGCCTGGCCGGTCGGGGTGCTGGCTGTACCACACCTGTTAATCGATGATCCTCAACAGGCAGAGATAGCGCATCGACCCACCTTTGATAGCTCAGTTGTAGCTCTGACGGCCTGGAATTTAGGTAATGCTTCGGACAGCCTTAGCTTCCATCTGGAAAGCTCTGAAGATCTTGCAGAGGAGTTTGATTACCAGCTCTGTGCGACTCCATCCTGTGAACAGATTATCACGACCAGTAATGAACTGAAATCGATTGTTGCCAATGTTGATTCAGCCAGCTTCAATTTTTATTTGAAGATTGGTTCACCATCACCCGCGGAGTTTGCTAATGATACCGTGACGGTTATAGCGCGAACCGGGTTGGACACCGGGGCCTGGGAACAATCGCCTCTGGGACGCCGGGAACAGGTCGTTGAGATCATAGTGACCGAACAGGAACTGGAGCGGATTGTCTTCACTGAAGAACAATACCGGGGTTTTGAAACATTGGGAGTTATCTATGCTGAACAACCGGAACATCTTGCTGACAGCATGGTGATTGAGTTGTGGACGGAGGATCTGCAGGGAAATCTGTTGGATGATAAATTAACCATTAAACTGGAAATTGCCGAAGAAACGGGGATCTTTACCGGTAAGTTTGGATTTACTCAGGGTCGCAGTAGAGTAGATTCACATCCGCAGCTTGACCAGGAGATCCCACTTCTGACAGTTACCGGTGATACGGTGGTTATCCGTACCCGGGTTGTCGAGGAGGGATTATCTGGAGAGTGGCAGGCGCTGTGGGGGGCCGATCCTGATCCGGATTATTTAACCACTATTGATCAGGTAAGAAATTGGCCTAATCCCTATAAACCTCGAACTGGTGAGCCCCTGGTCTTTCAGAATCTGCCAGCCGATCCCGGGATGGAGATTTATATTTATAATGTTCAGGGACAACTTGTAAGACGTTTAACTGACGGCCGTGGGGTACGTTATTTCAGCCATGGAAATGAAGCTCGCTGGTGGGGGAAAAACGACGCCGGCTCGGATGTTGCCAGTGGAATTTATATCTATGTGGTCCAATCCCGTTACGGAGTAACAAGGGGGCAGATTACAGTTGTCAGATAGGTTTGATCGATTTCGACCAGCTGGCAGTCATTTAGCGGCGAGATCTATGCAGCTGGTTTTACCGATTGTTTTAACCATCTTGCTGCTTGCCGGTTTAGTTTTAACGGGGTCTTTGCAGCGGCTTGAGGCCAGTGATGTGGGAACAGTCGGAGCTGGATTTTTACGGGTAGAAGCAGGTCCCCGGGCGATGGCGCTGGCTGGAGCTTA
>PWOD01000145.1 GCA_003557545.1 bacterium | reverse complement strand
TGTTGGCTCGGGTGTAGGGGCTGATCCGTCCGGAAAAATTTCGATTGCCACAGATTACAGAAGCGGCATAGAGCTGCTTTTCTTCGACAGCTTCAACCAGTTCCGGATGGAGTGGACCACTGTTGCCAATGCAGCTGGAACAACCGTAACCGACCGGATCAAAATTTAATTGTGAAAGCGGATCAAGCAGACCCAGCTGATCGAGATAGGCGGTCACAACCCGTGATACGGGAGCAAGACTGGTTTTTACATAAGAAGGGACCTGCAACCCCAGATTGACGGCTTTTTTGGCCAGCAACCCGGCAGTAATCATAAGTTCAGGACTGCTGGTGTTAGTACAGGATGAGAGAGCAGCAATAAAAAGTGCACCGGGTTCAAGCTGATATTCAGAACCATCAATCACAACCGGGACAGGGGTTGTTGAATGACCATCTACCTCGCGAGAAATATCAGTTTCCACCCTCTTCTGCAATGATTTCAGTGGGATATGTTGATAAGGCAGCGTAGGACCGGCCACAGCCGGCTCAACCTCAGCGAGGTCAAACTCAAGAAGTTCTGAATATTCAGGTTGAACAGCAGCAGAACTATAAAAAAGTTTCTGATGTCGACAATATACAGCGGCCCGTTCGAGTAGTTTAGGATCACGGCCAGTAGTCCGAAAATATTCCAGAGTTTTAATGTCAACCGGAAAAAATCCGGCGGTTGCCCCATATTCCGGGGTCATATTACTGATTACCGCTCGATCAGTAGGGCTGAGCTGTTCAACTCCAGGGCCAAAATATTCAACAAATTTTCCTACCACACCATGTTCCCGAAGAACAGCCGTAAGTTTGAGCACCAGGTCGGTAGCAGTAACCGAAGGGGCCAACGTACCATGAATTTTAACTCCCACCACCGGTGGAACCAGCATATAGAAAGGTTCTCCAACCATAACTGCTTCGGCCTCAATTCCACCAACTCCCCAACCAAGGATTCCCAGCCCATTGATCATCGTGGTATGTGAATCCGTTCCCAAAACGGTATCTGGATAGAGCAATCCATTATCAAGTTTGACCAGATCAGCCAGATATTCAAGATTAATCTGATGAATAATTCCCTGCCCTGGAGGGACAATCCGAAGATTATCAAAAGCCTGCTGACCCCAACCCAGCAGGGTATAACGTTCACTATTACGCTGGTACTCCCGTTCCACATTATAATCACAGGCATCAGGACTGCCAAAACAATCTACCTGCACCGAATGATCGATGATTAGATCGCCGGGGACGCGAGGTTCCACAGCCTCTGGCGCTGCTCCGTTAACCTGCATCTCCTCACGGAGAGCGGCGAAATCAACCACAGCCGGGACTCCGGTAAAATCCTGCATCAGGACACGAGCGGGAAGAAATGGAATTTCCAGACTCGCCGAACTTTCGGGAGACCAGCCGGCAAACTTTTCGACTGTTTCAATACCAACATCGCCGGCGGCATAGCGGCGCAAAAGGTTCTCTAATAAAATCCGCAAGGAATAGGGAATTTTTTCCAGATCAAAGGAAAAACGGTCCGCCACCAGATTTAGATCAAAAATCTCATATTTATCAGCTTCCACGGCAATGGTAGATTTAAATAGTTCCGCCTTACAATTCATATATTAATTACCTCCAGAGGGATTTGTGGGAGTTGTTTAAAAAACTATTCTGATTTGCGAGGTGGGCTGATCAGGGTTATCAAAAGATAGATTCCAGCCAGCAAAAACCCAAATCCAGCCCCGATATAGGTCATACCCCAGCGTTTATTTAGACGGTTTCTACGTTCACGTTCTTCCAACTGACGCTGATAGTTACCACTAGCGTAGTCAGTTTTAGTAACCTGTTTATCCTGAGTTGGTTTTGGTTCATTAATCTGCAATCTCCGCCACCCTTCAAAGAGAGCGGCAAGACCTAAAATAGTCAAGACCATATCAATAATTTTTCGCATATCTTTACCTCCAGAATAAAATTAAACTGAGCAACAGACAAGATAATCTGATGTTAGGAGAACGAACAATTTTCAAATCTATAAAATATGATAAGATAGATGTAGTAAAAAAGTAAGTGTTTTGAAGAAATCAAGAAAATAAAAATTAAATAATTGAGAGGGGTAAAATCTGATGGAATTAGGTAAACATTTCACTGAAAATATCCAACAGGCCGAAGAGTGGATAACCCGATTAAAGCGCTGGTCTGATCGTGTAGAGACAGATCCGGTTGCGCTGGGAATAATCTCATTGTTAAAATATATTCCGTCAAATGGTGCCCAGGATGCCCGGAGAAAACTAGAAAAAATACTCAGTGAAAAGCCAGGGGTAGAAAAAAAAATAAGTTCATCCCAGACGGAAGAAAGCCAGGGAGAAAGTTTTGAAATAGAGATCACTCCTCACGAGGGCTGGGTAAAAGTTGCGACAAGAAATAACCATTTGCTGGAGATCGAAGTCAGTGAAGAAAATATCCGACTATCCCATGGGGATGATGACAGCAGTATTTTCTATCCCAGGCTAAGGGAAAAGATGAGCCGAATTTTCGGGATCAAATGGGAGAATGATGAAGCCGAATTAAAAACTGCCCGGGCTGTCAGAGAACTTTTTAAATCGGAGCTTGATCGGGCCTATTCAACGATAAACTGGGCAATCGAAGAACATAATAATTTAGCGGAATAAACAGCTCACACCTGGCGGCGTAATGGACTGACAAAATCAATAAGAACAGGTTAATAATATAAGCCACAGGAGGGATTTCTATAGTTAGTGAAAAACCTTTGTACATAAAAAAGGCCCGGTAATGACCTACTCTCCCACAGCGTCTCCACTGCAGTACCATCGGCGCTGATGAGCTTAGCTTCCGTGTTCGAGATGGTAACGGGCGTTTTACCTCATCGCGATAATTACCGGGCGCATG
>PWOD01000008.1 GCA_003557545.1 bacterium | reverse complement strand
GTACCCTTAAATCCCCTGCACCCGCCGATTCCAGACTCAAGCGAATCCGGTCGCTGGCGGAGTTGTAGCTGGCTGAAACACCCTCAACTTCCTGACTTATTTTTCTAATCAACTGATTAATTGAACGGACCGGATCATCGGAATTAACCGGATTAGCCTCGGCCAGTTCACCAGTAAAACCTGCCTCTTCAAAACTGGATGGCCCGCCTTCGGTTGACCAGAATATATCTTGATTGTGAATCCTGATAATCCCACTGTCACCCTGGTTTATTGCGCGGGAATCTTCATCACCAAGGTTAAACAGGGTCTGGTCAAAGGTGACCGAAGGATCAATATTTAACAGATTTTTACCAATATCACCCTGGGTCAGATCAAACCGGTGGTCGGTCGAATCTACCGTGAATCCTATCTGTTCCCAGAACCCGGCGCCAGCGGCGGCTGAATTTTGGCGTAAACTAAAACTGTCTGCTCCCGTCACCGAACTACCCGGAAAAAGCAAAAAATGGTCTTCGGACCCATCATAATCGATCTGCATACCAAACTCTTCAGCGTTACCCGAACTCTCTACAACGGCTGAATGTTCGATGTCAAAATTATTGATTATCCCGAAAAGTTCCTGAAAATTGTCTATACTATCGAGATCGATCGCCAGCCGACTGTTGCCACGTTCTATTTCGATATCCCAGTTACCAACCCCGGTCGTAGCAATCTCGTTTCGCAGATCAGCAAGATAACTTCCAGCAGGATTAAGCCCACGCCCACCGGTGACGGAAAAATCGCTACGGCTGGTGAAAATTTCACCATTTTTCGATCCTGCCATAACCTGATTTTGCAAATAAGTCCCGCTGGTTCGACGGGCTTCAGTGGCTAGCTGTTCAACATAAATCTCATAACTTGAGCGGCTGGCCTGATCATGATCAGTAATCGAAGCGGTCAGAACATCTTCATGACTGTTTGTTAACTGCATTTTTTCATAAGCCGACAGGTCGGCCAGCTGATCAACCTTACCGAGCAGATTTGAAACCTGGTTGTTTAAATCACGAAAATTTCCCTGGACATCCTCAGTCTTCTCAATCCGCTGCTCATAACGTTCAATTGGACGAGATTCAATCTTCATCAGTTCACTAATTATCATATCTGTATCCAGCCCCGAAGAAAGACCGGTAAAAGAAACGGACATTATAAATCGACCTCCTGAAAAAGTTTCCCTGCACTGTAACATATCACTGGGAGATAGAATTTTCTCCTGCTTAGTTTTTCGACAGTTTGGCGTAAAAAATTAATCAGTTATTCTATCCAGTGGGCATGATAAACGATACCGAGCGATAAAACTTCAGCAGTTTAAAGCTGAAGGTGGTGAGCAGTTCAAATCAGAGCTTTATCAACTGTTTTCTACCGGGTCCTACCGAGATACAGCTGATCGGAACCCCAACCTTCTTTTCAATAAACCGCACGTAGTCCTGAGCTGCCCGGGGCAGCTGATCAAACTGACTGCAGTCTGAAATGTCGGCGTCCCACCCCGGAACTGTTTCCAGCTCAACATCAACCGCCTCCAGCTCACCGACGGTGGCCGGATAAGCGGCAAGCGGTTCACCCCCGGAGAGATAACCGGTAACAACTCCGATTTCAGAATGACCGCTAAGAACATCCAGTTTAGTCAGGACCAGTTCGGTAAACCCATTCAGCATGACAGAAAAGTTCAACTGCGGTATATCCAACCAGCCACAGCGGCGGGCGCGCCCGGTAGTCGCGCCATACTCCCCCCCCTGTTTTCTCAATAAATCTCCTGTTTCACCAACAAGTTCAGCGGGAAAAGGACCCTCGCCAACCCGGGTTGTATAGGCCTTAACAATCCCGGTAACAGTCTGAATCTTAGCCGCGGGAAAACCACTGCCAATCCCGGCGCCGCCAACTGTGGGATGGGATGATGTGACAAAAGGATATGTGCCAAAATCAAGGTCGAGCATCGCACCCTGGGCACCTTCAAACAGTATCTGTTTCCCCTGTTTTTCAGCGGTCTGGAGAAACTCCGGACTGTAGACAAGCAGCCCTTTTAACTGCTGATAATAGTCATAATATTCAGCTGCAATCTGCTTCGCTGAATCCTGGGCCCTGGCCCCGCTCTCCAGCCCAAAGGCTTCCAACCGGGCCAGACAATGATCTTCCAGCCGGAGCCGATCATCAAGATCACAGATTCTGAGCCCGGTGCGTGAAACACGATCAACATATGCCGGTCCGATCCCTTTGCCCGTTGTTCCAATCCTCGCACTCCCGCGCCGCTGTTCCTTGGCCCGATCGGCAGCCTGATGAAAGGGGAACAAGACATGGGCTCGCCGGGCAATTTTCAACCGTTGTCGATGATCAATCCCCAGCTTTTCCAGCTCCTCAATCTCCTCCAGAAGCTCACGTAAATTAACCACCATACCGGGGCCTATAAGACAGACAGTGTTACTCTGTAAAACACCTGAAGGAATCAGATGTAGAACATATTTTGTCCCATCAACAACCACCGTGTGACCGGCATTACTCCCGCCCTGATAACGGACTACCAGATCGGCCTCCGCCGCACGTTCATCGACAATCTTACCCTTTCCTTCATCCCCCCATTGAGCTCCGATTACTATCTGTGTTCCCATACAATTCACCTTATTCTCAATAAAATAGTTTTCTAAATAAGACTCAAAAAACCCTGTCGATCTCCAGCGCTAAACCGGTAGCCGACATCTCCGTTCCATAGACCTGGTACAGCCGATCGTAGCGTCCTCCCCCCACCACCGGCTTTCCAGTTCCCGGCACCAGTGCCTCAAAAACAGTACCTGTGTAATAATCAAGATCTCGCACAACACCCAGATCGACACTGATTCTATCGGCCAGTCCAAGCTTTTTAAGCTCTCCATAAAGCTGTTCAAGATAGTCCAGCGCCCGGGCTGTTCGATCCGATTGTTTTTTTAGCT
>PWOD01000094.1 GCA_003557545.1 bacterium | reverse complement strand
TACCTACAGCTGGTTCTCTTCACTTATTTTGTTAAAATAGATTGTGGTAATTTAACTCTGATTGAAAAATTTCTGTACCAATTATTCAGCTGAATCTTGTGAGTGAATTGCAGATGAGCTGTTGAGTATGGATTGTTTTAATTGTCAGATATTTTCCGCTTATTTTCCCGAATTTTTTCTTTGACTATTGGAAGGGTTTGATTGATCGCCTGCACAATTCCTCTTGAAGAAACTGTGGCTCGAGTTGCGGATAGTACCTGGTTGTCGGCTTCCGGTGGTCCACTCATTATCAGTTCAACCTCAGGCCAGGGATTGAGCCCTTCAAACCAGTTTTTAAACCCGTATTCCGACCAGTCATCTGGTTTATCAGTATATTCTTTGATTTTCCTCTCCCAGCGTTCAGTTGCTCCGGATTCGATTATTTCAATTCCCTTTAGTCGGCTGAAATCCGGTTTGATTTTCACCTGTAACTTAACGTCTTTTTCAAAACCAGGCCCGACCGCCTCAAATTTGAAATGATCAGTTTCTCCGTCAGGACCCTGTTTTTGGTAAATTTTTAATTGTTCACCCCGGTGTTGATAAACTGCAATTTTTTCAATTTCGCCAGGCGGATCTGTAATTTGATCGATTGACAGTTCAGCGGTAAAAAGATTAGTAGTTGATAGATGACCGCCGCTTAGTCCAAAGATAGTTAGAAAAATAACAATTGCAGAAGTAATTAGAGTTAAAGGTGCTTTGCGTGGGTTAATCTTTCTGAAGGTTCGACCTGTTTCAAGATGGTCCAGCAGGGGGACCACAGGGTTCAGTAGCAGGATGGCAAACATCGTCCCATCGGTAAAAATTGTGAAACGTCTGATTAAAATAATAGAAAATCCCAGGGTTAAACCATAGATTAGCCGGCTGAATTTTCCGCGTGGGGAACTGACTGGATCGGTTGCATAAAAGACGGCGCCAATTATAATTCCACCAACCGTAAGTTGAAAAATTGCACCTCCGACCGCCAGGCCAAATCCAAAGAAAATCCACGCACCAATTGCCCCCCCGATAATCGTCCCGACTGGAATTTTCCAGTCAAGATAACCGAGAAAAAATAACAGCAAGCCTCCGATCAGGATCATTATGATAGAGGTTTCACCAGTAGAACCAGCTGTAAGTCCACTGAACAGATTGAATAATCCGGGAACCTGTTGATTAACTGTAAACTGGGTGAAAGGGGTTGCTGAAGTTAAACTGTTGGTCTGATTAAATAAATAGCTGAAGGGTTGTTGCCAGCTGAAAATCTGCTCAAAAAATAACAGGTGGAGAAATAACCGTCCGGTTAGTGCCGGATTCAGGATATTTTTACCTGTACCTCCGGGTATAAGCTTAACTGTGATAACTCCCAGGGCACCACCAAAACCGGCGGCCAGTGGGGGGAAGTTTGGCGGAAGGCTGAGAGCCAGAAGAAGACCGGTGATAATTGCAGTCCCATCCTGTAATCCTAATTGTTTATTGAAAAGATAACAGTAAATATTTTCGACGATAAGAATACTGAGGATAGAGCTGACAGTTAAAATTACTGCCGGCAAGCCGAACAGCAGAAAACCCCAGCCGGTTGCTGGCAGAACTGCTAAAATCACCGCCCGCATTAATCTTGATGAAATCATTTTTTCAGGTAGTGTTACCAGGTTATTGGTCATTTGATTATTTTGGCAGCGCTGAGTTCAGGTTTTTTTTCGGTAAATAGATCAGAAAACTGGTAGGTTAAAATGTAGTTGAGTTTGCCGTTGTCAGTTTTGATTAACAGAAATTTTTTAGCGTTAAGTGCCTCATGGTTAGCAGCAAGGCCAGTCAGGTATAGGGCGGTTGAGAGAATATCAGCTGTTAATGCGTCGTCGGCCACTATTGTCGTGGCTGCCATCCCCTGGACTGGATAACCACTGACTGGATCAATAATATGTGAATAGCGCTGACCGTTGTGGATAAAGCTGCGTTCGTAGTCGCCACTTGTTCCTATTCCCCGGTTACTAAGTTGAATAATCCCATCCAGTTCCTCAGAGCGAGGGTTGCGGATGCCAATTCGCCACGGTTGCCCGGCGGGTGAGACTCCACCGGCGTAGATATTACCCCCGAGATTAATTAGAAAATTTTCCACTCCTTCTTTTCGTAGAACTTCCGCCGCCTGATCGACTGCATATCCTTTGGCAATTGCACCAAAATCAAGCCGCATATCAGGGGAGGGCAGGCGAGCGTAATCTTCTGAATAACTTAGTTTATCAAAGCCCACCAGCTGTTTTCTCTGGACGATCTCGTCGGCCTTCGGCAGCTGCTGGCTACTGCTGTAAAACCCCCATAGATCAACTAACGGGCCTACTGTAATATCAAACCGACCGTTGGTTAATTGGTAGGCTTTATCAGCCCGGCTCAGCAGTTTGTAAAATTCAGCTGGTATTGGTACGGTCTCGCCAGCATTTTGGCTGATCTTTCGGGTAAGGCTATCCTCACGGTGGGTTGAAAATAATTTATTTAAACGCTCGATCTCCTGGTAGGCGGCTGAAATTGCCCGGTCGGTAGCTGTTGTTTGAGGGTATGCTGAGATCGTAAGATAGGTGCCCATTGTAGCAAAATTACGCTCCAACAGCGTCTGTCTATCAGCCTGGTTCAGATAAAACAATCCCCCCAGTAGCCCCATAACAATCAAAAATAGAATCAGATAACCCTTCAAATTAAATCGTCTTTCAACTTCATTCACCATACAATCACCTAAATAAACAGAGGGTCAGACACTACGTTTTACGTTTTTACGAGATTTATTTTTTGGTTTCTCCTGGAAAAACTTATAGAGATTATTTTTGATGAGTCTACCGCAACAAGTCCAAGTTTATCAAGTTTTTTATGACATACAATATTTTTGTTCTTTGTTGTCCATTAAATAAAATATTTCACGATAAACGGATAAGAGGCCAATTTTTGTCCC
>PWOD01000042.1 GCA_003557545.1 bacterium | reverse complement strand
GTATTTTTAAAGAGAGGCGTTTAATGGTTATTTCGGGGGAAAAATTCGGGAGGCAAGAATAATGAAGCTTGATGCTGCTACTAAAAAGAAAATTGTAGCTATCTTGAAAAAACATGGTGTTGAAAATGCTGGAGTTTATGGCTCCTATGCCCGGGGTGAAGCTCATTGGGAGAGCGATCTGGATATTCTGGTTGAGCTTAAGGATAAAAGCCTTTTTAAGCTGGCTGCCATTAAGCTTGAAATTGAGGAGAAAACCGGGCTTAATGTTGATATTAGCACCTACAATGGTTTGAATTTTAGCAAAAGAGAGGGTCTGAAGAAAAGGGTTTTGGCAGAGCAGGAGAAGATTATATGAACAAAAACAGGGATATAGGCTATCTTAAAGATATAAAAGAATCCATTGAGCTGATTAATAGTTACCTGGCTGATGTTTCCAAACTGGAGTTTTTTGATAACTATGACATTCCAAGAACAGGTGAACTTATCCTTGTGGCTCATCGTTCGCTGATCGAAAAGCAGCCGGGGGTTGTAACTAATTTAATCGAGTTGATCCACAAAAAGACAGGTGAACTTTCAAACAACCCGGAGAAAGCCCGGGAGATATCGAAAGATTTTATTCCATCCCAAAACCTCTACCCGGAGCTGCTTTACAACAGCAGCATCAGCAGCCTGAGGCAGGATTTTTCTCAAAATGTTTCCATCTATTCAGACTGGTCAAAAGTTCTATCGGAAGTTGAAAAATCCTCCGATTACATCAATTTAGACCGGCTGGTTGATGAACGTTTTCTACCGCTGGATTTCTCTAATTTTCAGTTTTGAGCAGATATTGATTAACTGCGATGCAGCGGGGCTGTATCCTTAAAAGTAATCTCAGGATGATTTTTACGGTCACGCTCAAGAGTAAATCTAGTTTTAAACAACAACAGTGGGTACCCATCTCTATCTTCCAGCAGTTTTCGGTAGGAACCTGTATTAAACCGGGCCGGTTCTAAATCTTCCCCCTCAATCCAGCGAGCCAGATTAAAGGGAATCTTTTGCATACTTGTTTCAACACCGTATTCTTCTTTCAAACGATAACTTAGAACCTCCAGCTGCAGCTGACCAACCACCCCCACTATTAAATCCGCACCATTTCCCTGCCAGGGTTTAAATAACTGAATCGCACCTTCTTCTGAGAGTTCCTCCAATCCCTGCTGAAGATGTTTCTTTTTAAAAACCTCGGAGGTTTTAACCATGGCAAAATGTTCCGGGGAAAAACGAGGTACTTCGTTGTATTCAACATCATCCCCGGAAACCAGAGAATCTCCAATATGGAAAATTCCCGGATCAAACAGTCCTACCACATCGCCGGGAAAAGCGGTTTCTATGAGTTGACGCTCCTGGGCCATAAACTGGCGTGGTTGAGCCAGTTTCACCAGCTGGTCATTTCTCACTATCCGCACCTCCATCCCCTTTTCAAAAACACCACTACATACCCGCATAAAAGCCAGCCGATCCCGGTGATTAGGATCCATATTCGCCTGAATTTTAAAAATATATCCACCAAACTGCTGTTCCGTAGGATCTACCCCGCTGCGCCGCCGGGGTTGCGGAGCAAGTCGTACAAAACTTTCCAGAAAAGGCCTAATACCAACATTAGTCTGGGCGCTGCCAAAGTACAACGGAGCCAGCTGTCCATTCAAAAATGTTTCTCGATCAAACTCACCACCGGCGATTTCCAGCAGTTCTACCTCCTCCCGGAAAATCTCCACCGACTCAGGTCCCATAAGCTGATTAAGAACCGGCGAGTCCAATTCAATGATTTGCTGGCTTTCCGCCGACTGTCCGTGATCCTCCGACTTTTGTTGGAGAATAACTTTTCCCGGTTGACGATCGTAGACGCCTCGAAACTTTTTACCACGACCCACGGGCCAGTTACAGGCATAAATGTCAACTCCAAGTTCCGCTTCAATTCGATCTATCAACTCCAGTGGATCTATCCCGAAACGGTCCATTTTGTTGACAAAAATAAAAAATGGAATCTCCTGTTTCTGACAGAATCTAAAAAGTTTTCGGGTCTGTTTTTCGACCCCACTGGTCCCATCCAGTACAATGACAGCACTATCACCGGCAACCAGGGTTCGATAAGTATCTGCACTAAAATCAGCATGACCGGGAGTATCAAGCAGATTAATCCTGTACCCAGAATATTCAATCTGCATCACACTGGAAGTGATGGAAATACCACGTTCTTTTTCCATCTCCATCCAATCCGACATGGCAAACCGATCGGTTTTACGTCCTTTCACAGAACCGGCCCTGTGTATCGCTCCACCGTGCAGCAGTAGTTTTTCTGTTAATGTTGTCTTACCAGCATCCGGATGGGCAATAATAGCTGCCGTTCTCCGGCGTGATACCTCATCTGCTAATTTTACCTGCATTTTAAAATACTCCTATTTTTAAAAAATAAATAATTATTAACTTAAAGTTGATTTTTCTCCGGATAACCCGAGAAGTAAACTGAAAACTTAACCGACCGATCTGAAATCTATCAACTGTTTTTTTGAATTAGCTGTTGAACTGCCAGATCCATCAGCACAATCGACAGTTCAGCCTCAACAACAGGTACTGCCCGGGGTACGACACAGGGGTCATGGCGCCCTTTGCCGGAAAAAGAGATCTGTTGAAGTTGATCGTTGAGCGTCTCCTGAGATATTCCGAGAGTCGGAACCGGTTTAAACCCAACCCGGCCATAAACCGGCATACCATTAGTAATACCACCCTGAATTCCCCCGCTGTTATTAGTTTCAGTAACAACCCGGCCATCCTCCACTATGAAACGATCATTATGTTGAGTCCCGGTCTGCCGGGTTCCTGCGAAGCCACTGCCTATTTCAACAGCCTTCGCCGCCGGGATGGATAACATGGCCTGCCCAATCAGTGCCTCGAGTTTATCAAACACCGGTTCTCCCCAGCCC
>PWOD01000238.1 GCA_003557545.1 bacterium | reverse complement strand
TAGCAAAAAGTTTCTGCAATATCTCTGCCAGTGACTCAGTCATCTGTTTGATCGCCTATCGGTATAACCCGGGCAACCGGTTCCAGAGGACGATAATTGACCGCGCTAAAAACAAACTGTATTCCCAGCTGTTTGACCCGGTCCAGGGTGTAAAGCTGTCGAGATCTATCTAATTCAGCCATAAAATCATCTGCCAGAAATAACGGATTCTTTCCAATTATCTCACCCATATACCTGATTTCCGCCAATTTCAAAGCCAGCAAAATCACCTTTAACTCCCCCCTTGAAGCAAAATCTTTAAATCTCTGTCCCCGGTGATTAAGCAGTTGCCAGTCATCCCGTTGAATCCCAATCGTTGTATATCCCCGCTGTAACCCCCGTCTTCGTTCTGCTTTAAACTGATCGGCCACCGGCCTATCTTCTGACAAACCGGACTTATAGGACAATTGAAGTGGTTCTAAAAGATCTTTCCCCAACCTTTCGACTTCATCCTGCAGCAGCGGCTCAAGCTCTTGTAACATTTGCGAGCGAATTGTTTGAATCTTTTCAGCAGAACCAGCTAACTGTGTCTCATACTGATCAAACAGCAAGGAATCACCGCTGGCTTTTTTCAACAATGAATTACGCTGATTTAACGCTCGCTGATAAATTTTAAGATTATCCAGATAATCCGTTTCAGTTTGACAGAGCAGAAAATCAATCAGTTCCCGACGCTGCGCCGGACCACCGAGTAATATTTCAAACTGTTCCGGATGATGTAAAACCGTAGGAAATATTCCCTGCAACTCCGATAATCGCTGCAGGGGCCGGTTATCAAGATAAACTGTTTTTTTTGAAGAAGTCACGGCCTGTTGGTTATATTTTATCCCGATACTTTCTAACTCCGAACCACTAAATTCAGCCCGTAAGGTGAACTGATCCTGATTCCAATTTACTATTTCTTTATCATAACAACCTCGATAACTACGACCGGTTGATAAATATCTTATGGCTTCAATTAACGAACTTTTACCCGTGCCGTTTGTTCCAACAATCGCCGTCACCAGCGGATCAAAGGATAGCTCAAAATAGGTATGATTACGAAAGTTTGCTAAATAGATTTTCTCTAAGATCAATGCAATTGCTTCAGGAAAGCCGCATTGGCATTACAAGATAAAGGTAGTTGGCCTCTTCAGTTGCTCTGAAGGTTCCTGGACTATCCGAAGAGATAAGATCTAAATAGATCTCCTCATCTTCAATATATTTCAAAATTTCAGCCAGATAATCACCGTTGAAAGCAATTGTTAGTTCATTGCCGGAGTTCTCTACCACGATTTTTTCTTCACCGGTTCCTTCTTCCGATTCTTCGACCCTGACTGTTAAAAGATCAGGGGTAAATTCAAACAATAGCTTTTTAGTACGCTCATCGGTTAATAAAGTCGCCCTGTTCACACAGTTTAACAGTCGCTGGCGATTTAATTTAATCCGATTTTCATACTCTTCCTGATTAGGAATAACCTGCCGATAATTAGGAAACTCATCTCCAATTAATCGGGTTGCCATCCGAGTTCCATCGAAGCCTATCATTGCCATATTACCATCTGTACTTAGTTTAACCGTAGTTTCGGCAGGCAATATTTTGATTAATTCACGGACAGCATTTAACGGCAACAATATAGATTGTCCATTACCTATTTCACCGTTGGTAATTGCCCACTGGCCTAACTGATGCATTGCCAGACGATGGGAATCGGTGGCCACGGTAATAAATTTATCCTCTTCCAGATCCAATAATACTCCGCCCAAATAGCTTCTTGCGGCGTCATTGGAGGCGGCGAATTGTGTATTTTTCAAAACCTTTAAAAGTTCAGTTGAATTTAATTTGATTTCAATTCTCTGGGGATTGGTTTCCAGTTCTTCACCCTTCATATCAGGAAATTCCTTTTCCGATAGAACAGGTAATTGAAAGTTTGAATTTGTTTCTTCTACAAGCAGTTGAACCTTTCGATCTTTCAGAGTTATTTCTATCTTTGTTTTAGCCGAGGGAAGTGTCTGAATTAAATACTGTAATTTTTGTGCCGGAAGTAAGCATCCACCCTGTTCCAGGGTTTCTACCTCTATTTCCGTTTTTAATAAAATTTCCAGATCAGTAGTTGCCAGCTGTAAAAGATTATCAGAAGCTTTGAGCAGAACATGGGATAAAGCAACAATACTATTGGTGGCTGATGTTGCCCCTCCAACTGTTTGTAATCCTTTTAAAAGTGTCTCTTTTGTGGTCTTAAATTTCATTGTTTTACCTTCCTTTCTTCTAATTGCTGTTTATAGTTAAATAAAAAGCAGTAATAGTAGTACTTGTGGATTAGTTGAAAAGCCTGCTAAATAACGTTATAACGGTTATAATATCTGTTGACAAGTTGGTGATAAAAAAACAGTAAAAGTTAATCAATCGTTGGCAAAAACTTCATTGTGTCTTTTTCAACAAGCTTTCCAACGTTTACTAACAGAGTTATCAACAACTTATCATCATCCGATTATTGCTGGAAAACCTTTTTTATTTATTATCAGTCAATCAATATAAAAATATTTACGTCGAAGGTTAAATTGTAGATTTATAACGGTAAATTTGCAAGGTAATCAACGGTTTATCAGCATAACATTATCAGTTCTGTTAAGTTGTTGAAATTTGAGAGTTGATCTGCCTGGAAAAAGGGGGGTTAAATTAAAGATTTAATCCGCTCGATATGGGTTCGAGTCTTAATATCTTCCTCGGCCAGTTGTGCGTCGATCTTATTGGTACCATGAATAACTGTGGAGTGGTCACGTCCTCCGAAAGCTTCACCAATATCGGCGAAAGAACAGTCGGTCAGCTCGCGTGATAGATACATGGCGATCTGACGTGGATAGGCGATAGCTTTAGTTCGGCGCTTTGATTTTAAATCACTGATTGAGATGTTGAAATGTTCGGCGACGGTTTTTTGCACCCGGTCTAACGAAATTACTTCGGTTTTTAACCGTCTGTCGGTTTGCATAAAGTTAGCCAGTCTTGCCTTGATTGTCCGGGGGGTTATTTCTTCGTTAGAAAAGCTGCTCATAATAGTTAATTGATTAAGACTACCTTCCAGGGCCCGGACGTTATCAGTGATATTTTCTGCAATAGTTTTAAGTATATCATCCGATAGTGTAATTCCCGCCTGAATCGCTTTTTTCTGTAGAATGGCCATCCTGGTCTCATAATCCGGGGGTTGGACATCCACAATAAAACCCATTTCGAAGCGATTTCTTAATCGTTCGGTAATTGAGGGAATTTCATGGGGAGGGCGATCGCTGCAGAAGGCAATCGCTTTGCCGTTCTCGTAGAGCTCGTTAAAGGTATGGAAAAACTCCTGTTGAGATTGTTTTGTCTGAGCGAAAAACTGAATATCATCGACCAGCAGAAGATCTGTGTTACGATAACGATATTTAAAATCCTTACGTTTTCCTTCTTGGATGGCCTGGATGATCTGGTTTGTGAATTTTTCGGCTGATACATATCTGATTGAAGCCTGGGGCCAGAGGTCGCTGACCCGGTGTCCTATGGCCTGCAATAGATGGGTTTTTCCCAATCCGACATCTCCATAGATAAATAAGGGGTTATAACTTTGGGCTGGTTTTTCGGCAACAGCCCGAGCTGCTGAGTAAGCAAAGTTATTGGAGGTTCCAACCATAAAATTTTCAAAAGTGTAAGCAGGGTTCAGTTCCCGTTTTTTAGCAAAAGGGAAAACCTTTTTTACGGATTGCGTATTATTTTTAACAGATGCTGACGGTTCTTTAACTTCTTCAAACTGCTTTGTTTGAGCTTTGGTATTGACTTTTATTTTGTAATTGTACTGCTCCGGAAAGTTCTCTTTAAAACAGCTATCCAGGCTATCGCCATGTTTTTCAATCAACCATGAACGTGTTATGTCACGGGGTACCTCGATTATAACAGTCTGGTTGGCAATCTCAGCTAGCTCCATGAAACTTCCAAAGGTTTGAAACTGTCGAGTTCCGATTTTTTCTCTAAAACTATCCATGAATGATTGCCAGATTGCCAGATCGCTATCAGTAAAGGTTTTAGTGCTGTTATCTTCTTCCGATAAGGCCAACTTAATCACTCCACCTGAGTTATCAACAACTTATCAACAGGACCTGCAGCTAAAAAACCAGAAAGTTAGATGAGTTTTTTGCATATTGAAAACTAACACCAACAATGTGGAAATATCACCAGGGGAGGATAATGTAGGATTTGACTGCGTATGAGGCCTTAAATTACGACAACTTATTAAAATCCCTGGAAAAACACTATTGCCACTAAATTTTATTATTGAAAAATATCACATTTTGTAAAAATATTCCTCTAACTCCCTGAGTTATCCACAATCAATCAACAACGAAAGATTTGCCTGTTAAAAACAACGCCATTTAAAGCGGTTAAAAATATATCGGATTATCGGTCACCGGTCAAGAAGCTTTTTTGAATTTTTTTTCACTGCCGTCATCTGGATAGTATGGCGAAATTTTTCGGGTTGTAGCCTGTCTGATCAAAGCTGTCGTCGGTAGGGGGTACAACTACTCCTGAATCCAAGCATGGACAGAGTCTAATTATAGAGATTGATATTCTGCTGCTGAATTAGATTTTGTCTTATTGATTGATCTTTTTTTAGAGAATCATCCTGGTCAGTTTTTAACATGTGAGAAAAATCCCCAAAAACCAAAACACAAAAAGTAAATAATGATTTACAAAAAGGCAACTGACTTTGGTCATAACTTAAATATTTTTTTGCTGGTTTCTTCCATTATGTTTAATAGTTTAGTGGGGCTAATATCATGAAGTTCAACCAGTTTATTAAAGGTATAGTTGACATATTCTGGACGGTTTTGTTCCCCGCGTTTCTTCTGGGGTGTTAAGTAGGGACAATCAGTTTCAACCAGTAATCGGTCCGCTGGCGTAGCCTTTGCTGCTTCGCGTAGTGATTTGCTCCCTGGATAGGTGAGGTTGCCGGCGTAGGATATATAGAATCCTCGTGACAAAATTTTATCGAGAGTTTTTTTGTTTCCTGAAAAACAGTGAAAGATAACCTCTGGAAGCCGGTAGTTATGGCTGTCAAGTACTGAGAAAATATCATCAAACGCGTCGGTTTCGCTCTGTTTAGAACAACGTACGTGTAAAATCACCGGTTTGTTTGTCTGTTCTGCCAGCTCAAGCAGCTGGCCTGCCATCTTTTGCTGGATTTCCCGTGAGTTGTTCTGATAGTAGTAATCGAGTCCGATCTCTCCCAGCGCTACAATCTCGGGATCCAGCAGCAATCTTTCCAACTCTTTAAGGTCGGATCGGTCCAGTGATTTGGCGTAATGGGGATGGATTCCGGCCGTTGCTTTCATATAATCCTCTGTTCTGGCCAGAGCCAGGGCCTCTTTAGTTGTTTTAAAATCGATCCCTACATTTATCAGCAGGGAGAAATCTGAGGCCAGCTCTTTTACTATTCGAGGTAGTGAATCACCGTAATATTTTTCATAAAGGTGGGCATGGGTGTCGATCATTATCGATCAATCCGGGGAAACAGCGGTTGTCCAATCGTTATCTTTTCACCCCCCTGGAGTTCACCCCAGCTCCGTTCGTTGAGGGGTGCTTTATTTTTTTCGGTGAGCCCCAGCCGCTGTCTGATCTGTGCCGAACTGTCAGGCATTACCGGTTCAATCAGGTAAGCCACCTCGTTGATCGACTCACAGATATTGTAGAGAATAAAATCCAGCTGTTCACCATCTGTTTCCCGGTTCAGTTTCCAGGGAGCTTTTTCCTGGAGCCAGCGATTAGTCTCAGCTACCAGTTGGAAGATTGCTTTTAAAGCTCGATCAAAGCTGGCATTTTCCATCTCATCGATAAACTCAGCTCTGATTTTTTGGGCCAGGTTTGACAGGTCGTTATCTGTTGCCTGCTCAGGCTGTTGTGGAATCACACCATCGGCGAATTTCTTTACCATGGTTAATGAACGGTTCACCAGATTTCCCAGGTTGTTAGCTAAATCTCCATTGATTACTTCAACAATATCCTGGTCTGACAGGGTCCCGTCAGCTCCGAAGGGGATTCTTTTTAAAAGAAAATAGCGTAGTGCGTCTTTTCCATAGCGATCGGCCAGATCTCGTGGGTCAACTACGTTCCCCAGTGATTTAGAGATCTTATCGCCTCGTAATGTCCACCAGCCATGAGCATGAATTCGTCGGGGTAGATCTAGATCCAGTGCCATTAGCATACAGGGCCAGAAGACCGCGTGAAACCGTAAAATATCCTTGCCGATAATCTGAATTTCTGGTGGCCACCACTGGCTAAATTCTGCCCCGGGATAGCCGATACCGCTGAGATAGTTGAGCAGTGCGTCAAACCAGACGTAAACAACATGTTCAGTGTCGAAAGGAACGGGAATTCCCCAGGAAAACTTGGTGCGGCTGATGCTCAGGTCTTCAACACCCTGGTCCAGTAGTTTGAGAACCTCATTATAACGACCTTCCGGCCGGACAAAATCTGGGTTTTCTTCCAGATATTTCTGGAGTTCTGGTAGATATTTAGTCAGACGAAAAAAATAGCTCTCTTCACTGATATATTTTACTTCCCTGTGGCAATCTGGACAGTTATCCTCCTCATCCAGCCTTCCTGCTGTCCAGTAAGCCTCACAGTGGATACAATAGGGACCTTCATAGGTGTCGAGGTAGATATCACCCTGGTCATATAGCTGTTGAAAAATCTGTTGAACAGCTTTTACGTGCCGCTGATCGGTTGTTCGGATAAAATCACTGTGGGTTAATTCCAGGTCATCCCACAGCTGCTGGAAGGTCTTAACTACCCCGTCGACAAAATTCTGTGGTTCCTGCCCCTGCTCTTTGGCCGTGTGCTCTACCTTTTCACCATGCTCATCGGTGCCGGTCAGAAAAAAAACCTCATCTCCCTTTAGCCGGTAGTAGCGAGCCAGAGTGTCGGTCGCAAGGTTTGTGTACGCATGTCCAATGTGGGGTTCAGCATTCACATAGTAAATCGGTGTTGTCAGGTAACGTTTAGCCATCTGTATTACTCCTTTGGATAATAGATTTCTTCAAGTAAAGAGTTTACCACCAGTAACGGTTTACCGAATAGTTTTAGTTCCTGAAATCGCTCCAGAAGGAGTGGGACCAGGCGATGTTCTAATCTTCGTTTTTCAAATATCTCCTTGAACTCATCCTCCAGCTCGTCATTTGTATAACCCTGGTGGATCCATGCAAGTAGAAAACTCAAAAATTTCTGGCCATTCTCTTTTGTCCAGTTTAATCTGTCTGAACTAAGTTCGGCGGTCAGCAGTTTTTTCCAGTTATTCTGTTCCTCATCGTCGGGAGCCGCGCTGCCCCAGAACCCTGCCAGCGCCGCGGCTATTGAGTCGGGGAAGTTTATTTCTGGGACAAATCTAATCCATTGACAGCGTGATCTTATGGTTGGCAAACAGTCCCAGCGTGAGCGGGCGGTCAGAACAAAAACTGTCTCGCCAGGTGGCTCTTCAAGTACTTTTAACAGGGCGTTTGATGACTCCGCTTTTAAACGGCTGATGTCATTTATCCAGAACATTAAACGTTTGCCGCTGGCCGGGGTTAGATGAGCCTTATGGATAATTTGTTCCCTTATATCATCTACAAGGATTTCATTATCTGTTTCGTTAAGTACAGTTAGATCAGCATGAATCATTTTTTCAATCTGCTGACAATCCACACAGTTTTCGCAGGCCGCATCGGAGCAGTCACAGGCCAGCAGTTGAAAGAATTTCCGCACTGGTTCAAGATATTCTTCGGCTGATAGACCATAAAATAAGTAAGCATGGGCCAGCCTCTTCTTTTTATAACCATTTATCAGTGCTTGTGGGAGTCTCATGGTCCTGGATCGGTGATCGTGCTGACAAGATCAATGACCAGTCCCTTAACCTCATCGACGGCCTCGGCAATATCGATATTTGTTTCCTGCTGTTCAATTAAAGCGGTTGTTAACCGGTCGATTTTTTCATCTATTTTTTTGACAATTCTGTGCTGCTTCTCCTCCTGGTTTTGTAGATCGGCAATTGATAGAGATCTTTTGCCACGTCGAATTTCTACTGTTTGAGAGAGAGACAGCGCTTTTTTCAAAAAGGAAGCAAGGGCCTGTTTATATCGGCGGGCCTGTTCGGGGACCGGTTTTTCTTTGAGTTCCTCCCCACGTTCTGTTACTTCCTGCACCAGTTCCTTGACCTCCAGGTCAAGGAGTTCAAAGTTCTTCCGGGAAATGGCTTTTTCAAATGGTTTTGATTCTTCTCCGGGTTTAGCTGCAGCGGTCTCGCCGGCACCACTTTTCCAGCTTTTTACCGAGTCCTGGAGCTGTTTATCGATGGTTCGGTTAATCTTCAATTTTTTTTAACTCCTGCAGTGTGATCGTCTGGATCTCTGCCTGAATCGTTTCGATCGGTTTTGTTAATTCCAGTAAAAAACAGCGATCTGGGTTATCAGCAGCCAGTTTACGATAGTTTTTTCTGACCTTTTCATGAAAGCTGTTGTTTTCCTGTTCTATTCTGTCGCCGCTCTCCTGGTTCCATTTGGCCTGGGAACTGTCCCGGGCTTTTTTCAAACCTTCTTCAGTTGAAATATCCATAATAAAGGTCAGATCAGGGCTGATTTTTCCAGTTGCAAAACTGTTTAATTTTTTCACAATTCCCAAACCTAATCCACGGGCCACTCCCTGATAGACTGTTGTGGCGTCTGCAAACCGGTCACAGATTACAATTTTTCCCGCCGCCAGAGCCGGTTCTATCCGCTCCGCTACATGTTGGGCACGGGCAGCTTCATAGAGTAAAAGTTCAGTTTTATCGTTCATTTGACTGTGAGAGGGGTCGAGTAAAATTTCTCGAATATTTTCACCGATTGGCGTCCCTCCCGGTTCACGGGTTAAATCTACGGCTAATCCTCTTGTTTTCAAAAACTCTTTTAGTAGCTGTGCATGTGTTGTTTTACCTGAACCCTCGGGCCCTTCAAATGTTATGAACAACGATAAACACTTCCTTACTGGAGATTTTACTTTACCCCTTTATTCTACCAAAAAGAACCGGTTAATATCGACCGTTTTATCGGTTATACGGGAATATATTGATCAGTGGAGAAAATCTTTGGTCTGTCCGGTGAGTTGGATTATTCTGAGATGCCTAGTTTGTCCTTGATAGAGGTAACCTTCTGGGAAGCTTCTTTCCCCCCGGTATTGATTGTACAGCTGCCTTCCAGCACAACTCCCTTTTCAATCTGCAGAACGGGAGCTGTAAGATCACCAAATATTTCTCCGGAATTTTTGATTTCTATCCTTCTGTGAGCCACGATATTACCCTCGACTTTTCCTCCGATAATCGCAGTGTCGGTTATTATATCAGCGTTAATCTCTCCCCCCGGTCCAATTATCAGAGTCTTCCGGCAGTCGATTTTTCCTTTGAAATGACCTTCTATCCGAATTGATTCATCACTGTCGAACACACCTTCAAAATTGGTTTCCGGACCGATTACAGTTTCTACCGAATCTGAACTGTTAAACTCTATTCCTAACATATTAATCCTCCAGTGCCAGTTGTTTACTAAATTGCGAGTAATGTTCAACAAGATAAGGTTTAGGATTAACCTTCTGGTCGTTAATCATGACTTCGTAGTGCAGATGGCTGCCGGTGGCATAGCCGGTCTGACCTACACGGCCAATTATATCGCCTTTGTCCACTTTCTGCCCGTTTCTGACCAGCCGATCATTAAGGTGGGCATAGAGAGTTTTGAAGCCGAATTTATGATCTAGCACCACGGTTTTACCATAGCCTGTTTTGGTCCCGGAAAATCGCACTGTACCGTTAGCCGTGGCCCGCACCGGTGTGCCGGTCCAGGCGGCAATGTCTATCCCGCCATGAAAGGAGCGGCCCCGCCCACCCATGGGATCCTGGCGGTATCCAAAGCGGGATGAAATCCAACCTTCGGTTGGCCATAACATCGGAGTATTTTCCAGAATCTTCGCTCGACTCAGGACAAACTCCTGTAGTTCATCCAGTTTAGCCAGCTGGCCATGGGTCAGATTAAGTTTTTCGATAAGTTCATCCGGATTGGAGCTGCCCCCCAGTTTTTCTGGAGAAATCTCTTCAGTTAGAAGATCCAGTCCGGTCAGGGCGCTGAGTGTCTGCTGTTTACGCTGGATCGCACTGAGGTTTTGCTGTAAATTTTTTACATATTGATCCTGCTGTCTGAACCGCTGGTTTTCCTCTTCAAGCTGTTTAAGCTGTTGCTGGTAATCGGCCAGCTCGTTCTGCAATCTTTCCGGGCTGCGGAAGATCCCTAGCCCGGCAAAATAAACAACTGTAACTCCAATTATTCCGACCATACAGACCAATGATATTAACCCCAGCAGATGGATAGTTATGGAGATGGATTTTCTGCTGCCGTGAGGAACCAACATAAAAGTAAAGGACTCTTTCAAGGAAGCCATGGCAGTCACCCGGTTGATAAATAGAATAAGTGCTTGTTTCTGTTTGGTTTGGTTCGCCAAAGATCTCTTATGGCCGGCTATGAATTGCCCTGATTTTAATCTCTGTGCTGGCTAATTTCGAATTATATCTTTGACTCCCGCGCCCAGATTCCATGATGACAGTTAAATAATACTATTCCGACAGGGTAATGTCAAATAAGCAGTTTTCTATGATTTTGCAGAAAATTGATCAATTAACTCACAGCTGTTTTGACAGAATTGTAGAAACACACTATAATATTTATCATTCAACGTTTGGGCCGTAGCCAAATGGTAAGGCAACGGGTTTTGGTCCCGTGACTCCAGGTTCGAATCCTGGCGGCCCAGCTTCTGCCTGTCCATCCATTACTAAACTATTCTTACAAATCAACTGCTGTTTTCGTGAATTAAAAATATTTTGACTATTCATTTTGGAATAGTACACTGTTTTGCCATGAATTTAGAGTTATCACTGACGGGGGTGAAGGTTTGAGTTAAATTTAATCAGTGGTTATGGAATTATACAGGTTGACCGGCCGGTAATAGCGGGCGAAGTGATTATTTCTTTTCTGAACCTGATTGGAAAATTCCGATGAGATTATTATGACCCGGGAAATCAAGTTATGCCTTCCACTTCCTGCTGTTTAATTTTTTTTGCAATATCAGCAGTTATTCCGGGGACTGACTGCAGCTCTTCAATCGGGGCCTCCCTAACTTTTGTTGGACTTCCGAATCTTTTTATTAGTGATTTCAGCCGTTTTTCTCCGATTCCTTTTATTTCCCGCAGGTTCGAACTAATCCCCATTCTGCGGCGGTCCCGGTGATAGTTTATCGCAAAGCGGTGAGCTTCGTCTCGAATTCTCTGGAATAACTGGAGCACTTTAGAATCTTCGGGCAGATTATAAGTTTTATGGGGATCGTTGACATATAAGATCTCCTCCCGTTTGGCCAGCGAGATAACCGGAATGGCCAGTTGAAACTCCTTCAAGACCTGTTTCACGGAACTTAACTGTCCGGCACCGCCGTCGACAAACACCAGGTCCGGAAGCTGTCCCTGTTCATCGATAATTCTTTTGTAGCGTCGCCGGACAACCTCCTGGAGCGCAGCAAAATCGTCCTGTGCGGCAGGCTTGGAAATTCTAAATCGTCGGTAACCCCTTTTTTCCGCTGTTCCGCTGATAAATCTAACCATGCTTGCCACAGTCTGTTTCCCCTGGAAAGTGCTGATATCAAACCCTTCAACCACTGTTGGTAGAACCGGGAGCTCCAGGAGATCTTTAACAGCCAGTAATAGGTCACCCTCTTTACGACGTTGTGAAAGTGCTTCATTGGTGGCGGCCAGTTTTGCTGTACGGCTAGCCGAGCGAATTAGTTTTAGTTTTTCTCCGCGCCGTGGAATTTTAATGCTGATTGTCTGGTTGCTGAGTTCTGAAAGGGTTTCGGCAAGTAATTGACGGTCAGGTATTTCCCGGGGCAACAGCAACAGCGGTGGGACCTCGGTAGCCACCGGGTAGTAGGTAGCGATGAAATCTCGCAGCGCCTGCTCGGGACTGTCTCCAACAAATGTCAGCGGAAATTCGATTCGGTTTACCAGTCTGTTGTCCCGAACTTTTAAGATGACGATAATCCCGGCTGTTTCGTTTGTTCCAATAGCCAGAAAATCTGCGTCCCGGGTCGAACTGATCAGGGGAGATTTATCGATCATCTTTTTGAGTGCGTGGAGTCGATCTCGGTAAACCGCTGCCGCTTCAAACTTTTTTTCGTCCGAGAACTGCTGCATCTGCTGTTCGAGATAGTTCTTGACCGGCTGGTATCTGCCGCGCAAAAATTTGCTAATCTGTTCAATCATTTTTCCATATTCCTCGATCGTTTGAAAACCCACACAGGGTGCTTCACACTGTTTTATTGAATAATCAAGACAGGGTCGGTACCTGTCAGGATCGCCGCCCACAGGTATTTCTAAGTTACAGGATCGGTAAGGAAAGATGTCCCGTATAGCCTTCAACGTCCGGCGCATATTACTTACGTCTGTGTACGGGCCAAAATAGTCACTGTCGGCCGTATGACGTTCCCGGGTTACCAGTACCCGTGGATAGTTTTCCTCGGTCGTTATTCTGATGAAAGGGTAGGATTTGTCGTCGCAATGCACGATGTTGAACTGGGGTTTTAGCTGTTTGATAAGGTCGTATTCAGCCCGTACTGCTGCTTTTTCATTGTCGAAAATAATTGTTTGAATTTCCCATGTTGCATTGATCAGAGCCTTTTTTCGAGAGTTGGTTCTGGCCTCTCTGAAATGTTGTGGGACGCGGTCGGAAAGTCGGGTAGCTTTTCCCACATAAAGTGCTTCTCCACCTGCTCCTTTAAAAATATATACCCCCGGTTCAGGAGGTAAATTTTTAAGCTGTTTCTTTAACCGTAGTTTGGGAGACACTGCTCTGAACCTCCGCAGAGTCGGATAGTCTGTAACACATTATTAAGGCAGTCTCATTGTTATCACGGTAATAGCTGAGTTTTTTACCGGATAGTTTAAATCCGATTTTCTTATAAAAATTCTGTGCCGGAATGTTACTTAATCTGACCTCTAAAGAGATATAATTTCTTAGTCCTCTTTGGAGTTTTATAAGCTGGCTTAGTAGTGCGCTGGCGATTCCCTGGCGCCGTCGATCAGGCCGCACTGCCAGGGTTGTTATCTTTACTTCATCGGCCTGTAGCCAGCAGCCCAGGTGGCCGATGATTTCACCCTCGGATTCGGCCAGATAGAGGCGACTCTGTCTTGATCCAGTAAGTTGTTGATAAAGATTTTCTTCAGTGAAGGGAAGCGTAAAGCAGGTCCGCTCAATCTTGGCAATTGACGGCAAATCGTTCAATCCTGCCAATCTTATTATCATTTATTCTCACCGGTCTTTTTACTGTCACTACCCCGTACGTAACAGGGAGCCATCAGGTCGGTTTCGTCAAACTGCTTTTCAACCGCTCTCTTTACAGTTAGAGCTAACAGTGGCGGTGCTAAATTCTGACTGATTATTGTTGGATAGAACTCAACGTTGTTCGGCCAGTCAGCCGCGTTGGGCTGCCACTGGCGGGGCCGTCCGATCAATAATACTGGAGTCGATTTTGACGTTTCTTTACGCAGCACTTCCGGTTTTACAAGGCGTGGTTCAGTAATAGCTACTGACTCCTTGATTGTACTATCCCAACTGAACTGTTGATGATACAGCTCACCTCTGCGGGCACCGATTACGCTGTGAATCTCTCCGGAGAATCCGGCACCATAATAAGCCAGTAGTTCTAATGAGCTGAAGCCTACAAGGTGTGCTTTACAGACCATTGCCAACACCTTCGCTGCCGTTACTCCCAGCCTGATTGCAGTAAAAGCCCCTGGACCGCGGCAAACACCGATCTGTTCGATCTCTTGCAGTTTTATTGAGTTGCTCTCACAGAGTTGTTTGATACGGGGAAACAATCTTTCCGAGTGTGGTTGGGCAGAATTATGATATTCCAGGGCAATGATTTTTTTATCTCTGTACAGTCCAACCGAACCACCTCGGTCTACTATCTCAACCGTTAAGATCATCGGATCTATTCTCCTTGATTGTTATTTTTCGCTGGTTTCTCCCCATATGTTCAAGCTTTATCTGTAATGAATTTCCCGCCCATCCCAGTTCCCATTTTTCCGCCCATTCAACCACTACCAACCCCCGGAAAAAATAATCCTCTAAACCGACGGTTTCCTGGTCATCTATTGAGTTAAGGCGGTACAGATCGGCATGGATAACTATGGGGTCGGTATCATCGTAGCGGTTTATCAAAGTATAGCTGGGACTGGTCACCTGAACGGGATCGCCACCCAACCCCGCCACCAGTCCTTTGACGAAGGTTGTTTTCCCGCTTCCAAGCTCACCCTGCAGAAAGATAATGTCGAACTGTTTTAGATATCGGGCCAGTTCTTCTGCCAGTTTTATAGTTTCTTCCACATTTTCTGTCGTCTGGCAGTTTTGATTTTCCATCAATATTTTCAAGCTTTCAATAAAAAATTAGTTTTCCCATTGGTAAAAACTTCCCGGTATCGGTTCTACCATAACTGTTAAACTAAGCGGAGAGGGTGGGATTCGAACCCACGGTACCCTTAGGGGGTACACACGATTTCCAATCGTGCTCCTTCGGCCAGACTCGGACACCTCTCCTTTTTAACTGACAAACCTCGTGGTTCGGATTGCTCTTTAAATCCAGACCGTTTATTGTATCATTTTACTGAACGAGGTTAGTCCTTCAGATTGGAAGCGGAGGGGGTGGGATTTGAACCCACGATACCCTGTTAAGGGTATGCTCCCTTAGCAGGGG
The DNA here is from genome assembly GCA_003557545.1 of bacterium. Classification (GTDB taxonomy): domain Bacteria; phylum T1Sed10-126; class T1Sed10-126; order T1Sed10-126; family T1Sed10-126; genus PWOD01. The sequence goes on along the minus strand of PWOD01000238.1, from coordinate 21,449 downwards.
AGTGCCTTAAACCGGACTCGGCCACCCCTCCAGCTTTGATATTTGACTTTAATATATGATAGTTAGGAACGGTTGATTTGTCGAGTTCTTTAACCCTTTACAGGCTGATTTTTTTGAAAAACTATCTGTATAGTTTGAAATCTCTTTAATTGTTGATCGATTATTCATAGTTTTTTTGTCTCATATTTCAGTTATTCAGGAGTTGTACGGAATGAATCAGCTTATTCTCTGGGATGTTGATACACAGAATGATTTTATCCGACCTGAAGGGGCTCTTTATGTTGACGGAGCCGAAGATCTAATCCTGAACTTCACAGCCATTATAGATTATGCCAAACAGTTTTCTTTGCAGGTTGCTGGCTCGGTTGACTATCATCAGCCGTCTGACGCAGAGCTCTCTGCCTCACCTGATTTTTCAGAAACCTATCCAAAGCACTGTTTGGCCGGCAGCTGGGGTGCCCAGAAGATTCCGCAAACTACTCCTGGGAACCCCCTCTGGATCCCCTCAAAACAAATCCCGGTGGATCTTTTGGAACAGCAACTACAAGATCATGAGGGGGAGGTTTATCTCAGAAAACAACAGTTTGATCTGTTTTCTAATCCGAACGCCTCAACAGTATTTTCTCTTCTCCAGCCTGTACATATAATATTATTTGGAGTAACATTGGATGTTTGTGTCAAATATGCTGTTGAAGGTTTTCTGGAAAAAGATTATCGCATAATTTTGCTGTCTGATGCGACCCGGGCGATCGATTCGAAAACCGGTCAGCAGCTGCTTGATAGCTGGCAGAAGCAGGGTGTCAGGTTGCTGAAAACCCCGGAGTTGTTGCAGCAAACCCCGGAACAACTTGCAACCTGGTTTGAATGAACTTTTTTAAAATATTCTGGAGTTGATCAAATGTCTTTACCAAGACTTGGCATAGAACTTGGACCACGTTTAATAAAAATCATCTGGCTCTCAAAGCTGGGGCGCCAAAAAGCTATTGAGGCCGTCCATCTGCCGGTTGTTCGGGAGAAGGGGGAGTTATATTTTTCTCCTGAACGTTCGCTTAAAAGATTGAAAACAGTACCTGATCGATTTAGCTTTAGAAAAAAATGGGAGGCAGCTCTAGCGGTTGATCCTCGTAGTTTTATTCTCTGGGAGCGTCAGACCGGGAAACCTTTAACTCCTATTATAGACTGGCGAGATCAACGGTCTCGACCTGGGTATCGGCGGCTTGTCCAGCATCAACAATTTATTTTTGAGCGGACCGGTATAACTATACAGCCCGGTTTACCGCTGGTTAATCTGTATCATTTTCTTAAGCAACCACAGATCGGACGTAAGGCCGCGCAGGGTAACCTCTGTTATGGTAACTTCGGGACCTGGTTACTCTGGAACCTTACCGATGGCAAACTCTTCTGGACAGATCAAACAACTGCCTGTCGGACTGCCCTTTATAATCCTGATAAGGCGGCCTGGGATCAGGATATTCTTCAGCGATTTGCCCTGCCGGAAAATATTCTGCCGGAAGTTGGTAAACAGTTACCTCAGCCGGTTAAGGCAGAAAAACTCTGGAAGCATGGGACTATTGTCAGTTTTACTGCCCGGGAAGAGGCTTTCACTCTGGGTTGTCAGCCCTCACCACGGGATCGGGTTATGGTGCGGTTGGGAACCGATGGCTTGATCAGTGGCCGTTGTTCGCCAGATTTTACAGCAGCCGGCTATAATCAGATTCGATCGGAGTCTACATTGACCCGACGGCCTCGCGTGGAAGGGTTTTTACCTGCCGTGGGCAGCACTGTAAACTGGCTTATCAGGGTGTTCGGTATGAACCGGCAGTCCTTTAACCAGTGGGTCAGTCCTCCCTGGCCGGAGGAACCACCCCTGTGGACTCCGGCTTTTTATGGTGGTGGGGTTGCTTTTCCTGACTCGGCTCCGGCTATTCTATCGAATTTTACTGAAATTAGTTCCTCTCGTGAGTTCTGCCAGGGTCTTATAATCAGTTTACTTTTTCAGGTTAAACAGGCGCTCAGTGAAATTGCTGGACCGGCCTCCAATCTCAAGTTGATTTTTGCCGGTGATCTGGCTAAGATGTCCTATCTTCCTGAACTGGCCCGGGCCATTTTACCCTTTCCGCTGGTTGTCAATAGTTCGCCTATGGTCACAGCCCGGGGCTCCCTGATCTTTTCTGATAATTTTTCTCGATTTCTTATAGGAAATCCCTGGGATAACCTTCATCTAAGGGTCAGCGAAAGTCCAGAAATCCCTCTGGTTAAAGGTTGGCAACAGTGCTGGGAGCAGCAGCTTCAACTTTTGCAGGTTTGACCGGGTTAGATTTTTAGATCGATTCTGCGCCCGCGGTCAGGGTCCTTTGCATCGGGCGTCGGCTTTTTGGATTCGGGTTGGTTGGGATCCTGATTTTTCCTGTGGTTGTAATAGCTGTTGTTGCCTCCTCCTTTTTCTCCGTCGACAGTTGTAAGTTCGGTTGTTTCGATTTTTTTGACCTGTTCGTCCTGGGCCTGATGTGCCCGCAATAAGGCTTTAAATGAACCCATCTCCTGAGAAAATTTCTTGCTTCGGTCCAGCTCTCGAGCTGCCCGGCCCTCCTGCATGAAAAGCACCTGAAGATCAATCGGTGTAACCGGCATTAAATTGCCTCCACCCTCCAGTATGATTCAGCTTTCTCGATAGAAAAACTTTTAATAATCGGGCTTAAAATGGTTTGACTGCTGGCTCCATTAAACTTTCAAATATTATCGGGAATGGGGATTGAGTTTCAGGAAAGTTGCGATTTTATCACGGGTTTCCTGAGGTTCAATTATATCATCGATCAGACCCTGACGAGCTGCTTCCCAGGGATCGGCATACTGATAGTAGTCGCTCTCATCGTTAGGGGCTTTTTCCAGGTTGGCCGGTCCGATCTCTGCTTCTGGCCATGCCAGGGTGAAATCCGATCTATGAAACCGGTTGCCAAACAGTAGGAAGGATAGATTATAGGCTTTCCTCGTGATTACTGTAGTGATCGAACCTGAAAACTGGGAAAGAGCTTTGAACAGCTTTCCCATCCGGTAGTAGGGGACAACCTCTGGTTCTGAGGTTTCGTCCAGCAGACCCGGCTGATCCACCAGTCTTAACAGTGGAAGATTGAACTTTTCACATAGTTCGATAAATCGTAGAGCTTTTTCTGCTCCGGCTGGATTTAATCCACCTGCCAGTTTTTTCGGCTGGTTGGCCAGGATTCCCAGGGCTCGCCCATCGATCCGGGCCAGCCCTGTGCATAGGTTGCGGGCGAAGCGAGGTTGGAGTTCTAAAAAACTATCCTCATCAACAACTGTTTCAATCAGTTTTAGCACATCATACGGTTGGCTTTTGTTGAGCGGCACCAACTCCCCGGGATCGCTGGAAAGACCTGGTGCTTTTCCTTTTAGAACAAAAGGCAGCGAACTACTTGTGTCGGGGAGATAGTTGAGTATTTTTATTGCTGTTTCAATTATCTGCCCCGGCGAGTCTAACAGCAGATCCAGCTCCGGCCGTGCTGTTTTTTCGGTGAAATTTTTCTCCAGACCGATAACAAAATCACTCAGGGGAGAAAATAGGCTGGTAAACTGTGAGATCGGTTTGAAAAACAATGAAATGATCGGTATTTGGGGACTGTTTTTAACAATTGTTTTAAAACTCCTGGCCCAGGCTGATAGATCTGAAATATCATGTTTTTCACCTATACTGGCTGAGTTTAACATCAATATTATCGGTGTCTCAAATTCTCTGGCTCTTTCAAACAATCGGGTAAGTTTTTCCGCAGTGCTGTGGCTGAGTTGTCGTCGGTCAAAATCTGGTAGCCCGGCCACAGTTACCTGCCGTCCGTTAATTGTCCCAGTCCCGGTTAATAGTCGTTCCGGCAGCTGTTCTTCGTTATTGGGTTCCTTTTGATCTACAAGTGGTTCAAACTCCAGAAATGACCCGCTGTCTAACAAATGTTCAAGCTGCTGTGCTGCGCTATCCAGCCCTCCGTGACTGCTTCCGGCGGGAGCTTTATCAAGCTGTTTTCTGATTGCGGCCAGCACCTCGCGGGGACTGCGATTTTCCAGCTGTGGGGTTTTCTTCTCCGCCCCTTTTTTTTCATCTGTTTTTTGGTTTTTCTTATCATTCATTGTTAAACACCTGCTATCAGTATAAAAATTATAATTATCATCAGAACGGCAATAATCGTTAAGGTTATGGGCCAATTTTCGGTTATTAGTCGGGTGAATGAATATTTTCCAGAATTCATTCCCCGGGGCTTGCCGGCAGCGGTTGATTCTGGAACAAGAATATTGACATCTTTACCACAGCGGATCTTTCCATAGGCGTTGCTGGCAAACCTGACCATTAGACTCAATGTTCCTGCCTCAGTAATCTGCCGGGAGATCAGCTGGGCCGGTATCAAGCCACTTTGATCCCGTCGGTTCTTCAGCAGCTCAGCGATCTTTTCCAGCTCTTTCGGATAATCACCGAGTTTCACATAGATTAATTCGCCAATTGGAATTTTGCTTATTGGAACACCTTTGAGTGGATGGATCTTGATCTCCGCCGGAAGAGTGTGTCCCTGTTTGGCCATTTTTTCTTGTTCTGATTCTATATCAAGTTTTCGGATAAGCTCTGTTTGTAGTGAAAGTTCGACCTTGCTGGTGTCCAGGTAAGTTTTCAGAATATTGCTAAATACAGCTTTGAATTTTTCCACATCACCACTGGAGATGACTTTAAATAGTTCTGATTGACCGTCTTCTAAAGCTGCTGTGAGTTCGGCCTGTAAGACCCGTGTGTTACCGCTCATCTGCAGTCCAGACTGGTTGCCCCAGCGTATTCTATCAATGAAATTTCTTGCTGGTAATTCTACCGGAACATCAAGAATTTTCCGACTGCCGCTGACAATTGTTTCAGCCACCCCAAATGAGTTAGAAAGAAAATTCCAGGTAATATAGACAAGTCCACCAAATGGCTGATCGACCAGGTTGAATTTCCCCTGAATTTTTAATTTAGCCGGTTCCAGCAGGGAAGAGGCCAGCTCAGGATTTCCCACGGCTGCTTTCCAGGCGGCCCTTGCTACTGTACGGGGAGCATCTGATTGTTCTAAAAAAGCTGTCTTATCCATTGCTGTTCCTCCGGTTTCTCCGGTTTGGTTTGGGAATTATAAAATCATATCGCATCTTCTTAAAAGTTCCAAACTGTTTTTGGCTCTGACAAAGAGCTTTTTCACCATATTTTTTATTAAACAGCATTGTTTCAGAAGCTGGTTCAGTCAAATAGTTTATCTAGTTTGTTCGGTTTCTTGTAATAATATCCTTGATGGTAGTGAATTCCCAATTCCATCAATTTGTCGGCTGTTGCTTCTGTCTCAATCCATTCCGCAATAACTGGAACCCCTATCTGGTCTCCCAGGCTGGCCAGGGTTGTGACAAATGTTTGATTCAATTCGTTTTCGGCCAGGTTGAGTATAAAACTACCGTCGATCTTCAAAAAATCAATTGGTATCTCCTGAAGTGTTTTGAATGACCCATGCCCAACTCCAAAATCATCCAATGCTATTTTGAAACCATGGGCTTCGGCCATTTCAACGAGGTTTTGAAAGGCTTTGTAGCTATAAGTTCCCAGGAGTTTTTCGGGTACTTCAATAACGATTCGATCTCGCCGATGACCGTATTTGTCGATTAATTTGTCAATCTCCTGGAAAATTGTATTTTTTAAAATTGAGACGGGAAACAGGTTGATTGAGATATACAGGTCACTGTATTTTTGGGGTAAGTTCGCTGTCTGTTTTATTGTCTGATTGATCACCCAGTTATCTAAACTGGCACACAGATGGGGGTCTTGAATGATTCCAGGATAGTTTTTGAGGGTTTTAAGCTGTCCCTCCGGGGTTCTGATTCTGAGCAGGGTTTCCAGCATCAGCAGTGAGCTGTCACGTTTGTCATGCACCGGTTGAAAAAATAGTTCCAGCCGGTTCTCTTTAACTGCACAGGTTAATTTTTCTGTGGCTCGCAGGGTAGTTTCTAAATGTTTGAAATCGATTGGTTGTGAAAACAGAATCTTATCTTTTTCAATATTTGCCTGGTTTTTAGCTCGCATCAGCGCCTGGTTAGCCGCCGAAAAAACTATTTCCAGAGTCTCCCCGTCTTCTGGATAAACCGCCACGCCGGCTCGCATATGATAATCCACCTGTTCCTTTTTAAAACTTACTCTGCTCTGCAGTGGGGATAGTATAGAACTAATTTTTTTGGAGGCATCTTCGTCTGGATTTAGTTCGATTAATAGCCCGAACCGGTCGTTTCCCAATCGGCCAATCTGTCCTGCCTCACCCACCTGTGCTTCAAGCAACGTCCCTGTCTGAGCCAGAATTAGATTGCCCAGGGAGTAACCATAAAAATTGTTAAACGCCTGGAAATTTATTATATCGACTATACAGAACAGCTGTTGTTGAGAGGTTTGTTCCAGTAGTTCCTCTGATTTTTCAATAAAGCTGCTGCGGTTCATCAACCCGGTTAGACAGTCTTTTTCTGGAAATTCCAGCTGGTTCTGCTGGCCGTGTGGTCCTTCCTTGAGCTCCACCAGGACACCTCTCACCATCACTAATTTATCATTTTTAAACTCTCCTTCGCCGCGGTCCAGTACCCTTAGTCGCTCATCGTCATCTAGCTTTAGCTGGTATTCGACCTCATATTGCCCGTTCTTTTCAAGTTGATCATTGATTTTTTTGATGATTTGCTCTCGGTCATCGTCAACTGCCAGTTGAAAATGGCGGGAGAATACAAGTTTTTTTTGTTTCTTCTCAATCAGCTGTTTAATTGGTGAATCGCCCGGTCCGAAATAGCTCAGTTCCCAATGGTTTGAGTTTTTTCCAACTGTGTAGCTATAACATTGAGCCATAGTTTTTTCGGTTTCAGTGGAGGGTTTATTTTGTAGTTGCTGTAGCTGCTCCCAGATTTTTTGAGGTATATTTGTCATGAATACAATACCCAGTAACAGCACGGGTACTCCATAGGCCAGGAAATCACTGTAATTGGTTGTTTCGGCGGGTGATTCACCCCCCAAAAAAATCATTAGAGCGGGGCCTGAAACCATCAGCCCCAGCAGCAGAATTATCCCGCCCTTTACCGGTAAATTTGTTGTTTTATAAATTTTTGTAATATCGGCTATATTCATCTGTGTCTCCCCGCTGCTTTGGCTTATTATAGTTGCATAATAGTAATTCGAGCAGCGAATTTAATTAATTGATAGAAAGATTTTCACGGAATATTGGATCTGATTAATCGTTATGGGGAATTATGTAGTCTGACCCGCCAATAAACTCACGGATTGGTGAGCTTCCGGGGATCAGCTCCAGATCAGGAAACGGTTCGATTGAATCAAGCAGTCCGGCTGTTCGTTTGCCTCGGACATATGCCGCCAGCCTACCTTCTGTTTGTAGCTGATTGATAGCGCTGTCAGCCGGGTAGTTATTACCGATAACCTTTTTTAACACCGGGAGTTCATAGGGTAATCCAGAGTTCAATACTACATCGGTTGAAAAAATATAAGGAATGATATGTTTTAACTCACCTTTCCGCACGTACGGCCAGTGTGAAAGAGTATTTTCCATGCTGTAACCCCTGTGTTGTGAATCACGAATCATCCGTTTTAACATCCGAACGTCAGCCCAGCGGGTGTAGTTGCTTTGAATTCCCCGGAGGACATTCATCGATTCGATATAGATTTTAAATTTACAGTTTTGGGGTACTGAACTGGTTAAATCTCGGTAAAGACCGTGCAGACAGTCGATTAAAATAATCTCGCTGGTTTTCCGGGTGAACGGTTCTGTCCCCGCTCGGCGTCCGGCACCAAAGTCATAGATCGGTTTATCGATTGTCGCGCCGTTTACAAGCTTCTCCAAATGTTTGTTTAGCAGCGGCATGTCGATGGCTGCCGGCATTTCAAAATCATAGTCGCCAAAGCGATCCTTGGGCTGATCTTTTAAATCATAAAAATAATCATCAACATTTAACTGTTTAAATTTTAATCCTTCTTTTTCTAACTGGTCGCCGATAATCACAGTGGTAGTGGTTTTGTTAGAGCAGGACGGACCGGCGATGATAACCACATCTATCTCATCCTTGCGAGCCAAAATTTTGTCAGCGGTTGTTTTAATGTCACGATAAAAGCGCGCTTCTGAAAGTTCGATCAACTCCTCTAAATTTCGCCCCTGACTTCCAGTTATCCAGCGATTCAGCTCAAACACGCTGTCCACCTGATGGTCAACATTCCATTCCATTGTGCGCCGTACGGTTGCCTTGTGAATTCCGTTGTTGGTAAACTGTAATTCTGAAATATCTCCCTGGTTAACCTTTTTCCGTCCTTCCCGGTATATCATATAACCTTCAGCCAGCTGTATCTCACCGATTCTTTTTAGTTCCTTTTCCACGGTGTCCTGAATATATTCTCGCGGTGGACAAAGTACTTCCGGAGCCAGCTCTTTGCTGCTCATCTCGAGGATCTGCTGTTTGAGAAATTCAGTCATCCGGCTGATTTCATTTTCATCCAGGTCGGGAAACAGGCTGTGAGTATATTTATCGTCAACCTCAGCTGAATTAATCTGTTCAACAATATAGCTTTTTAAATGTTCGGGATCTTCCGCTGGATTGCGACTGCTCAATTGATCTTTGAAGGTCTCCATCAGGACGAAAGAAACCCGTTCGGTGACAAACGCAGCACTCATACGGTGATGTCTTTCGTTCTCTTCATAACTTACATATTGTGTAATAAATTCTTCAATCAGGTAGTCCAAATCGTAGTATTCTCTATAGACACGATTGGTAACTCTTTCAGCATAAAGCTGGGCTCGTCTATCCGGCAGAGTCAGCCGGTCGCCTTCAACGTCAATTATTGCTTTGCTGATAGAATCGGCAATTCTTTCAACTTGAAAATCTTCGATTATACCGTCTCGATTGACATACTTGACCACACTGTTTGGTATGCTCATTTTGAATCCCATCCTTTTTGGGGTTATAAGATAGATTGTTCGACCCGGACAAAAGATTTCAAGGTCGCCATCTGTCTGCGTTAGTTGATTTGCTAATTCTCCATCTCAACTTTAATCGGCTAAATTTAATTGAATATTATATCTCTTTGACCGGCAAATAACAACAAGAGCAGAAATTTCTAATAATCTTGCTTAATAATCTTCCTAAAAAATCCTTTCCGAAAATAACCTCCAGCCAATCAGCTCCACAGACCACCTCGGTCCCAAAAACCCATCCAAACATTCACAATTGTGAATAACTGGATGAATGGTTTCCAGGTTGTGAGCTGTTGGTATTTTTCTTTGTTTCAGTCGGTTTTAGGTCGGTAGTGTAATCTATTCATTAACTATATGTACTTTTAACAGACAGTTTGCTTGAACCATTCAGGATATGTAATAATCTCAGGTAATGATATAAATTAAACAGGCGAAAGCTGAGTCGATCAAACAATGGCAAATCAACGGGTACTACCTTATGGGCTGGAAACCGACTGGCTGATAGCTTTTATCGATGTTGAAACTACGGGTTTGCAGCCGGGCTATCATGAGATGGTTGATATTGGGATAGTCATGACCGATCTGGATGGACAGGAGCTAAGTTCTTTTTTTCGGCGTATCATGCCGGTCTATCCTGAGCGGGCAGAGCAGGGCGCTCTGGACTGTAATGGCTTTTCCGTAGAACGCTGGCTGGACGCCGGTGCCGTTTCTCCGAACCAGGCGGTTGCTGATATTATCCAGTTTTACCGGAAGGCTGCCGGTAACGGCCAGAAGATAGATAAAAAAGTCATTTTTTGTGCTTATAACGAGTCCTTTGATTATCCTTTTGTTGATCAACTGTTTCGTTCGTCCGGCCAGTCTCTCCGCCGGCTTCACCACTATACTCTCGATCTGCCGTCTATCGCCTGGGGGTGTGGTATCCATCTCCTGCATTGCAAAAAACTTGTTAACCTGCTTGGTGTAAAAGAGGAACCGATGGCTTCTAACGGTGCTGATCCCTGGGAACATACCGGTTTAACAGGAGCCCGAAAAAACGTTCGAATCTACCGGGCCCTACTCAATTATTAATAATCCTCGAACTTTGATTTTATTATCCCTATTCTCATAATATTAAAGCACGACCCTATCCAACTGTCACAAATTTATCAGCTGATAAAAATTGCATAAAAAAGTTCGATAGGGAATTATTCTGTTTGAATATTTGTCAAAAGGTTATCGATCTGGGTGTGGTTCAATAATCCCTTATTAAAGAAAGGCGGAATTCACACAACATTAGTAGTTGGATTGGCTGACAAAAGTTGTTGTTCTGGTAGAAATTAAGTTCGAATAATTCCTTGTATATTTTTTAAAGGGATGACGCTTAACATCGTTGATGCCAGGGGGACGCGGATTGCAGAAAAATATTTCGGTAAGCGCGCGGTTTATCTATAAAGAAGCAGTTAACTGGTTCCTTGCAGGGCTTGCTCGGTGCGCGCCGCCGAGGATCTGTCGAACAGGTCGTTGTTGCTGTGGATCGGGCAGCAAGGTGGGTAATAAGAAATAGGAAAGGTGGAAACTACTTGGAGCTGTTTGTCATATCAAAAATTTTGACAGTTTTTACTCCGAATTAGTCCAATAAATAGCTATTTTAGAACAATATTTTTGGAAGTATTGTTGTATATTTTTTGAGATTGCTTATAATCGAAAATGAACCACAGAAGGAAAAAATATAAAGGGGAGGTAAAGATGAAAAAAATTATTTTTTTCGTCATCGTCTGTTTGTTTTTGTTTCCGGTAGATGTTGTTGCCCAAAGAACCACCGATATTGAAGGGTCTGAAGATCACCCGGTCATTTCCAGGTTTGAAGGAGCGGTGATTGAATTTTATGAGGAAACTGATTGGGGAGAATATAGACTGCCAATTGATGATGAGGGTAATCTTGATTGGCAGGCACCAAAATCAGTTGGTGGTAAAGTGACCCGGATTCAATACAGTGCTACAAATGACTATAATGCTGATTTTTTCCTGCATAATTATAAAACTGCCTTTGAAGATGCCGGGTATGAGATTTTGATTGCGATTGCTCACGGGGAGTTGGGTTTTTCGCATCGCCCGCATACCTGGCATGATAACTATTATTTCAGTGGACTTGACGGTCGCGGTGATGGATTGAATAATATCCGTTTTGGTCGAGGACTTCGTTTTCCGATTCGTAATGATAATCACAGTTATATTGCGGCTCGTGGCCGCGATGCCGGACAGGATATCTACGTGGCAGTTTATTCGATCGTCGGTAGAGATTTTACCTTGATAACCCAGGATGTAATTGAGGTGGATCGGATTGGAACAGGGATGGTTTCAGTTGAGACCATTTCTGAGGACATCGAAAGATTGGGAAGTATTGCGTTATATGACATAAATTTTGCTACTGCAGAAGCAGAAATACAGAGTGGTTCAGACCAGATTTTACAGACAATTGCTGACTATATAAATGCTAACCCCGGCAAACAATATTTTATAGTTGGGCATACGGATAGCCGGGGGGAGTTCGAGTTTAATATGAATCTATCAGAAAATCGTGCATCTGCGGTGTTGGATGAACTGGTGGATAATTATGGTGTTGATCGAGCTCAGCTCGAAGCATACGGTGTTTCATCCCTCGCTCCTGTTGCCAGCAATAGCACAAAAACAGGTCGTTCGAGAAACAGGCGGGTTGAGATCGTAGAGAGATAAAAATAAAATCGGTAAGGATAGAGGCTAATTTGAAATTATTTAGCAAAATTCAGCAAAAAAACCGGTTCCTGTTTCCTCCAGCCAGTAAGTTGGACGCAGGGGAATTTTTCCGCTTATAAAACCCATATGTCCACCATTATTTAATTTAATTAACCGGGTGAATTGTGAATTGTTGATCTGTTGAATGATCTCTTGATCCAGAGCTATAAGAGGATCAGTACAGGCCTGGATTAATAAAGTTGGGGTCTGTATCCGGGGAATAAAATTATTTGCACTACAGGAGCTATAATATTCTCTGGCGCTGTCAAAACCGCAGAGTGGCCCGGTAATCATTTCGTCAAAATCCTTTATACTTCTCAGCTTATTTAGATTGTCCACCGGCAGCTCATAGTTATTAGACTCTATTTTGAGGCGAGCTTTGCGATCTAAATATTTAGTGAGAAATTTATTGTAGAGTTGAGAAAAGCCAGATTCGATTTGCTTGATTCCGCGCTCTAAATTGAGTGGTGCAGATGTTACAACAGCTACTTTCAGGCGGCTATTTTTTTGTTGTTCTCCCAGATATTTGATCAGCAGCAGCCCGCCCAGAGAGAAACCGGCACCCAGAACTGGTTTGCCGGGGAAACTGTCGGCACACCAGTCCAGAAGTTCGGCCAGATCATTGCTGTCATCGGCGCAGTAAAAGCGGTTTTTACGATTCAGTTCTCCACCGCAACTGCGTAAATTCATTGCTATTGTCAGGATTTCTTTCTTCTCCAGCCGGTGGGCTAGCTGTTTGATATAGCCAGATTGTGACGAGCCTTCCAGACCATGAATGAGAACAACTACAGCCCGGAAAGTTTCTTCCCCCCTAGATTGGTAATCAGGCGATAGATATCGAGATTTAGAAAATCACCATCGGAAAGTTCAAGCTTTTTACGACTGTAAGTAATAGTTGTAAATTGTCGTAAAAACCATCCGCCGATTGTTTGCATGTGAGATCCGCTAAGCCACCAGGCGGGTTTGAAAAAATCATAATTAAAAGCGTTTGATTTCTCCACTAATTCTTTTTGATGCATAGTTCAATTTCCTTGAATTTTGAATTAAAGATTACTCCCGGCAGATCTAAAAAACAAATTTTAAAGAGAATAAAAGGACAGGTGGTTACTATTTAAATCAAGTATAGCGCAGGAGTTTCCCGGTGAAGTTGCTGCTCCAGGGTTTATTATACGTGTTCCGTTGATCTGTTGATCACGCCGTTCGTGGGTGTGACCGTGAATAATCAGGTCGAAATTATCCTTCTGGAGCAGTCGCAACGCGGAATCGAGATGACCGTGGGTGATGCCCAGCTGGTGGTTGTTGATTTTTATTGTGCCAGAGATAGTGTGAAGTGTTAAGTTATAAATAGTAGTTAGATGTTGAAAATTTTCTGCCGGGGAATCCATGTTACCGATCGCAAGCTGGACTGGCCAGCCCGCTTCAAGCAGGGGCTTTAGATGACGGGGCCGGGTTACGTCACCGGTGTGGATGAGTAGTTGAATTGTTTTCTCATGAAATAGTCTAATTGCCTGGGATAGTGCTTGCATGTTGCCATGTGTATCTGAAATCAATCCTATTTTCATTAAATACACCTGTTATCTTAAAATAAACAAGTAATCTTAAAGGAATTTCGCGAGTTTCATTGAATCTTCAGCGCTAGCAGAGTGCCAGGAGAACTGAAAATTATTAAAACAAATAAAATGGTTGATTGGGAAGTTGAAATTAGTAAAGAGAGCCAAATAGGCTTCTATATTACGATTTTTAACCAACAACATTTTAAATAATATCAAGCTTCTATCGAGGGTTTAAAGAAAAAACATATTTTGTCCGCACAATAAAAAGAGCGAATTACGTTGTTTATCTTATGATTGCCAGCCGTCCGGTCTCGCTCTTGCCGGTTGATCTGTCTTTGACGCGGTAGATGTAATAGCCACTGCTCAGGGTGTTGCCTGAATTGTTGCGGAGATTCCATTCATAGGGATCGTTGTGGGTTATTGTGTTGTAGACCAGAGTTCCGATAATCGTGTAAATTTCCAGCTCAAACGGACCATTATTGGGAGAGTTGAAAGCGAAATGCATTGAGTTATCGCCGGTCGCCGGATCGCCGTCACTGAAGCGGAAGGGATTGGGACCAACGATTACTTTAGAAGGCTTAGAGGGTTGACCGATTGTGGCCTGAAAGAGGGCTGTGCACTGTCTATCCTGATTCATAATTATTGTTATTTCACTATCTGCAGAGGTTAGGTCGCCGGTCCAGCCCTGGAAAATCATTCCGGAACCGGGAATTGCTGTAAGCAGCAGTTCGGTGTTATAGATGTATTTGTCAAGGTCGGGATCAACCGTGACGCTGCCGTTGCCAAGGATGTTTATAGTTAATAGTTTATAACGATAGCTCCACTGGCCGGATGTCGCATCCCACAGATAAGTGCCGGGATAGGAGTTGTTGGCCAGATAATCTGCCTTGAAATTACCGTTATCACCGAGTGATGCAATATTTCCGATACTGACCCCTGAACCAAGCTTTACTTCGGTTAAAGAATTCCTATAGAAAGCCCAGTCTGTAACTGCGCTGAGGGTGGTGGGAAGTTCGATGGCTGTCAGGGAGTTAAAAGCGAAGGAATGGCTGCCCAGCTGGGAAATCGAGGGTGGCAGCTGTAATTCGAGCATATCGTTGTAAGCGTAAGCATAATGACTTATTTCAGTGATAGATGGGCCGAGAGTGAGCTGTGTAATGTTGTTATCGTAAAAAGCCGAGTGGCCGATTCGGGTTACAGTGGCGGGAATTGTAGCGGTGGTTAGATTATTTCGAGCGAAGGTGAAATCTTTTATTTCAGTAATACCAGGGGGAACTGTTACTGTAGTTAGAATGTTGTTGCGAAAGGCCCCGACACCGATAGTGGTGGTGGAGTCGGGGATTGTGATGCTGGCAATATTGTTATGGGCAAAAGCATAATTTTCAATTGCAGTGAGAGAGTCGGGAAAGATTACACCATTAAGATCCATGTTGGCAAATCCGATTGGATCGTTATCGTCACCGGGGCCGATAATCTCAACGGTTATCCCGGCTATTTTTTCAGGAATTACCGGGGAGAGTATTTCAGGAGAATCACCACTGATACCGGTAGGGTAGTACTGAGTTATGGTTCCGGTTAAAGGGTCAAATTCAAAATATTCTTCAGGGGTTAGATGGAGCCATTGGAAGCTGTTTTGATGCCATTGATAGCTGCCGGCCAGGGAGTTGTTGGCCCCGTAATCTGCTGTAAAATTACCAACATTTCCCAGGGAAAAATTGTCTCCCAGTATAACATCACTGCCAATAGTTACCTTTGTTATGGAATTGTCGCGGAAGGCAGAATCACGAATTTCAGTGACAGATTCCGGGATGGTTATTTCGGTAAGTTGATTGCCCCAAAAAGCACTCATATCGATTACAGTAAGAGAATCCGGGAGCTGTAGCTCTGAAATCAAATTGTTACGAAATGCAGTGTGACCTATGGTTGTGAGAGAATCACCCAGAGTCAGTGATTCGATATAGTTGTCTCGAAAGGTCCAATTGCCTATTTCGATAACAGTATTAGGGATAACCAGATTTTTGAGTGAATTAAAAGAAAAGGCGGCCTGATTTAAAACAGTGAGAGAGCTACCGATGACCAGCGATTCTATGGAGTTATCTCGAAAAGCGGCCATTCCCATATGAACGACAGAATCAGGAATGATCAGTTCGGTAAGAAGGTTATTTTCGAAGGCGTTTAGCCCCAAACTTTCTAATGAATTACCCAGGGTGAGGGTGGTTATGGAATTGTCGTTAAAGGCACGATCCTGTATTGTGATAACTGAATCAGGGATGATAACTTGTTGGATTGGGTTGGCGAAGAAGGCCTTGTTTCCGATGTTTAAAATAGAATCTGGGAAGGTTACGGCAGTTAGACCCATGTTGGAGAAACCGACAGGATCATTCCAATCTCCCATGCCAATAATTAAGACGGTCTCACCACTAATTTTATTGGGAATTACCGGGGCGAGTATTTCTGGAGAGTCCCCGGCTAAGCCGGTGGGGTAATACTGGGTAATAGTGCCGGTGGCCGGGTCAAATTCGAAATAGTTTTCGGGAGTTGTTTCTCCTCGAACAGTACCAGGGTTTAAGAGTAAGAGGCTAAAGCTAAGAATAAATATAAGGAAGATTACGGAGGATTTAATCCCGGGGATTTTAAGCATAATTTGCCTTTCAAACTGTTATAATTAAAGTCTTTATTAAAGTATACATCTTTAATCAGTGTTTTTCAAAAAAATAGTTTCAATTGGCAACATAGGACAGATTGTTTTCAGGCAGGTGGGTTCTATAGTAATCATCGATTATTCAGGAAAATCACAGCATGAGTTGGTAGCAATCTCTTCATCTGAGGTGGAGAAGTAGATACCATCTTTTCAGGCAAATTAAAAAGGCTTAAATTGATTGTTCCAACAACTGTAAAAGGGCGATAAGTTAAAAGCTGAATTGATAATTTTAGAGGTGGCAGTTTGTGGTGATGAAAATCGGGACGTCAAACAGCTGGGAATTAATAAAATTTCAAAAGATATAGAAGACCATCGAGGCCGGCAGTCTACCTGTCACAAATAAATATTTTTGGAGGAGTGTGTTATAAATTGAATAATCTCGATGCTGCTACTTTCTTCTATAAAAGTCCCCTGGGAATTTTACAGCTGGTTACCCGTGGGGGGATGCTTTTAAAGCTGTTATTTGAAATGAAGGAAAAAGTTTCTTCCACTGGAAACAGTACTGAATTTCAAAAAGAGATTTTTATCCAATTGAATGAATATTTCTCTGGTGTGCGAAAAAAATTTGATTTGCCAGCTCTGCTTTCGGGGACAATATTTGAGAAAAAAGTCTATCGCGAACTGTTGGAAATCCCCTATGGTGAGACAATCAGTTATAAGTCGCTGGCAGAAAACATTGGTCATCCTAAAAGCCACAGGGCTGTAGGTAATGCTCTTAAGAAAAATTCTCTCCCGATAATTGTCCCCTGTCATAGAGTGATTGGTTCCAGAGGTAATTTAGGGGGTTATAGTGGGGGGGTGGCCAGGAAAATAGAGCTGCTGAAAATTGAAGGTGTCTGTAGGAGTTGAGGGGCTGGAGTGGAAAGGAACAACTATAAAAATGCCGGGAGAGGGATTCGAACCCTCACGGGCCATTATGGCCCAACGGATTTTAAGTCCGTAGCGTCTGCCATTCCGCCACCCCGGCAAAGTTTAATTGGTTTACTGGATGAACAATAGAACCAGAGTTATTATAGATATTTAACTTCTTGATAACAACCCAAATCTGAGTCTAACCGGAGAGATTAGTTTGACTATCCCGGCCTGCCAGGAAATTATCTGTTTCATATAGTGATTAAGAAGCGTCTGACCGGATAGATTTAGAAAAGTAGATTTTTCTGAAGTTGATTTAGGCGGTAGATTTAGAGATATTGTTCGAGCAGTTGAATCAGCTGAGCTTTTTTGAATGGTTTAGAAAGGTAATCGTCACAGCCTTTTTTAAGCGCCATGGACTGGGCATCATCCATAGCGTGGGCGGTTAGAGCTATAATCGGTAGTCGGTGGCCGCGGTGTTCTTGTTCCCAGCTGCGAAACTGGTTGGTCGCACGGTAGCCGTCAAGCACCGGCATTTCAAGATCCATAAGGACAAGATCGTAATGATTTTTTTGCATTAGTTTTAGACCCTCGGCACCGTTTTCAGCCTCTTCGATCTGGAGTTCTTGGTCGCGCAGATACCCTTTTGCTACAAGCCGGTTGTTCGCATTGTCGTCAATAATCAGTAGTTTGCCGGCCAGTCTCGCTGAAGGGGCGTTCTTTTTACTGATATCCAGACTATTTTTTGTTGGCTTGGTTAGTTTTTTGGGTAGAACTTCAAGTAGTTGGTTTTGAGTTAGTGGTCTCTGGCAGTGATCAGCCACCTGCATATCAGCAATTTTTTTACGATTTTTTGCAATCAAATGGAAGGGCATGAAAATATTAATTTTTTGTCGATGGAGTTCGGCAACTTTGCTGATTGCTTGGCTGATCTTTTCAGAAATTGAGCAGATACTAAAGATAACCAGGTCGAATTCTTCAAGATTTTCCAGATAGTCGTCAAGTTCTTCAACCTTACAACAGGTGGTTAGATCTAAAGCGGTTGATTCCAGATAACGACGAATAACTTTTAAGTATGTTTTGTTTTTACTAAAAAGCAGTATCGCCCCGGTAAGATTGTTCGGATTTAAGTCGGGGCTATCGTCCGGCCTGTTTCGATAAGCAAGAGATAGTTGAAATTGAAATTTACTGCCTTTACCCGGCTTACTGTTAACTGAAATTGTACCACCCATTTTTTTGATTAACTGTTTACAGATACTCAACCCGAGACCGCTGCCCTGGTGTGTACGAGCAGGCGATTCATCGACCTGAGTGAATGAATCGAAAATTGTCTTTTGTTTTTCTTGAGGAATACCGGGTCCCGTATCCTCGACAGAGAAAAGCAGGGTAGTGTTTTGGTCAGTTTTATCTAAAAGATGCAGTTCGACTTTGATCTCGCCGGTTTCTGTAAATTTAACGGCGTTTTCCATCAGGTTAATTAGAACCTGACGAAGTCGGTCACAATCTCCATAGAGTTCATCGGGTCTCCGGGGGTCGATGTAGAGATTTAGTTTAAGTCCCTGTTCGATTGCCCGGGGGCAGAAAAAATCTGTCAGCTCTGTGAAAAGTTTTTCTGGATCGAAATAACTGTTTATCAGGGTTAATTTACCGGCTTCGATTTTAGAAAGATCAAGAATATCATTTATCAGCGTTAGCAGCGTTTCAGTAGAACTTTGAAAAATCTCTACGTAATGCTTCTGTTCATCGGTTAAAATTGTTTCTTTTAGTAGTTCGGACATCCCGAAGATTGAGTTCATAGGAGTACGTATTTCATGGCTGATTCGAGCGAGGAAGCGAGATTTTTCACGGTTGGCAGCTTCGGCTTTCCGGGTTGTTTTTATTAATTTTTTCTCCGTTCTTTTTTGTTCGGTTATATCGATTCCGGCGCCAATTATTTCCTTTTTTTGGTGGTGGGTGATTGGTTGGTGTTTGATTTTAAACCAGCGATAATTACCATGGCAATCAATAAATCTGAATTCGGAGCTGCGGTGCCGGTTATGAGGGTTAGCGCTATCGGCTGAACTTAGCAGAAGTGATTTATATGATTCTTTATCTTTCGGATGGAGTAACTCGTACCAGTGGTTTGGGTTAGCTAAAAAAATCGCGGGTGAGTAACCGAGAACAGTTCTGATATTTTCATTAATATAGGTAAATACTGGAGCTTGTTCATCAAGCTGAAAGGAATAAATAATTGCTGGTGTATTGGCAAGAACTGTATCAAGCCGTTCTTTGCTCTGTTTGAGAGCCTGTTCAGTTTGTTGGTTTTTTGCATAGAAGTTTTCGATTAGTAAACTATGAAAACTTGAGATTCCCAGGGAAATCAGGTAAATGATCGCAACCCGGGTGAGGTTTATAGCTTCCGGGATGCCGGGTAACGGGAACCAGATATAGTGTATGAGGCTGATTGACGTGCAGATGCCGAAAAATATAGCAGACACCAAAATCCCCTGTTTCCAGCCTAAAATTAATGGGGTTGTCATGGGAATAAGAACTCCCCAGATAAAGCCCATGTCGCCGTAGGTTTTGGTTGTAAATAGATAGATGAATAATAGTCCGACAACTACAAGAGAAGCATAAATTGGCAGGGAAGAGGCAGGTTTTTTATAACTTAACCAGAGAAAAATTATCAGCAATATGGCGGCTGTCAGGTCGAAAATGGCAAGTTGAATATCCCCCAGGCGTAATGCTGTTATCCCGGTTATAAAAATAAAAAATGTAGCCAGTCCCAGTCCGTAAAGAAATACTTTGCGTCTAATCTCTGCTATAAAATCTGGCATTTAAAAGTCCTCGTATTAAAGGTATGTTATCTACTATGTCTGTGGTGTATGCGAAGTAAATAATTATAGCTTAGTAGCTAGCTGAATTCACTTAAAAGAGGTTCGATATTGCGGGGTGAAACGGGTTGTTCTACCAGAGGTTTTTCACCAAGAAAATCAAACCGATCATGAAAAATAGGTTTTTCTTCCCGGTAAATAATTCCCAGGGGGATTTTTTCTCCCCATTCCTGAGCTTTTTCCTGAGCAGTTTGATAGTTGTTTGCCGGGTAGTCATCGGGAAGTTGATAGACTCGTTCTTTATACCACCGGTAACTATTGACTTTATTAAATGAGACACAGGGCTGAAGAATATCGATGAGTGCATATCCCCGGTGTCCGACCGCCTGTTTGATTAGCTCGACCAGATGCTCTTTATTCCCGACAAAACCTCGACCAACAAAACTGGCTCCCATTCCCACGGCAAATTTAACCGGATGAAACGGTTCGGCTGTTATACCATAAGGTTGCACACCTGTTCTGTTTTCTGTGCCGGTGGTGGGTGACGCCTGTCCTTTGGTTAGACCGTAGATTTGATTGTTATGGACCAGGTGAATGAGATCCACGTTCCGGCGAATATTGTGCAGAATGTGGTTGCCACCTTCTCCGTAGGTGCAACCGTCCCCCGATTCAACAATGACCGTGAGATTTTTATTGGCAATTTTGATGCCCACCGCAGGAGGTAAAGAGCGTCCGTGGAGTCCATTAAAACCATTTGTTTCAATGTAGTGAGGCATCTTGGCAGCCTGCCCGATGCCGGAGGAGATAACCACGTTGTCGGGATTTAACTCCAGCTCCTGGACTGCTTGCTGCAGAGCCACTCGAAGAGGGAAGTTCCCGCAGCCAGGACACCAGGCGGTTTCTTCAGAAAGTTGAAAATCCTGGTTTTTCATTATCCGATCACCTCTTGATTGATACGGTCAAAAATTTCTTTGCCGCTAAATGGACGACCATTATATTTCAATATTTGATGGGGAACTTCCCAGCCTGTTTCCTGACGGATTAAGCGGGCAAACTGGCCTTCAGAGTTATTTTCAACAGTTATTGGTATGACATCTTTTTTTAGCCAGTGAGTTAGCTTTTGTGAAGGCAGAGGCCAGAGGTCGGTGAAGGATAGATAGCCGGTTTTAACCCCCTGATTGTTCAGCAGATTTATTGCTTCTCTTAGAGGACCATAGCTAGAACCCCAGCCAAGCAGCAGGTAGTCGATATCATCGGGGCCGTAATAAGCTGGTTCAATCAGATCTTCCTGGATTAATTTTTTGATTTTTTTCGCTCGTTTATCAACCATCTTTTTCCGGATCTCGGCAGCTTCTATAATATGTCCTGATTCATTATGTTCGTCGCTGTCGATTAGTACCGTCTGACCTGTTAACTGGCCAGGATAGGCCCGTGGCGAGATACCATCCTCGGTGAACCGGTAACGTTTATAAGGGCTGTTTTGTGCAGTTTCATCTGGATCGATCAGGTAGCGATTGATCTCCAGTTTCTCCAGATCAAACAGCGGAATATTACGGGATGAATCGGCCAGAAACTGATCGCTTAAAATAATCACCGGGAGCTGATATTTATCGGCCAGGTTGAGAGTGCGAAATGTCTCGTAAAAGGCATTTTCCTGATCGCGGGGGGCGGTAACCATCAGTGGGAACTCCCCCTGGGCGGAGTTAATTGCAAACAGCAGGTCTCCCTGGCTGGTCCGGGTCGGTAAACCGGTGGCCGGTCCAGGTCG
>PWOD01000150.1 GCA_003557545.1 bacterium | reverse complement strand
TTGGCAGTAATCTAACAACAATTGGAATGGAGGCGTTCAGAGGCAACAATATCGCCGGCCGGCTTGTTATCCCGGACAAGCTTGTTGAAATTGATCACCAGGCTTTCAGGAATAATAGTATTGATACCCTGATTCTCGGGGAAAACCTGGAACAAATTGGGAATGAGGCCTTTGAAACTAATAATATCCGGGGGCAGCTCACTATCCCGGATAATCTTCCTTCTATTGGTAATAGTGTTTTTGCCGGCAATAGCATTGAAAGCCTGGTTTTTGGAGCCAGCTTACAGTCGATTGGAATGGCCGCGTTTGCCAGTAATAATTTAACCGGTGAGCTGGTGATTCCAGCTGCTGTTGAATCGATCGGAATGAATAGTTTTTACCAGAGTGGCTCGTTGGATCGGGTGGTTATCGAAAATTTTGATCTGAATATCGGGACGACTGCTTTTGACCTAACCGGTAATCCTCCAATAGCCGGCTGGGCCGGTTCGACTGCCGCTGACTATGCCAATCTTAACGGTCATCCCTTTGAACAGTTTAATTATATTACGATCAGTACTCCTGATAGTGGTAGCATTGTTGCGGCCGGCGACACGTTGTTTTTAGCCGGAAAGGGAGCTGTCCGGTCCGGGGATACGGTTGAAATTAGTATCTTCAAAGCTGGCGAACCAGCGGTTGTTTCTACAACGGAAGAGTTTGCTGAAACCGGCCTCGATCTCGCCTGGGAAGATTTTGGGCTGCCGCTGCCTCACGATACAGGAATTTATATTGTTGAAACAAAACTGTTTAGTTCCGCCGTAGAAGTTGCTTCCGATTCGATTGTCGTCGAGCTGGTTGGTTTAAATCTTCAGATCAGCTCACCCGTAGATGGTCTGGACACGCGGGTTGACAGCCTTGATTTCATTGGAACAACACAGGGAACTGCTGCCGGTGATACAGTAGTTCTCCAGCTGAATGGTTTGCCCGTCGCCTCTCCTTATTTTCTGACGGAAGCCGCCGGTGGTTGGGAATTTCCCTCGATTTCCCTGGAACGTGGCGTAAAAGAGGTTACTATCCAGCTTTACAGTGGTAACGCGCAACTTGCTGTTCCGCTTACGGTGAATAATTTTCCTGATGTAATAACCATTGATCAGCCGGTCCAGGATGCTGAAGTCGGCCGGTTTGTTGATGTTAGCGGGACTGCCGCCGTGTTGGTCGGAGATACCCTCCAACTGGGGGTTGAACATGCGGATACTTATTATTACCAGGTTGTAGTTGCCGATACCAATGATATGAATTATGTGTGGTCTACCCGTCTCCAACTTTTCGACGGTCCAAATGGTATTAGAGTTGCACTCTGGGATGGAGCCAAACCGGATGATTCAACCGCCAACCGCCTGGCCACCGATATGGTCGGGGTAATCTATACACCACGGCTTGAAATAGTTAGTCCAGTTGCCAATCAGTTGATTGATACTGAGATAGTAACTCTGGAACTAATCAGCAACGTAATTGACGGTGATAGTTTTATTTTGAAACTTCATAACCTTCAGACTGCAGGGAGTGATACCGCCGAAATAGTTTGGTATGGAGATGATACTGAGGCTACTGTTATATATGATTTTCTGACGGTTATTGAAGAGGGAGATTATTATTTAAATGTTACGCAAAAATTTGTTGAAGGGGAGGGCAGCTTGCAGACAACCGGTTATTTCACCCGGGACAATGATGCCAGAAACTTTTATTATGCAGCAGGAGGAACAGTTTCAGCCAATTATCGAAGTCGCACCATTGAAAATCTTACACCGGGTGAGGTTTCTGCTGATTTAACTCTCTCGGTCAGCTCAAATCCCCGTAAGGGTCAACTGCAACAAATAATTGTTGAGGCTAATAATAATGCTGAAGAAAGTTATACCGATTGGCAGGCTGTTGCGGATTTTTCACTGAGTCGTTTTATTCTGAGTTCTGATACTGATCTATCCTATATAATTAGCCTGCCAGTCCGTCCTTCCGACCTCAATCATGATCCTGATCTATTGGAAGAGCTTAATCTTTATCGACTGGATGAACAGAATGAAATCTGGGTTAATGATGGTAAAATATCTGATCCTGTTTATCATTCGACTGGTGATACCTGGCATATTGAATGTCGGGTCACACATCTATCAACCTTTACAATTCTTGGTCAGATGGGTGAATATGGACTGACTGCTTTTAAACTTGGTCCGAATCCATTTCGGGCGGCCGAGCAGGACTACCTGCGGTTTGAGTTTAACTCTGCCAGTAATGGGCCTTTTGAGCTGGAAATTTATACAATTACCGGTCGCCAGGTCTATAGCAGGACAACCGCTCTGGGTTCCAGAGAATACGATTGGTATGGTGCTGGTGATGTTGCCAGTGGATATTATATTTATAGAGTTAAAGATCGTGAAACCGGGCAAAATACAACAGGAAAGTTGGCGATTATCCGATGAGAACAACAATTTTTATTCTTTCGATCAGTTTGATTTTTTTGCTGCCAAATCTCGTTTATGCCGGTAGTGCTGGTGAAGCAGCCGCGCCGGTTTTACAACTTGGCGCGGGGGCACGTATACCCGCCATGGGAGGAACCGGTCAGGCCGTTTTAACTGGTCCGGCCTCACTTCATTATAATCCGGCCGGATTAGCTGGTGGACAGCGCCAGGAACTGGAACTGTCCTATCAACGGCTGGTCGAAGATGTTCAGTTTGGCAATCTTGATTTTACTATGCCTTATAACCAGCGTTATAATTGGGCGGTTGGTCTGCGTTATCTTTCATATGGGTCGGAGGATGAAACTGTTTGGAGTGCTGGACCTGGTAGTAGTTTGGAAAAAACCGGCACCTTTAACAGCGCTGATATAGTTGTTTCTGCTGCGGTTGCAGGACAACTTAATCCCGATGTTAGCTGGGGAGTTGCCGCCCGGGTATTTCGTTTGGAAATTGCTGATGAGTCGGCGGTTGGCGCAAGTTTTGACCTTGGTTCTCGCTGGGTCT
>PWOD01000207.1 GCA_003557545.1 bacterium | reverse complement strand
TCTTCCGATCTGCCTCAGGAGTCGATTTAACCCCCTCATCAGCCCAGCCGACCACTCCCGGCAATTTTTCTAATCCAGCTGGACGCTCTGGCTGTTCACGGCTTACTGAATCAAGACCGATAAAACAGACCCGGCCCCAATCCTGCTGTTCAACCCGATTGAGGAGCTGCCGTGCAACCGAGCCATTTTTCACAACCACCACCTGGCTGGACTGCCCCAGCAGGGCACGAATCACCTTATGATAGCCCGGGACTATTTCAAACAGATTGGCCAGCACTCCCACCAGATCAGTCCTGTCCTGTGAGGACAGGTTATTCATTAATTTTTTAACCCCGTCAGCATATCCCTGGTAATTGGCTTGCAGCCGGTCCAGAGTCTGAGAACGGCTTCTATACCTCTCAAACTTACCCCGGACTGTCGAAAGATTTTCTTCAAGCTGCCGTTTTATACGCTCGACCGCCTGTTTTTGCAAACCTATGATCTGCTGTTTAATACGCTGCTTGACCTTATTGGTTTCAACCTCAACATAACTATCTAACTGCCGATAATAGTCGGCCAGCAGCGTGCGGTTTTTTGACTGAGCGGCAAGAATTGAGCTGTCCAGCTCAAGATAGTTCTGAGTAAGAGTTTCACGTTCTTCCCGTAACCCCTTGAGCCAGTGCTGATATTCAGTCTCTTCACTAATCTGAAATAAAGAACTGCTGCGAAAATCATCTAACTTTCGATCCAGCCGACGACGCCGCTCCCGTAAGCTTCTCTCCCGACCGGCCAGCTCCTCTGCAGCTGCTCCATGAACAGCCGCCAGCAGCTTGTTCTGATAAAGTTTTGTGTAGGAATCGACCAACCTATCGACCAGTTGATCCAACCGGTTAAAATAATCTTTTTTACGACGACGATCCTGATTTTCCTGCTCACCAAGCTCAAAGTTCAACGTCTGGAAACTGGTTCTTTCCCCACGAATATCAATCGCCTGCTGACGCTTGTTAGTAATTCTACTTTCGAGAAATTTTAACCGGCTTTCAATTTGTGAAATTTCCCGTTTAAAAAGCAGCTGACGCTGTTCCTCCTCACCCTGATGGGACTCCAGCTGTTTGAAACTTTCACGAGCCTGCTGTTCCTGCTGATTCAAACTAACCAACTGTTCATTATATCTTTTTAACTGCCGTCGACGTTTTTCCAACCGCCGACAGCGCAGACCGCCCTTTAATTCCCTGACCTTTCGGGCTTTATTGGCCTGACTTTGCAGATGGCCCAGCCGGCCACGATCTTCCCTTAACTCAGTCTCTACAATTTCAAGATCCTCCCGGGTCTTCTCCAACCGGCGGCCGGTCAATTTTCGACGATAATGATAGGTGGCCACTCCGGCCGCTTCCTCGACTATCGCCCGACGCTCCTCCGGTTTGCTATAAATTAATTTTTGGATCTCACCCTGTCCGATCACAGAATAAAGATCCTGGCCGATTCCCGTATCTCTAAACAAATCTTTAATATCCTTTAACCGTACCTCTTGCCCGTTAAGATAATAGGTGCCTTTACCGTTACGATCTACCGAACGTCCGACCTCAACCTCCTTTTTTTCAAGAAAATTTTCACAGTTACTAAAGGTGAGAAAGGCCGAAGCACGTTTTTTGGCCGCCCGCCTCGCATTACCATTGGAAATTACATCACTGATCTGCTCACCCCGCAACTGACGGGCACTCTGCTCCCCCAGGACCCAGCGAACAGCGTCCAGCACATTGCTCTTCCCACATCCATTAGGTCCGACTACATTGGTAATTCCACCGTCAAATTTAATGACTGTGCGTGTATAAAAGGATTTAAACCCATCCAGAACAATTTTACTCAAATACAAGATATCGCCCTCTAAAACAGACTGTCCGAATAAGAGAGAACCGAATCTTATTTGGACTATTCACAGAAAATCCGTCCACTCTGTATATAATCGTCAAGAAATCTAAAAAATATAACCACTCCTCCTGAAAACAGCAGCAGGCTGATAATGACTCCTAAAAAATAGTAGAAGAAGCCATGCTGTGGAGTTTCAAGCAGATCCCTGGCCAGTTCATTTAAATAGGCGTGAGGAATCAGATAATGGAGAGGAAACAGCCAGAACGGTAAAGCTGCCGGTCGAAAAAAGACACCGCCGAGCAGTTCAAAAAAACGTTGAACTCCCTGACGGATAGAACTTCCTCTTTCCACAATCAAGCGCAAGCCCTGAACTATTAAACCCCAGCCGACAAGGCCGGGGACCAGTAAAACAAATAACAGCCAGTACCGGGGAGAAAACAGAAACTGCACCGGCAGGCCGGCCAGACCCAGAACAAGGGCGAAGAGCAACATTCCAAAAAGATTTATTAACCAGCGATTCAAGACTCCGGCCACGACAAAAAGCAAGGGAAAAGCCGGGGTTGAAAACCATCTGCGGGGCATTGTTCGATCAACAACCGCCTCACCACAGCACAAAAATGGATGCAAAATCAAGAGACCAATAAGTCCAACCGACAACTGATCTATCAGTTCTGTGGCCTGGGGCCGCAGAACTATCAGA
Organism: bacterium; assembly: GCA_003557545.1. Lineage (GTDB taxonomy): Bacteria > T1Sed10-126 > T1Sed10-126 > T1Sed10-126 > T1Sed10-126 > PWOD01. The sequence continues at coordinate 456 of PWOD01000207.1, read as the reverse complement.
ACCATCGCCACCGCCAGCAGACCGGCCAGTTGAAACAACTGGCCCAACCCTCTAATAAACAGCTGTTCAACCTCCCAGCTCAACCAGCCTTTAAGCTGAGTAATCGATGGGATTTTAATTTTAATCATCAATATCCCCCCTGCCATCAACCATGACCAGGCGACGGTAATCAAGTGATTTAACGAGCCGCTCACTGGTTGAGGCCAGGACAATTGTTTTCTCCTGTCGGACAAGACCAGCCAGCAGATTCCGTAATTTTTCCCGGGCCTGATTATCAATCAACATATCAGGTTCGTCTAACAACAGCAATTTTGGGGATGAAATCAATCCGCCGGCAAGATTTACCAGATTAATGGTTCCCGGCGAAAGTTCGCCCAGCGGAACTTTTCGCGCCGCCGGTTCAAGCTCAACATAGTCCAGCATCTCCTCAACCCGGGCGGTGGCCTCAGCCTTTTC
>PWOD01000160.1 GCA_003557545.1 bacterium | reverse complement strand
TCTTCCGATCTACCCGGAAATTATTCGTAAGGTAGAGGCCAGAGATGGAGTTGTACACTCCACCGGTTCACTCACGCCGTTAAAAAATCGTTCGATGGTACCAATCAGGCCGACAGATTCCCCTTCTGTCTCCAAAACCGATTTAACGAGGTGAGTTGTTGTTGTTTTACCGTTGGTCCCGGTTATTCCAATCAGCTTTAACTTCCGATCAGGCCGGCCATAATAATTAGCCAGGAGAGATGGAAGGACTTTTTTAGTTTGATTAAATTTAATAACTGGTAGAGAAATATTTTCAGGCAGGAATTTAACTTTATGATTTTCAATAAATAGGGCGGAAGGGTCTTTTTTTAAAGCCTGTTTAAGATAATGATGTCCATCTTCGTCGATACCTTCACAGGCTACAAAAACCTCGCCGGAGTGAAGTTCCCTGGTATCAACCGATATACCATCAACCTCCACCTGGAGATCACCGGGCAGATGTTCAATTTTATAATCTATCCCATTCAAAACGTCCTGTAACAACAAAGTCCTCTGACTCCCTCAATTAAAAGATCTATTTAATTATCGACTACCCCCTCCCTGAGGAGCCAGCTGCTGCGCCCACTGACTCCCGGTTAACCTGACAACAGGAACTGACGCGGCCGGTTCCATTCCCAGTTCAACCACTGCTATCTGTCTTATTCGATCTAAACTCTGCAGACGTGTGACATCGCTCTGTTTCTGATGAACCTGCATTCGCAGTTCCAGATTTTGCTGCCGAATTTGATTGACCTGAAATTCTAGCCGGGCCTCTTCAACCTGGCGGGCAACTATCTGGGTACAAAGAGCCGCTCCCAGGATAACCATCACTACCCCCAATAAAAATAAACGTGGCGAGATCAGTTCACTGCGTGCTCCGCTATTAATTTGGAATTTTTTCAGTAGCAGACCGATGAACGAAGCGGTATGTTTGCTACGACTGCGAAAATAACTGTTTGTTTGACGCGGCATTCTGAAGTTCATCCCCTGGTGTATTTATGGTTTTTCTACTGGTACGTTCCCTACTGTATTAACGGTCGTCAATTTAATTGAATATCTAAAGATAGATCTCAATTATGATAATCGTAAGTTGTTTACCGACTATCAAAACCGCTCACAGCGTGTGTTGGATTGTTGTGTTTAACGCCTATAAAAAATATCAGGACGATCTAGTATCGAATATTATAGCTTCTTAACTGCTCTCAATTTTGCCGATCTCGCGCGTGGATTTATATCAACCTCCTGTTCTTTTGGTATTACCGGTGATCGATTTAGCAACCTGGCAGTACGAGTTTTATCGCAGGCACAGACAGGAATTTCCGGTGGACAAAGACAGGCTTTTTCCAACCGTCTAAAATACCTTTTAACTATTCTATCCTCCAGCGAATGAAAGCTTATCAGTGCCATTCTACCGCTCGGTTTCAACAGATGAAAAGCCGATTCCAACCCCTGTTCAAGGGTTTCAAGCTCCTGATTAACAACAATTCTAAAAGCTTGAAAAAGCCGAGCCAACTCTTTATTCAGTAGATGAGGCGGAACAATGTTACGGACTATCTCAACAACTTCACCAACCGTCTTTAGCCGCTCAGTTAGAGCCAAAGCCCGAGCCACCGGACGAGCAAACCGTAACTCCCCGTAACTTTGAAGAATTCTCCGTAAATCTGCGTAGGAACTCCGGGCGACAAGCTGCCAGGCCGGTTCGCAGGAAGAGCCGGGGGCAAACCGTAAATCAAACGGATCTTGCAGCTTTTTGAAAGAAAAACCACGGCTGGCATGGTCAAGATGAAAGGAACATATACCAAGATCAAAATATATTGCTGATATTGTCCCTGGACTCAACAGTTCTGCCATTTTCCCATAACTCTGATTATAAAGTTTAACTCGTTTCTCATCGCCAAACCGGGAGATACTATGAGAAAAAACCTCTTTATCCCGCTCAAACCCTATAAGGCTACCCCTGCTGCCAAGCTGTTGAAGAACAGCCTTTGCATGACCACCAAAACCAAAGGTGGCATCGATCACCGTATCTGATTGTGAAAGATCAAGTAACTCTAACAGTTCCTGTTTGAGCACCGGACTATGGACCGGTTGATCAGTTCCACCCATCTATTTCACTCTCCCGACATTAGATCGGTAGTTTTCCCGATCGATAGCCAGTTGAGGGATCGCTCAGACAGAGCTATCAAAAATCTTTTCGGCTGCCGATTCAATATCAACCTCCGCCTGGTAATCCTCCCATTTCTGGGGATGCCAGAGCTCAACAGTATTGTAATTACCAACCACAGTGACTTGTTTGTCAATCCCGGCCCAGTCGAGCAGGCGTTCAGGAATAACCACCCTGCCCTGGCTGTCCAGTGATACCCGGGACGCCCGGGCCGAAAGAAATCTTCGTAATTTTCGCGTTTCAGTTCCCGGACCATAGGTCCCGGCGTTTTCCAGAAGATCAATCCAGATCTCATCTGGATATATCGACAGACATTTATCAAAACCGGCCGAAATAATCAGATCTTCTTCAATATCAAGTTCGTTCCGGATTGCCGATGGAAGTGTCACCCGATTTTTAGGGTCGACCGTATGATTATATTCACCGTATAACCCATATTGTTTCTTCATAATCGCCGCCTGTCAAGGGATAATCCACTTCACACCACTTTATTCCACTTGGTGACATAGTTATACCACTCAGCCCCATAATATGTCAAGAAGAGTTTTGGTTTTTAGACGATTTTTTTGATGAATTTGAGGAAAGCTGTAAAACTCTCTCTAAATCTGAACATACAGTCATTTTCGAAGAGTAAACAATAACTAAAAAAATTGGTTTAAAAAGAAAAAAACTTACAAAATCCGAGTTGCCGGGGGACAAAATATAAAGTCGGTGCAGATGGTAAGCCGGATTCTGTTCAAAGGCAGCCATTTATCTGGGACCTATTTTGCAACAGGCCTCTAGCGACCTACCCGCCCTACGTCGAGACGTCGAAACTATTTGGTCTTGCTCCAGGTGGGGTTTACCAGAAATATGCCTTGCGACATAGCCCCAAGCAGTAGCGCCAGATCAAACAAGCGGCACATCCGCTTACTTTTCACCTTTCCCGAAAACTCGGTAGTATGGTCTCTGTGGCACTGGCCGGGTCTATCCAGCTGATAGACCTCCCGGATTTCCCGGGACACCCTTACAATGGAGTCCGGACTTTCCTCCCGGTTAAATCTCCGACCGGGCGACTGCTCACATCCGCACCGACAATATTTATTTTTCAAACTGAGAAAGATCATCCGCCCCCAGTAATAACTCAACTTTTTCTAATATATTCCCGCCTCAACAGTTAATTATCCCCCCACCAAGAACAAGCTCATCATGATAAAAAACTGCGGCCTGACCGGGAGTCACCGAAAGTTGTGGTTCGACAAACTGCAGCTTAAGCTCCTCCCCAAGCTTTAACACGCGAGCAGGCGCTGCCCTGTGCCGATAGCGGATTTTAACTTCAAACTGATCGGGAACAGCATCAATGGGAGTCAACCAGTTAAGCTGTTCTACAGTCATTTTTGCAGAAAACAGTTCCTGCTTTTCGGCTACTACTATACGATTTTCCGCCGCATCTATCCGTTTAACATAGAGCGGTTTACCCACTGCCAGCCCAAGACCTCGGCGCTGGCCGATGGTATAGTTCTCAATCCCCCGGTGCTGACCCAGTTCCCGGCCCGAGCTATCAACTATGGGACCTGGCCCCGAACCGCCATCCAGCAGCTCAGTATAATCCCCTGCATAAAAATCCTGACTTTCATCTTTGTTGCGGACTGGTAAATTGAGTTTGCGAGCATATTCACGCACCTCAGGTTTGGTCAGCTCTCCCAGGGGAAAAAGGGTTCGGCTAAGTCGTTTCTGATCAAGGGTATAAAGAAAATAGCTCTGATCCTTATTTTTATCCTTGCCCCGTAAAAGGCTGTATTGCTGATTATGACGGCGCTGGCGAACATAATGGCCGGTGGCAAAATAGTCCCAATGAACTCCCTGATTGGAAAGTGCTTGAAGAATAGCGTTAAACTTTAAATGATAATTACAACGAATACAGGGGTTAGGGGTTCTACCGCGACGATATTCACGTTTAAAATAATCAAGCACTATTTCCTGATATTGTTGCCGCAGATCAACCAGATGGAAAGGTATATCAAGATGACGGGCCACCTGTCTGGCATCTTCGATATCCTCCCCTTCGTCCGGTCCAAAGCAGGCATTGCCTGCCGGAAGAGTATCTGAAAATTTATAACTGTCATCCCATATACGCATTGTTACACCGATCAACTGATAACCAGCCTCGAGTAACAGAGCCGCAGCCACCGCCGAATCGACACCTCCACTCAATCCTATTGCAACGGTTTCTTTAGACATAACGAAGCATCTTCTCCAGTGAGTCACGGGCAGACTCAAGCAGGTCAGCAGAAAGGTCAACTTTAAATTTTTCTTCCTCCAGAGAATGGTACAGATCTTTCAGACGGGTCTGCTTCATACCATCGCAAAATCGAGCGGTTCCGGCGGCATAAAAGTTTTTATCAGGAAGCTCACGCTGCAGACGGTGAATCAAACCAACCTCAGTCCCGAGCATAAATTCGGTTTTTTCCGAATGATGAACCCGATCAATCATTCCTGATGTAGAGAGAACCGCATCCGCCTGGTCGATAACCTCAGGCAAACATTCCGGATGAACTATAAGTTCAGCCTCCGGTCGGGACCGACGAGCCTCCACAACTGACTGCAGATCAATCCGATTATGGACATAACAATAACCATCCCAGGGAATAATCTGTTTGTCGACAAAACGCTGGACATAGCTGGCAAGATTCCTGTCAGGCACAAAAATAACCTGACGGGCGGGAATTTTTTTAACCACCTCAACAGCATTGGAGGAAGTACAACAAATATCGGCCTCGGCCTTAACCGCTGCTGTAGAATTAACATAGGTAACCACAGCAGCATCGGGATATTTTTCCCGTAACTGAAGAATGTCAGCCGCTGTAACCATGTTAGCCATAGGACAGCCCGCAACAAAGTCGGGGCGCGGCAACAAAACAGTTTTTTCCGGGGAGATTATTTTGGCTGTTTCAGCCATGAAACTAACCCCACAGAAGAGAATAATATCAGCCTCTACAGAAGCTGCCTTCCGGGAAAGATCAAACGAATCACCAAGAAAATCAGCCGCAAGCTGGACCTCCGGATGCTGATAATTATGCGCCAGAATAACAGCCCTCTTACTATTTTTTAAATCCTGAATCTTATCCATCAGTTGAGCATCAGGAAGTTTCAACTGTTTCCCTCCTGTTTAGAACGATAATTTTCAATTGCCGCTTCAAGCCCCTCTTCCGCCAGTAATGAACAGTGGCGTTTTATCGGGGGCAGTCCACCCAGCTCCTCCTCAACCTCCTGGTTGGTCAGTTGCAGAGCTTCATCAAGAGTTTTATTCCGGGCCAGTTCAGTCACCATAGATGATGTGGCAATAGCGGCAGCACAACCGAAAGTTTTAAATTTAATGTCAACTATCCGATCATCTTCAACCTTAATCTGAATCGTCATCTGGTCGCCACAGCTGGGATTACCAACCTCACCCACCCCGTCCGGCTCCTCCATGGTTCCCATATTTTTAGGATTCATAAAATAATCCATAACCTTGTCACTATACTCCATATCAGTTCACCAGAACCTCCTCAAAAATTAACCTGCTTTTAGTCCTTACATCTATTACCAACAGCAATCAAAAAGAGCTATCAGTTATTGTTCGCCCGGGTATAACGGGGAAATCTCCCGTAACTTACGGACAATCCCGGGCAACAGATCAATAACCCGCTGAATATCCGCTTCGGTATTTTCATAACCAAGACTGAATCGTAATGATCCATGGGCCAGTTCAACCGGCACCCCCATGGCCAACAATACATGTGAAGCATCAAGAGTACCGGATGTACAGGCCGAGCCGCTGGAAACAGCGATACCATGAGCGTCCAGATGTAACAGCATCGCCTCCCCTTCAATATAGTTAAAGGACAGGTTAACTGTTGTGGGCAACCGATGGTTTCTATTCCCATTAAACTTCAGATCGGTGATTTTTTCAAACAATCCGGCTTCCAGCCGGTCGCGCAGCTCCGCAACTCGCTTATCTGCTGATTCGGCCAGATTTTTCCGGGCCAATCTCGCGGCGGCACCCAGACCAACTATGCCAGCTATATTCTCCGTTCCAGCTCGCAAATTATTCTCATGTCGACCACCGTGTAACAACGGCTGAAGCGTTGTCCCCTGGCGCCGATATAAGGCCCCAACACCCTTAGGACCATAAATCTTATGGGCTGATATAGACAGAAGATCCACCTTTAAATCCTCTACCGTGAAAGGAATCTTACCAGCTGTCTGAACCGCATCAGTATGGAAATAAGCCTGTTTGTCAGCCAGTAGTTCTCCAATCTCCTGCAGGGGTTGAACCGTTCCAACCTCGTTATTAGCATGCATAATAGTAACCAGGATTGTATCATCACGCAGCGATCGTTCCACCTGCTCCGGACTAACACGACCGGTTTCATCAACATCCAGATAGGTCAGTTCGAAACCCTGTTTTTCCATCCACTGACAGCTTTTTAAAACAGCATGATGCTCAATCTTTGTTGTAATAATATGATTACCCTGTTGACGACGCGCAAACCCCACACCCTTAATAGCAAGGTTATCAGCCTCAGTTCCACAGCCGGTAAAGATGATCTCTTGCGATTTACAACCCAGCAGTTCAGCCACCGCTTCACGAGCCGTTTCACGGGCCTGGGCCGCCTCGGTCGCAATCCGATAGGGACTGGATGGATTGGCGAATTGCTCCCGGTGAAAGGGCTGCATGGCCTGCAATACCTCAGGAGCAACCGGTGTAGTCGCATTATGGTCCAGATAAATCAAACTATTTTCCACTGTCTTTGCCTCCCATTTGGAACTTTCATAAACTAGTCTTCAACTGCAGCAAGATCCTCCAGCGTAATCTGCTGCAGTTCCTTTTCAAGTGCCTGCTTCATCCGAACAAACACTGTAGATGTACGGCAATGATCGTGGCGATCACAGAGAGCTGGATTATCCACACACTCTACAGGAGCCAACGAGCCTTCCAATGCTGTTATGACCTCCCAGCAGTTTATCTCAGCCGGATCCTCTGCCAGTAAATAACCGCGTGAAGTGCGAGAAATAATCCCCGCCTTCTTGAGATTACTGATTATATGTCCAAGATATTTCATTGAAATATCCTGACTGGCAGCAATCTCCTTGAGTAGACGTGGCTCCTGCCGGTGTTCAGCAAGCTCCACCAGGGCCCTCAATCCATAACGTCCACGAGTAGAAATATGCACCGGACCAACCCCTTTACTCTAGTTGTTCTATTGAATCGGTAGAACAGTATACAACCAGCCCGCAATCTTGTAAAGTTTTTCGTGGTTTCAGGGTCTGCCTGTTCCCACCCCGAGCAAATAAATTCCTGCCCAGCATTCTAGAGCTATCAGATGCAGATTCAAACGATCCAAGCGATAATTGAACAGGGTATAAATTTTAGAAATAGTCGAATATTCTCTTGACAAAAGGAGCTTTTGTGGATATCTTCATATTCCACCTTGCAGGGTGGAATAATTTCCTCGTGTTGTTTCTGCGGGACTACACACCCACTGAACAAACAGGTGGTCAACCATAAAACGGTGCAACAATTAAAGTTACACCCGGTATATACCTTGTAAAATGAAGCTTGCTACTCAAAACAAAAGCACCGAATAACCAATGGCATCATCAAACTGCTATGGATTATCAGGGCACTTATTACGAACAGGGTAAATAAAACAAACAGTTTATTTTACTTATAACTATCCGAATTACAGAAAACATTGAAAGGAGCACGACTTAAAATGATTGATTTGACAATCAATGACAAACAGCTACAACAGACAATCGAGGTGGCACGGGAGAGGAATATTGTCATTCCAACTTTCGAGCAGATGAAAAATCCCGAACTAATACCTGACAGTATCAAACAGGAGCTAAACGATATTGGGCTATGGGAGATCCATCCGCGGAACCTGTTCAGAATCACCTGGAAGAACGAACCCAATCCTGACGGAGGGTTATATGGTGATGTCAACTATGTGGAACTACCCTCTGAATTAACTGGAGTAAAGGCCCGTATTTTCTGTGTTGTGGGGAAATGGTTTCCCACCGGTGCCCACAAGGTAGGAGCAACCTTTGGCTGTCTGGCTCCCCGTTTGACCACCGGACAGTTTGATCCGGTAAACCAGATAGCCGTCTGGCCATCAACCGGAAACTACTGCAGAGGTGGGGCTTACGACGCTGCACTGCTGGGCTGTGATTCGATTGCGATACTACCTGAAGAAATGAGTCCCGAACGGTTTGAATGGCTTTCCAAGGTGGCCGGTGAAGTTTTCACAACTCCCGGTGGTGAAGCTGACATTAAAGCTATTTTCGACAAATGCTGGGAGTTACGGAAAGATCCAGCATATAAAGATAAAATTGTTATTTTTAATCAATTTGATGAATACGGTAACCACCTATGGCATTATCAGGTCACCGGGGGTGCCATGGCCGAAGTTCTCAACGCCGAACTAAAAGAAGGCCAGCAGCTGGCGGCAACGATCCTCACCTCTGGCTCTTCCGGAACTCTGGCCAGTGGCGACCGAATGAAAGATTTATTTCCGGGCAGCAAACTGGCAGTAGGTGAAGCACTACAATGTCCCACCCTCCTCGAAAACGGTTATGGCAGTCACCGAATCGAAGGTATTGGCGACAAACATGTCCCCTGGGTTCATAACGTCCGCAATACAGATACTATTGTGGCGATTGATGACGAGGACTGCATGCGACTGGTCCGATTTTTCAACGAACCGGTCGGGCGAGATTTCCTCAAAGAACGAGGGGTTGATCCGCAGGTTGTTGATAACCTTGATCTGATGGGTATTTCTGGAATAGCCAATGTTCTTGGCTGTATCAAATACGCCAAAAAGTATGAACTGACTGAAAACGATGCCCTGATGACAGTCTGGACCGATTCGATGGAACTATACAACTCACGCCTTGAAGAGATGCGTCAAAACAAGGTAGAATATACCGAGCAGGATGCGGCCCGGGCCTATGAAAAGTCTATTCTGGATCAAAACACTGCCAATATTCTTGACCTCCAGCATGAAGACAAGCGCCGGATTCACAATCTTAAATATTTCACCTGGATAGAACAGCAGGAGAAACAGCTTGAGGAGCTGGACGAACAGTGGCAGCGATGGCCTGCTTTCTGGGATGAAATCCACGGCCAGGCAGAAGATATTGACCAGTTGATCAATCAGTTTAACGACCGGGTCGGGATTATTTAATCCCCGGTCGACTCTGTCTAAGAAGGAAGCATTATTAAAGATTAATCAATGAGGTCTGCTTATAACGATAAACAACGGGGCGATTGATTTGGAAACTAAAAAAATGAACCTGAACGATATAACGCTGGACATTGAGCTTGTAGATCCAGCCGCGCTGAAAGAGCACGAACAGATCTACCAACAGCGCCGTCAGCAGCTGGTAGAACAGATTAAAACCAGCGGCTGTGTTGATTATCCAATACTAATTGATAACCAACACAATGTTATTCTTGATGGCCATCATCGTGCGGCAGCTTTAATATCTTTAAAGGTTAAATGGGCTCCGGTTATCCGGGTTGACTATTTTAATCCTGAAATTATTAGCGTCAAACCGCGACCCAACTGCCCGATCGAACCGTTAACCAAACAGGCAGTTCTGGAGATGGGCTTGAGCAATCAGGTCTTTCCTCCCAAGAGCACAAAACATATATTGCATATCCCCGAAAGCCGTGTGGATTACCCGCTTGATGAGCTCCTTCGTTAAACCGAAGTAAGTTCGCCCAACAACTGAACAGTGTGGTCAGCCGCGCTCAGAAATCTAACAGGGGGTTTATGTCGATTGTTTAAACTACCGGACTTATCCCCGGGGACAGAGTAGAAAACAACTTTACAGAGGAGATGTGAACAAGATGAATTTACCGGAAGAAATTTTGCAACAGGCGGAGAACTATTCAGAAGAGATGACAGATTTTCTGCGTGATCTCATCCGAATACCTGGAGTCAGCTGCGAAGAAGAAGGGGTTATTAAAAGAATTGCCGAAGAGATGAAAAAAACCGGTTTTGACACTGTTAAAACCGATGAAATGGGTAACATAATCGGCAAAATCGGCGATGGTAAGACTGTCATTGCAATGGATGCCCATATTGATACCGTTGACACCGGAAATATTGATGAGTGGGAGTGGGATCCATTTGAGGGTAAGTTTGAAGATAATATTATCTTTGGTCGAGGAGCCAGCGACCAGCTGGCGGGGATGGCCAGCATGGTCTATGCGGGGAAAATAATCAAAGATCTAGGGCTGGAAAATGACTATACCCTCTATGTAGTAGGGTCTGTCCAGGAAGAGGATTGTGATGGACTCTGCTGGCAATATATTCTTTCCGAAACCGATATTCAGCCAGATTGTGTAGTAATCACAGAGCCAACCAATCTAAACATTTACCGGGGGCAGAGAGGTCGTATGGAGTTTGGTATTCATGTCCGCGGTGTATCCTGTCACGGTTCGGCTCCTGAACGGGGAGAAAACGCGATCTATCGAATCTCTAGAATTGCTCTGGAGATAGAAAAACTTAACGACCGACTAAAATCAGATCCCTTCCTGGGCAAAGGGACTGTCACCGTCAGCTATGGAGAATGCCAGACACCGTCACTCTGCGCGGTGCCGGACGGTGCATATATCCATCTGGACCGGCGCCTTACAGCGGGTGAAACCAAACAGTCGGCTCTGGCTGAAGTTGAGGATGCAGTAAAAAAATCCGGAGTCGACCCTGATGTAGTCAAAATCGAAATTTTACAGTATGAGCGACCCAGTTATACTGGATTCACCTATCCAACCGAAAAATATTATCCGGTATGGGTGTTACCGGAAGAATCACCACTTTGCCAGAAAGCGGTAACCACGTACCGCGAACTATTTTCTCAGGAACCATTTGTTGACAAATGGACCTTCTCGACCAACGGGATCGCAACAATGGGCATTCACGAAGTTCCGACCATTGGATTCGGCCCGGCCAATGAAATCTACGCCCATACGATTAATGAACAGGTTCCGGTCGATCACCTGGTTAAAGCCGCCGCATGGTACGCACTGTTCCCGATGATTTACACCGAAAAGTAATTTTAAACTGTCAGATTAAACCAGAGTTTTTTGAGGAAAAATAAGTATTAAACAACAATTTTTAGGAGGCGATTTGAAATGAGCATTAAAAGCTTTTTGAAAGATCTGGAGGAATTAAGAAAACTTAATTTTCACACCTACAGAGAAGATTTTCTATTAACTTCGGACAAATCTCTCGATGATCTCAAGGCAATTTTAATGATTGCTGAGATTCTACGTGATCTTTACCGGAATAATATTTCCACCCGATTTTTTCAAACAGGGCTGGCCATCTCAATCTTTAAAGATCAATCTACACGGACACGCTTTTCCTTCGCGTCAGCAGCTAATCTACTGGGTCTATCAGTAAATGAGTTTGAAGAGGCAAAATCACAGGTGGCCCACGGGGAAACTGTACGAGAAACCTCTAACATGATCTCCTTTCTGAGTGAGGTTATTGGAATACGCCACGACAAATATATCGGGCTGGGCCACCAGTATATGCGAGAAGTCGGCGAAGCTCTGGATGAAGGTTTCCAAAAGGATGTATTAGGACACAGACCGGCCATCGTCAATCTACAGTGTGATATCGATCACCCTACCCAAACAATGACCGATCTGCTCCATCTTAAAAACT
>PWOD01000138.1 GCA_003557545.1 bacterium | reverse complement strand
TCGAGACAATAGCCCAGCAAACCGGATTATCGAGCCGGAGCGTTAAGCGCTGTATTGTCGATTTGCTGCACTACAATTTGATAGCCAAGAGCTCCAGCAGAAAAACTAGTGGCACTTTTAACAGTAATTCATACGGTTTTTTATGGCATCCCATTTTTGACGAAGCCTTGTCCAATCGATGGGACAAGGCTTCGGGGGTAGTGACAGATTGTCACAAGGGTAGTGACAGATTGTCCCAAGAAGAGAGTAATATAAGAGAGTCAGATAAAGAGAGCCATGAAGAGAGCCATAAGCCTTTTGTTTTTTTTGGAAACGACGAAAACCTTAAAGGCAACGACTCTGACTACGAGAGCAATAATGAAAATCCTAATGCTAAAATTGTGACCGATAGTCAGAGCCCAAAGCATAAAAGTAAAGACAACGACACTAATTCTTCATCTAATAATTCATCTACTTCCCATAAATCAGAGCATCATCAGAAATGGTTACAGAAGATTGCACAACTTAGGGTTTGAGTTTGACAAAGATTCCAAATTGTGCTATAATGGTTTTAAACTTTTGATTGGAGAGAGAGAAAGATGAAAAAGATTACCAAGATTCATAGACGACGAAGAAGGGAAGGTGAAATAGCTACACCGAGAACAGCTATTCGAAACATGTGTTTAGAGTGTACCGGCTATGATTCCGCAGAGGTGAGAAGATGTGGTGCTAATGAATGTTGGCTATTCCCCTATAGGCTGGGTGCTACCGGCATTGATTCTCAGTGCTGCAGACGGCACCAGGCTGCGCATACGGCCACAGAATCAACGAAACAGGCAAATTAGGCACTACCCCCCTGTGGAAGGGTAAGTGCCGTTAAAAGGCCACACATATGGTTTTTACGGACTTTAAAAAAGGAGCAAGGCAATGGCTAGGAATGAAGAAATGATAGAGAAGTTAAAAAAACAATATTTAGGGGATATACAGGAGATTTCGATGGTTAATGTTAGGGATTATGAGGATTTTAGGCAACTTTATGAAACATTAGATGAAGCAGTTGTAGATAATATTGTGGTTGACTGGAATGAGACCCATAGGAAAATCCCAGAGATTGCAGCAAAATATGGTATTGACGATGGTGCGGCATTTTTTATAGTTTATCATGTAATTAGAGGAGAGGAATAATGAGCTATATACGTTCTGGTTTTCCTTCTGCAGAGGAGTTAGCTATACCAGATAAAAAAACCAGGCAAAAATTATTAGAGATGAAGGTAATGGGATTTAGCGAGGAAGATATATGTGCTGCACTGAATCTGCACAAATTCACTGTTAGGAGTTATAATTTGGAGAAAGTATCTGACCATACTTTCTCAGGACAACAATATGAAGGATATTATCTGAAATATAAAAAATGCAGATATCTGAGTGATGAGGAGATTGATGCTATAGTCACTAGGGTACAGAATGGGGAGTCATACACGTCTATAGCCAAATCTGAGGGGATTTCCAGCGAAATGGTGGCTAAGTACGCTACAGAGCAAAACGTTCAATCTAGGCACACTAGCAGTCCCCTGGGCGAAGATGAGATATACCGTATCCGAATTAAGTATGAAAATGGGGAAAGCCCCAAGAAAATAGCCCAGGAATTTAACCGAAGCACTTATTCTATTATGGAATATACTAAGGATTTGAGGGGGAAAGTTCTTCAGCAATTTAATAAAGGGCTTCGTACCTCTAAGGGAGATGATATTTTCAGAAATAAAGTTAAAAAATTAAGAGAGCAAGGTTTTAAGGGTAAGGAAATAGCAGAAAAGTTAGATTGCTCTGTCAGTACTGTGTACAGAAATATACCTAAAAGTCTAAAAAGGAAAGGGAACTATGTTAAAAAAATAAGTGAAGATGATGTTAAAGTTATGGTTCAGATGAGGTTAGACGGCTATAGGGTAAATGAAGTTGCAGAAATTTTTGGTGTAGTGAAGAATAGTGTTTTACATCACACCACTGTACCACTGAAGGAAATATTAGATTTGGCTTGACACTATGAAAAATAAAAAATGCAGATGTGGTTGTATATTATATTTTGTAAATTCACTACCAGTTGGCTATTATCGATGCCTAGTGTGTAAAAGTTGTTATTTTGATAGGGATAGGAAGAAGAAGTCTAAGATTAATTTTTAATAATAGAGGAGAGAGAGTAATATGGCTAAAGTCGGAACCCACTATACAGAAAAAGATTGGGTAGATAAAACACAGGCACTAATATCTGCCTATCTGAACTTTAATTGGAGAGAAGACTATATAATCTGGGACTGTGCAGCAGGAAAAGGGGCATTAACCTATAATATTAATACAAAAAATGTATTTTCAAGCACATTAGATGAGGAGGATTTGTCTTTTATTAGTGGTAGAAAGTTCCAGTTTGATTTCTTAAATGACCCTATTGAGCTACTACCAACAGATTTAAAAGATGCAGCTAAGGGCAGTGAACTACTTTTCTATATTAATCCTCCCTTCGCTTCAGCCCCCAAATTTCCCACCATAAAGGGCAGTAAGAACAGGAAGGGTATATCACTGACGTCAACCAAGGAAAGGATGAAGAAAGAGGGCCTGGGGCGCTCTGGTGGACAGCTATTCAGCCAGTTTGTATACAGATGCACAGAGTTGAAAAATGAGCTAGGATGTAGCAAGGTTGATTTAGCATTTTTTTCCCCTATGCTATATCTCGTGAGCAAAACCTTCAAAAAATTCAGAGATTATCTACTCATCGACAATTATACATTTAGGAAAGGGGCGCTATTTCCAGCCTCGGAGTTTGAAGGATTATCACCTGCTTGGGGAGTTTGTTTTGCTATATTAGAGGACAAACCTAGTGAAATTCAAGACGAATTTAATCTAGAGCTGTTTGAAAGGGATGATGAAGGTAAAATACAAAGTATAGGCTCTAAATATGCCTATAATAATGACCTTGGTAGATTTCCTAGTTTTAAAGACTGGATAAAAGAAGGCATCAAAAAAATGAAGACAGAAGATGCCCCTCAGATGACAAGTGG
>PWOD01000052.1 GCA_003557545.1 bacterium | reverse complement strand
GGGGACAAAAATTGGCCTCTTATCCGTTTATCGTGAAATATTTTATTTAATGGACAACAAAGAACAAAAATATTGTATGTCATAAAAAACTTGATAAACTTGGACTTGTTGCGGTAGACTCTTTATTTGCTATAAGATTTGTTTTGGCAGGAAAATTAAACTTGTCCGGGAGTTTGATTATGGCTGAGAATGTAGTTGAGTTTTTCGGTCTGTCGGGGAGTGGAAAGACGACCCTTTGCCGCAATATTTTTCAACAATATCGAAAAAAAAAACAGCTGCTTTATTTTTCTTCCTTGCCCCAAGAAAGGCAGTTAACATTGCAAAATCTTGGGATCAGTCAGCGTTATTATAAAACCATGGTCTATCTATATATGCTCTTATTTGTAGCTCAGGATTTTTTTGCTTTTAGCCGTTTGATTATGCTTTTCCTCCGTCATACAGAAATTAAAAAAACCGTTTATTCATTAATTAATTATTTTTTGCCAATCTTTCCAATAATCCGTCTGAGGCACCGGCTGTTAGTCCGTTCCAGAGCTGATACCCTGTTGCTCGACCATGGTCTTTTACAAACACTATGGTCCCTGGCCACTATACTGAAGGCATCAAATTACCAGCTGTTGATCGATTCCTTTGAGTTGTTTGAACAGTATTGTGGAACACACCTTATTTATATGAAAATCTCGCCCGAACAGGCGGTTGAGAGAATCGAACGGCGTTCTGTAGGTATCAGTAAATTTGATAGAATGCCGCGGTCAGAACGACTTGATCGTCTTACCCGGTTGTCAGTAGTCTGTGATCTATTTGTTGAAAAACTTCAGGAGTTAGAGATTCCTCTGCTCATACTTGATGCTAACCAGCCGGTTGACAAAAACATTGCAAGAATTGAAGATTTTCTGGAGCTTTAATTTATTAGAAAATTTCTTGCAAATGTTTTTCGATGAATTTTCCGTGGCGTGTAAAGTTATATTCCCGTTCAAAAAGCTTTCTACCTGCGCTGGCAATTCTTGTTATTTTTTCTGGTTCATTTATTAAACCACTAATCATATCTGGAAGTTTTTTTGGTTTGTCAAAGGCTATGTAATGTTTGTTTTCCTCGACTTCAAAGGGCAACTCAATCTGTTTGATTGTGCTTGAACATAGCATGAAACAGCATAAACCCCAGATTTCCCAGTGCCGGTAGGTATAAATACCATTACCATCAAGCACCAGATTTATTTTACTGTTACGGCTGATCTCCCAGAATTTTTTCATCGGAATTCTGGGATAGGAAAGGTTTTCGGGAACCGGATACTTCTTTTCCTGTAATCCGCCGTGAAAGTTAACATTTGAGTTGATTAGTTGTTTGACTACAGTTTCTCGCAGTTCGGAAGTATGGGTGCCGACAAATGAAGCATCATATTGGTGATTATCTGAGGGGGTGGCGTGGCCGTAATCAGCCGGATTGATTTTCTGGTAATTCAACCTGGTGGCCGGCACAAGATAACAGCTGAGTACAGTTGGACGAATTTTTTCTTTGTTTGACTCCGAAATATTGTATTGATCTCTATCCCGCAGTGGTTCCCGTTTAAAAACCAGTTCGAATTTATCCAGTATTCGATCTGCCAGCATAAATTCTGGACTATCGTCAGAAAGCAACAGAACAGATGGGACCTTTTTAAAGATCCCGGAATTTTTTTCTAGAAGGTCAGTAAGTGCTTTCTCGGAGCTTAATACTTTGTTTTCGTAATCAGTTTCAGCGATACTGTTTAAATAACATGAATAATGCAAAAATATAGCGTCATATTCCGTAAGTTGTTTGCTGGTCATTTTTAGAAATTTATTTATCCCCATTTCATCAACTTCGAACTGTGTGTTCAGTGAGCCTCTAAAAAAGCCCTCCAGATGATGAAATTTATACCAGTCTCGAATATATTTGGGCCAGCGTTTCCAGAAAGGACCACGAATTTGTTTGCGAATGTATAAAATTTTAGTCGCTGAGTTTATCATGGTTTTTAGAACTCCAGATTAAATTTTCTGAACAAGATTCTACTGATTTTTACAAATAAGTGTACCATAAAATTATACTGTTGATTAGAATTTTAACCGTTCTGATAAATCACATTAACCCTTCGGGATTGCACTCTTAAAATCCTCCAAATAACTCAACAACTGATGTAATTAATCACTACTAAGACCCTCGATATTTCAGAACATCCTGCCCCCCGGCGAGTAGGGCCACCCGCCTCTACAATAATATGTCTAAGTCAAAAAGCCCGAATCTCCTGGTCCTAAAAACCTCCCCTCGACGTCCCCTCCAAACCCCTTTCCCAAACTCTCCCCGGCAAAATCCATGCACTCATCCACATATTCACAATTGTGAATATGTGGATGAGTTGATATACTGAGGTGGATACTTGAGGGAGGTGAAAAGATGGAGATTATTGATGAAAAAGACCATCGGCTGGCACAATTTTGTCAGGCTTTTTCCAATGCATTGAGGATCAAGCTGGTTCGTCTGCTTCTAGAGGGTGAAAAATGTGTGAAAACTCTTACTCTGGAAGTGAAACGGTCGCAGTCGGTTGTTTCGCGTCATTTGCAAAAGTTGGCCTCTCAAGATCTTGTGCGTTCCAAATCTCGTGGACGCAGGAATTACTACCAAATTAAACGCCCTGACCTGATTGACAAACTGCTGGAATTGGCGGAACTGCTTCAACGGGAGGACGATTGATCAAACAACCACGAAAAACCCGCTACGAAGCCATCTGTTAAAAACGTATGCGCTCATGCACATATTCACATATTCACAATTGTCAATGGGTGCATCAATAATTCCTTGAGCAGTTCTGGGTTTTTTCAGGATTTGGCGATAATTTTTTCATATGAGGACACTGGTTTTGGGGGTGGGGTTGTTTAAATTGTTTGCCAGAAGTAGCAGAGGAGTGTGCTCGATTGTGTTGGATCCTCTGGGGCCTATTAAGGATGAAACATTCTTGTTATTATTTTTGGGACCTGAAAGGTTTAGTATACTGTTTCAGGATTCGCAAAATGATTTCTTAAAAAATTTTTCAGTCTTTTCCGGACGTAAGGAACACTTGAACCAGAGGATTATTTTTTAAAGGGGACACGATAAGTTGGGGTTGGAGAAACGTTGTTTTTCTGGGCGGCGTTTAGGAGTATCTGGTGTTTGCGCATGAGCCGGCAGTTGAAGCGACTGATAAGATGGGAACATTCGTGTAGTTCTATAACTATGAACGACTGCACCGGGGAACCGAATACGTAACGTCAATTCAGAAGCGCCAGGGAAAAATTGAAAGATGGTCAAAGAAAGAGAAGCTAATTAGCGGAGCGTAATTGGGTGGCGAAAATTAGTCAACAGGAAACGCTTTTAAGATGGAAAGTTAAAAATGAAATTGAAGAAACTGTTTTATTTGTCTGAAACAATGCAGAAACGCCAAATATATAAAGGTTTAATTAATTTAAATCAATTACCGCTGTACTAACTGTAGAAAATTTTGTTTCCGGGATGATTTAACTATGAAACTTGGTATCTTTACTTACCACTTCACTAAAAATCCGGGCTCAATTCTCCAGGCTTACGCTCTCCAGAAAAAACTTGAAGAGCTGGGGTATGAAAGCGAACTAATCAATTACCAGAAAAAGAACTGGAAAAAAACTAAATACCAAAAAGTTTTCAAAAATATTTTCGGTAAATTTAGCTTCCTGGTAGCTCCAATCGGATATTTTTTGGTCTGGTACCGGGATCAAAAAAATGCAGCTTTTAGAAAAAAATACATGAACTGCACTAAAAAAATCGAGCACAGGGTCGAATTAAACTCAATTAAGTCCAAATACGACAAGTTTATTGTGGGAAGCGACCAGATATGGAATTATCATAACGCCAAGTTTGATTACACTTATCTCCTGGATTTTATTGAAAATTCGGACAAAAAAGTTAGCTACGCGGCCAGCTTCGGAGTGGATAATATAAGCAAAGAACGACGTAATGCTTTCAAAGATAGTCTGGGCGATTATTTTCGGTTATCCGTTCGCGAAAAAGCCGGGCAGAGAATAATCAATAAGCTGATAGGGGAAAAACCACCGGTACTGCTTGACCCGGTTATGCTGGTGGATAAAAAGGAGTGGAGTGAACTCGCCCAACCACCGAATTTGCCAGAAAAATATATTTTATTATATTTGAGGAAAAATGAAGAAGCTGGCAGTCAATTTGTCCGGCAACTGGCAAAAAACGTTGAACATGAAATTGTTCAAGTAGTCGGATTTCGAAAGCGAAAATACAATTTTCAATACTTCCATAATGCCACCCCACGTGAATGGTTGGGGTTATTTGCGAATGCAGAACAAGTTGTTACCAACAGTTTCCACGGCTCAGTCTTCTCTATTTTATTTGAAAAAGAGTTTTACATCGTACCACACAAAAGCTCTCCCCAGGATACCAATTCTCGCCTGGTGAATCTGGCCGAAATTTTTTCACTGGAGGATAGACTGGTGAAAGATATTGAAAATTTCAAGAAACCTGAACCAATCAATTATCCTGAAGTTTGCCGAGAACTCAAGGCCCGTCGGAAACAATCACTGGCTTATCTGAATTCACTCCGGGAGACCGCGTGAAATGCCACTACTGTATAAAAATAAGGAACAGTGCTGTGGATGTGAGGCCTGTATGAATGTCTGTCCCCGTGAAGCAATTTCCATGGAGAAAAATTCCCGAGGATTTCGTTTTCCAAAAATAGACGACGAATTGTGTATTGAGTGCGAACAGTGCCTGGAAGTATGCGATTTTCAAAACGAACGGATTGATTTAAAAAAATCGCCCCAGGTATACGCGGCGATACACCGCTCTGAAGAAACACTCGCGGCCAGCTCCTCCGGCGGGGTATTCAGTGCCCTGGCCAAACTAATATTTGAGGAGGATGGTGTAGTTTTTGGCTGTGGTTTCAATGAGAAACTTGAAGCGGAACACAAGATGGCCAAAAACCTCAAGGAACTGGAAGAACTCCGTGGTTCTAAATACGTGCAGAGCAAAATTGGACTGACCTATCGGCGAGTAAAAGAAAAACTGGACACTGAACAATACGTATTATTTACCGGCACTCCCTGTCAGGTGGCCGGATTGAAATCATTTTTGGGAAGCTCCCATGATAAATTGATCACTGCTGACTTTGTTTGTCACGGGGTGCCCAACCAAGATTTTTTCCTTGACTACGCAAGCCACCTGGAAAAACAATTAAACGGAGAGGTGGTCGATGTAAAATTTCGAGATAAAAGTTCCGGCAAATCTCAGGGGTGGAGTCCCGCCGGAACAATTGTCTACCAAAAAGACGGAAAGCTCCGCGAGAAGTTTTTGGGTCCACAAAATTCCTATTATTTCAACTACTTTCTAAGGGAAGCTTCAATCCAACGAAGGGCCTGCTACGACTGCCGATACGCCTGTCCCGAACGGGCCGCAGACTTCACAATGGGAGATTATTGGGGCGTAAAGAAGACCCACCCGGAAATTGATTGGCGGGGCGGAGTTTCGCTTCTGCTGGTGAACAGCGACAAAGCAGAACAGTTTATCCCGCGACTTGAATCCCGGTTAAAGTTAATTGACTCAACTTTAGAGAAGGCAATGGCGGGGAATAAGAATCTTACTGAACCAATTAAACTGACCGTAAAGAGGGAAGCCAGAATGAAAAATTGGCAGAGGGGGGGAGCGGATGGTCTGGGTCGTGAATTTTTTAAGAATCACAGGAAAGAATACATTATGTCGGAGATTAGATTTTTGCTCCCGGACCCAATCAAGCGCTTGCTCAAGATAGCACTGCCGCAATTTATAAAAAAAATATTGGTTCGGTAAAATGTTTTCGCGTCCAATGCAAACCAAAAAAAATTGCAGTTGAAAGGAAAAATATGGAAAGTAAAATTTCGGATATAAAATCACTTAAAATTATTCGCGACTTTTTTGCCGGGGAGGAGTTTAATTACTGGCTCGATTCAGGCTCTCTGCTGGGACTTATCCGGGACAACCGGTTCATTGAATCGGATGGGGACGTTGACCTTGGTATTTGGAATGAACCCGGGGTAATGAGAAAAATTCTGAAATCCACCTGGTTAAAGAGAAAGTTTAAGTTTAAAATTTTTTACTGGAAAGGACGGATATTTAAAATTGAGCTGGTCCCCCGGAATTTTAATAGCTTAAAGATACATCTCCAGCCATATATTCTGCAGGAGCCAGAAAATCTTGCTGTGCTTTTCCGGCCAATTTCAAAATTTTATTTATCCCCGTTGAAATTTGCAGAAACTACTGAGGGAACAGGGGATTCTGAAAGTTCGGTTAACAGACAGATCAATTCCGGTAAGACAACCCGGAAAACAGTTGGTTTTACCAGAAAATTTCTTGCTAAAATTGCTCGCCTTCGCCGCCGGCTGTCACCAGGATCTTTTTTGAAAATATTTTCTGACAAACAGTTATTGGAGTTCAACTGGCCCTTTTCGGTCTGGCTTGATCTTTTGTATCATGAATGGGGCTGGTATATTCCGGCCGACTATTTTCAACGGCCGGTGACAGTCGAGATCGACGGGACAGAATTCCCGGTTCCCCGGGATCCAGAGGACTACCTGACAGCAAGATATGGGGACTGGAAAACACCGGTGGCAGACTGGTCATACTATACAGATGATCGGTTTTTCCATAAAAAGTCACTGTCTCGCCACCTGGAGGAAGATCTCTAAACTATTCCTACGAAGATAGCAGTTTGTCGGGATTAAGAGCCCCGGAAACTAATTTGAGATTGAAAAGTAGAAAAAATTTGGATGGTGCCTGTGCAAAAATTATCGAGATATACTTTATTGAAGCTTCAGATGTGAAATAAGGGATGCATCGATGCAAATTACTGTTTTGGCTAATATTGCGGGAATTTTACGGATAATTTCTGATTGTCTTCGGGGAAAACTCCCGGGAGTCCCCGGATTATTTACAAGTTACATTGGGCCACGGACTGGCGCTGTTTGGCACTGATTTATGGGGGGATTAACCGTTAAAATCAGGGGTATTGGACAGGTTTTAAATCTAATTCATCCTCGCGTGGATATGGATCAGAATCAATGATTTGAATTATAGCCGGGCATATTATTTGTTTTAGATGATAATGAAAGGGTGAAGATCATGGGATATGAACGAATTACAGTTGATCCTGACCAGATGAATGGTGTCCCCTGCATACGTGGCCTGAGAATACCTGTAAAAACTGTCATTGGTATGTTAGCCGAGAGAATGTCCAAGGAGCAGATATTGGAGGCCTACCCGGATTTGGAACAGGAAGATATAAAACAAGCCCTGAGGTTTAGTTCAGATATGCTGGACGAACATGAAATTTCTCTTGAAAAACCAGCGTGAAGTTCCTCGTAGATAATGCACTCTCGCCGCAAGTTTCCTGCGCATTAAATCAAGCTAACTTTGAGGCCCTTCACGTAAGAGAGGTAAATTTACAGCATGCAAGTGACGAAAAATTTTTAAATACGCCGGAGAACATGAGTTTGTGATAATCTCGGCGGATACAGATTTTTCATTTATTTTAAGTGACCGACAGGCCAGCAAACCATCCTTAATTCTTTTTCGTGATAAAATGACAAAAAAGCCTGCTGACCAGATCGAATTTTTGATTGATCACCTTCACGAATTGCAAAATGAATTGGAAAAAGGTTGTATCATGACTATTCGTTCCAACCGAGTAAGAGTAAGAGAACTACCGCTCTTTTAGTCCCCAGATTTGCCTGGGTAAACACTGTTGAAGTTCTCTAATAAATCATTCTGGTATAAATTACTTTAAATTACGGCATGACGACAACATCACTATTAAAAGCTATCTTTCTTATTCTATCGCGCGCGTTCTTTCCTATTATTTCTCTTTTCTCCAGAAACATCTCGCAAAATTTCCGGTCTGCGGTGACGGTTCACCTTGGCCTCCCTCTTGAACCTCTTCGGCGACAAACAGATGCTCGAGTTCAACGGGCCACACCTGGGTGGCTCAAACTTTTATACCACGAGTGGGGCTGGTATATTCCCGCGGATTATTTCAAAGAGCCAAAGACGCTTGAGATAGAGGGCGATGAGTTTCAAGTTCCGAGCAACCCAAAGGAGTATCTGTCAGCGAGATACGGAGACTGGCAGACGCTGGGAAAACTTTGGAGAATGAAAATGGTTGGCGTGGGAAGTGCGAAGCGGAGTTATTTTAGAAACGGGTGGAAAGTGATACCTGGTTCTGTTGGCTGTCCACTGATAGGATTTTCAGCTTGAGCTGATCGCCGATGCTGATCTCATCGTGCGGGTCAGCGATGTAGCGCTCGGCCATCTGGCTGATGTGCAGGAGTCCGTCATTTTTCAGTCCAATATCCACAAAAGCTCCGAAATCAACTACGTTGCGGACGGTTCCGGTCAGGATCATCCCTTCTTTGAGGTTATCGAGAGATAAAATATCGCTGCGTAAATCGACCGGTGGGAGCTGCTCGCGGGGGTCTCGTCCGGGGGTTTTAAGTCCGTTGATGATATCCTCCAAAGTTAGTCGGCCCACCTGATATTGTTCGGCCAGCTGGTTGAGACGCCCGCTGGTTTTTAAAACTTCTAACTGTTCTATTAGTTTTTCACTGCCCGGTTTTGCCTCCGCTGTTTCTAACAGGGTACTGGCAAAAGGATAATTTTCCGGATGAATTCCGGTATTATCAAGGGGCTGTTTGCCCCCGCGAATTCTTAAAAAACCGGCACACTGTTCGTATGTTTTGTCCCCCATCTCGGAGACTTTTTTAAGTTCTTTACGACAGCTGAATCCGGACTGTTTTTCTCGCTGCTCGAGAATATTTTCAGCCAGTGTGGGGCCAATACCGGCCACCTGCTGTAACAGTGCGATGGAGGCGGAATTCAGGTCGACCCCAACTGAGTTGACCACATCCTCAACTACTGCTTCAAGGGCCGTCTGAAGTTCTGTCTGGTTAACATCATGCTGATACATTCCGACTCCGATACTCTGGGGAGGAATCTTTACCAGTTCAGCCAGTGGGTCCTGGAGCCGCCGGCCGATTGAAATTGCTCCCCGGTAGCTCAGGTCAAGTTCAGGAAATTCACGTCGAGCTATCTTTGAGGCGCTGTAAACGCTGGCCCCGGCCTCATTAACAACTGCGTATTGAACAGCCTGGTTTTGACTGGCTAGCTCGGCAACAATTTTTTCGGTTTCTCGACAGCCGGTGCCGTTGCCGATGGCAATCAACTCAACGTTATGGGTTTTAACCAGCTCTCGCAGTTTTATTAGCGCTTTGCTGCGGCGGTTATCATGGACAAAACATTTGTCGGTTTCCAGTAGCTTGCCGGTGGTCCCGACAACGGCAATTTTACAGCCGTTCCTCAAGCCGGGGTCCAGACCCAGCACAACGTGGCCGGGCAGGGGAGGTTGCATGAGTAGATTTTTGAGATTATGGGAGAAGTTGGCGATGGCATGTCTGTCGGCCTGAGCTTCCAGTCTGGATTTTATCTGCCGCTCGATAGCCGGGTGCAAAAGCCGTTTGTAGCCGTCTTCAATCGCTTCCACATACTGTTTTTTCGCCGGACCTGTGAGTTTTTTACAGCAGTAAGAGACAATCTGGCGGAGCAGGGTTTTATCATTTAGCTCAAGGCCGGCAGATAGCTCTTTGTCTTTTTCTCCGCGGCGGATAGCCAGAACCTGGTGAGGTTTTATCCGGTTGACCGGTGCCGAAAAATCCCGATAGATTGCATAGGTGGGATCGCCGTCAGCTCCCCGCCGTTTTTTAGAGACAAAACGGCCTTTCCTGCGGGCTTGTTGCCGAACATGGCGGCGGATCTGTGGATCATCGGCGATTTCTTCGGCAAGAATATCTCGCGCCCCACCAACTGCCTCGTGAGGTTGTGGATAATCATCAGAACAGAAGCCGGCGGCTTTGGGGCGGGGATCGATCCCCTGCTTGATCATTTGCGCCAGTGGTTCCAGCCCGGCTTCCCGGGCTCTGGTGGCCCGGGTTGTTCGGCGCGGCTGGTAGGGGGCATAAAGGTCTTCAAGCTCAGAAAAGCTGGAAGCTTTCTGCAGCTTGCGTTTCAGTTTATCGGTTAATTTTTTCTGTTCCTGGATAGTTTCCAGGATTTTTTCCCTCCGTTTTTCGAGTTTCTTTATTTGGTTGGCCTGGGCGGCAATTTTTCTAATTTTTACCTCATCAAGGTTACCGGTCTGTTCCTTACGGTAGCGGGCAATGAAAGGAACGGTATTGGACTTGTCCAGCAGGCGTAAAGTCGCCCGGACGTTTCCCGGAGAGAGATCCAATCTCTCAGCTATCTGTTTTGCCATTGTAGTCATTATACTAACCAGGAGGCCAGGGGAGATTTTCAGTCAGGCTTTGTTGTTGCTGGGGTGAGAGTTGTTGTTGGTAGAGGTGGACGTTTTGTTTTGATTCTTCCGGGTTATAATCAGAGCTGACTCGGTGGTCGAGGTCAAGGAACTCACAGATTCGCTGGACCTGTTGGGCATGGTGTATGACAAATTTTTCAAATTGGATGTGCAGCACCCGTCTGTCGGCCCACTCGCCGGTGTCGATGGCGTTCAGGTGGGCTTTTTGGGTTTGGGCAAATTCTGCCGCAGTTTTACCGGGAGTTTTGCGATCACGGAGAAACTGGGCATAGATATCACGGGGATGGCGGCTGACTACGATAACCCGGCGGGGATTTCCAAAATAGCGGGTTGATGAGACCGGGGACCAAAAACTTCCGGCCTGGTCAAAAACAAGATGGGAGTCATTAGAAAAATTATACCCGCTGTTATTGTAGAATAACCGGTTGAAAAGTAGTTCGACGCTTTCCATAAACTCATCCGCGGTAACGGGAAGTGGTTTTTTATAGGAAATGTTATTTGTTTTAGAGATCAGACCGAGTTTATAAAAAAGCCAGTCGATGGTGGAAAACCGTAGTTTGTCCAGAAGGGTATATTTTTTCCAGGTGGTTTCAGTAATATCCTCAATAAAATCGGAAATTGTCTCTGAATAGCCGGGGATTCTTTGGGAGAATCCATAGCCCAGGGTTGGAGGGATGCGCCATTTCTTGCTGGTCCGCCCAAGTCTTCGGGCAAGTTTACGAAACTCAATCAGTGCGTAAGTGGCGTTGGCGGGAAAGTATTCGGTGGTCAGCGCTCGATGTAGATCGGACAGGCCGCCCTTGGTCTGAATCAGTGCAAACTCCTGACCGTCAAGGGGGTCTTCCACATCTCCTCTACCGGTCAGATAATCTCTGATAGCACTGCTTCCAGAATTGCCGCTACCAAGTAAGATGACGGGTAACATACAACTATTCCTCCAGAACTATCGTAATAGGCAGCGAATTAAAAACTCGCTTTATTCAATATAACCGGATTTATTTTACCAGTTTTGGGTGGTTTATCTCAAAAAAAACTGTTGTACTGAGTTGTGAATTGTTAGGTCTGTACCGGTTTGTGTAGCAGATTGTTTTGTTGGTCGATATAGGCCATCCGGGATGATCGGGGTTAAGTTGGTGTCATCTGGGAAAGGTCAGGATGGATTGAACTGTCCGGGGATTGTTCTGGTTGAATTTGCTCAAAAAACTGTTCCCGTTTTTTTTGCCATAGCTGGTGTCGGGCCAGCACGTGAACGGGCAGTTGACGATTTAGAATGAGGGCGATTGTGTAGCGGTGAAATCCTTCGGTTAAAATGAAATTTCCCTGTCGATCAATGCAGACCAATGGATTTAAACGTTGTTGGAAGGTTTTCCAGCGGGGATCTTTATGGGCAACCGTCAGCTCACAATCCTTACGAGGTTCCATTCCATTGTTCTTGATTTCGTCGTAAAGCCGGTCAATATAGTTACATCTTATCTGTCGAAATTTCTTTAAACTTTTGAATCCCCAGTATGCTTCGCCCTGGTTTATTGTTTGGGCGGCCTGTTGATAATAAACTGTTTTTTCCCAGGGTAAATTTTCGACGAAACGT
>PWOD01000023.1 GCA_003557545.1 bacterium | reverse complement strand
GGAGACCCCAGCAAAAAACCGGGAAAGATAAGTAAAAGGGAAAGCTGGCAGATGGCCCAGGCGGTCCATGAGGGAGCGGTGATAAGCGAACTTGCCAAAAAATTCGACTGCTCCTGGCCTACGATTAAGCACCATTACGAGAAACACAAAGACCAGCTCGGAGCGGGCAATGGGCCGGAGCAGGAATTTCAGAAAAGAGTAGAGGAGTTTGACCTGGCTCTCGGGCTAGAAGAGAATGAGAAAAAAATGCAGCAGGAGTACAAAGCCAAAATCGAAGAAAAAACCAAATCCCGCCAGGATGAGATCTGCGGGGAGTGTTTGGCTGAGGTAGTTTGCAAGTTTAAGGATCAACTCCACACCTTGCCCGAATGGGCCACCTGTAGATTTAAGTATAACGAATTCCAAAAAATTAGACTTACAGGCGGCACGTCTAATGGATTGGATTAAAAACCGACACTGAACCGGGGAGGGATATTATGGCCAAGCAAAGCTCCTGGTTTCAAAAAACCGAAGCCTTTTTATATCACTACATACCCTGGAAGGGTGAAGTAGAATCGTGGTATAACGATAAAGTAGTCGAACTGGGTGACCCTTTCCCTCCCCGATCTAGTAAGTCGGTAATTGGAGGGATGATCCAGCAAAGGAGTTACAACGGGAGCACGGTAGAGAAATGGGCCGGGAAAAGGTTGGAATGTTTGGGGAAATTGCCCGAGGAATTAATTACACTAATGCCCCAGGAGATTTACCTTAAATACAGCCGGGTGGCTAAAATAGAAACCGCCCTCGCCACCCTTAACACGGAAGAACTCCAGGTAGTGGAGCTAAAGTATTTTCAGGATTTTAAGCGGACGGAGATCTGCCAGAGGTTAGATCGGGGCAGGACCTGGTTTGATAACCGAAGGCAGTCGGTGGTGGAAAAGACTGCAAAATGTTTGGGGTTTTTGGGCTTGGAAGTGGGAGAAACAGGCGAAATGTTCAAAACGTGCTCAAAACAAGACTAAAACGTGACCTTTTATTGACACAAACGTGATATAATTTTAAAAAGGAAAATTGGGCCGAGCTGCCCCCGCACAAACGGAGTGTTTTTTGTGAGAGATCAAAGCCCAACACAGCGGGCTTTCCGGGGCTGTATGCCTGCATCAGCCCCTGTTTTCCAGGACTATTTAAATATCGAGAAAAACTTAAAAACCAATTCAGCCCCTTAACCGGGGCTTTTTTATATGGAGTGAAGCGCTATGAAGCCACTGCCCTGCAATCAATGCTCAAATTTTGAAATAAGAGAACGGGACTGTCCCTGCACGGAGGATTGTCCCGAATTATTGCAGTGGTTGGATGAACTGGAACGGGAGGAGGCAGCTGATGGCCGGACCAGAGGAAAGCGGGAAAGAGAGGAAAACGGGTAGCCCCTGTGTTAACTGCACTGGGAGGTGGCGGGCAGAAGGAGGCTGCAGTTGTACTGATTTTTGCGAGGAGTTGAGAGAATATCTCCAGGAGGTGGCCCCAGAATGAGCAACTGGACCTGGGAAGAACTGAAAAGCAGCCCAGAGGAATTAGCTCGAATAGTCAATTATAGGAGCGCGAGTTCCCTGGCCCGCGAATTGGGGTTAGATCACAAAAGTATTACTAGTTTTATCCAACGGCGCGGCTACTACTACGATGGCCAACACTGGCTCAAGGGGGCCAAGGCCGGAGAACGGGAAGCAAGCCCGGAAAGGCTGCCTCAAAAAGAGGACCTGGGGGAATACTGGGTAATCAGAAGCGGGGACCGTAGCTTCGAAATTTCCAAAGAAAAATATCGCCAGATCCGCAGGGATTACACCGGCCAGAATTTCCTGACCATCAACCAGATTTGTAGAAAACACGAAATACCCAGGTGGAAATTTGGCTTACTCAGAAACGCCTTCGGCTTTACGCACGACGACACGCCTTACGACGACGAAGAACTCCTGAACGGGGACCCCGAAGAACTTGCAGAAGAAGAACTCCAACGCCAGAAAGACAAGTTTTTCAAAAAATTGCGGGAAAAAGAAATTGATAACGCATTGAAAGAACTGGAGAAATACCGGCAGCAGGAATACTGGCTCGGCCGGCTCCAGGAAATTATCACAGAGCATTTCATTGACTTCAAAGACCGCTACAGCGGGCCGATGGTGCCTGTGCATAAGAAAAAATCAGCAGGGTTGATGTTGGAAGTGCCGATAGTAGATTTACACCTGGCCAAACTGTGTTGGGCCCCCGAGACGGGAGAAAACTTCGACAGGTCTGTGGCCGAAAAAAGATTTCTGCACGTAATACATGATATTTATTCCCGCGGCAAAGACCTGGACTTAGAGAAAATTCTGTTTCCGATAGGCAATGATTTTTTTAATTTTGATGATACTTCCGGGAATACCACAAAAGGAACAAGGCAAGATAATGACTCCAGGTGGCAGAAAATGTTTGGAGTTGGAGTAGAGCTGCTAATCAAGGCGATAGATATTCTTGGCCAACTGGCTCCCGTGGATTGTTTTGTTGTTCCTGGCAATCACGACAAGCAGGCCAGTTACTACGCGATGATGTATCTGGCTGCTTATTTCAGGGATTGCCCTTCAGTTATGGTGGATACCTGCCCCAAGACCAGAAAGTACCGGCAGTTTGGTAAGTGCTTAATCGGGTTTAGCCATTTGGATCAGGAGCGCCAGAGGATTTACGGCAATATGCAGGTTGAAGCTCGCGAAGCATGGGGAAGGACTAAATACCACGAATGGCATGGCGCCCACTTACATAGTGAACAGGTCAAGGAACAGCACGGAGTTATAGTAAGAAATCTTAGTTCCATCACCGCCAAAGACGCCTGGCATTTCGAAAAAGGCTACCACGCTCAGCCGAAAAGTCAAAGTTTTCTCTGGGACAAGGAGAAGGGGTTAAGGTCGATACTGATAACCCCGATTAGTTATGAATAGGTATTTCCGTCAGGGAAGGATTTGGGCGGACAACCACCAAGAAGCTTTTGAAAAAGCCAGCCAACTTGAAGGGACTCTTGTCAACCTGAGAACAACCTGGGTATTC
>PWOD01000022.1 GCA_003557545.1 bacterium | reverse complement strand
TTGTTGTGGGAGGCCGAATAAGGAATTCTGGCCGTGCTCGGTATGTTCTCTAAACATGAGAGGGTCCCCTTTCATTCCAAGTTTCTATGCAAACACCATTCTATCAATTTTTAGAGAAATTAAGTATCATTAAGGAGGCTTTTTGCGGTAGACTCATCCTTTAAAAGGAAACATAGCAATTATTGAAATGGAGCGTTCTAAAAAAGAGTATATTTGCGGGAAATGCGCTCAGGTATTTGATCGGGCTTATGATCACCGGAGCTTTGACATTAAGGATTTACCTTTTGGAATTTACAAACGGGTGTATTTACGTGTGAAAAAGTTTCGTGTGAATTGCCCTGAATGTGGTGTTCGCCAGGAACGCTTACCATGGGTACAACCCTACGGGCGTCACACAAAGCGATTGGCCCGAGAAGTGGCGTTGGCCTGTAGATCACTTCGAACATTAAAAGAAGTAGCTGAAACATATCGTCTGAGTTCGTATCAGGTAAAAGAGATTGATAAGGCGTTTTTAAAAAAGACTCTGTCAGAGCCTGACTATTCACAAGTTCGGTTAATTGGTATGGATGAGCTGGCCATCAAAAAAGGTCATGTTTATGCCACGCGAGTAGTAGATCTTGAACGAAGGGAAACGCTGTGGATGGGCATGGGTCGCAGCGAACGAACATTAGACAAATTTTATCGAGAAGTGGATAAACAGGGGTGTCTGGATCAGATTGAGGCAGTTTGTATGGATGAATGGATGCCGTTTCGGAAAGCGACGAAAAGGTGGCTTCCTGACGCGGAGATTATCTGGGACCGGTTTCACATAGAACAGAGATTCAATCGGATAATCGATCGTATACGGAATCGAATTACACGTGAGATTGAAGAGGAACAAAAAGGACTGCTGAAAGGAACAAAATATCTGTTTCTAAAGAATCGAGAGAACTTAACTGAACGGCAAACGTCCCGTTTAGAGCAGATCCTAAAATTGAATCGACCGCTGTCTATTGTCTATATTTTGAAAGAAAAGTTAAAACAGATGTGGTTTTTTTCAGATTGGGACGAAGTTCGAGCCTGGTTGAATGATTGGATTGAAACGGCATTTGAAAGCGGAATTAAGGAACTGAAACAATTTGCAGGCGGTTTAAATCGCCACCGCCGTGGTATTTTCGCAGCATGTGATTACGGATTAAATACCAGCGTTATTGAAGGCATGAACAATATGGCAAAAACAATTAAAAGAATTGCATTTGGCTTTCATGATGTTGAGTGTTTTTTTATGAAAATTAGAGCACACGGGTTTAAGCCAAAACCGGCTTACCCACACAAAACTTAAGAGAACCAGATATTTTAGGTGGATTTTCAATTGATGGAAGAAAAGTTTTAAAGGATTGATAACAACTGCTAATTGTGATATATTTTCTGTAGTTAGTTGCCAGCTGTTTAGGGCTGGTCGGGTTATTGTGATTGCTGAAAAAGTGGCTATGTCAGGGAGTTTAAAGCTGTATAATTATTCCCCCGAGTTTAATCTCCTAGGTGATTTTTTGTGAAATTTTTTCGTCTTATTGCTCTGTTTTTACTTCTAATACTGTCGGCTATTCCGCTGCTGGTTGAAGCGGAAAATCCCCAGGGTGGGTTTGCTGTGGTTAATAAGCGGGGTAGACAGATGAAGATATATTCGACCGCCTCGACCGTTGGGGAAGCATTAAGAGAAAATGCCCTGGAAATAGATTTTTATGAGTATGTCCGACCGGCTTCAGAACAACCATTTTATCCAGGCATGACAATAGAACTGAGGGGTGTTCAGCAGCATCCGGAAGTTGCGACTATTGACTGGCAGGCTGAACCCCGTCAGAGAGTTATCAATTCACGGGCCCTCCCAACCGGACGTCAGGTGGTTGTTCAGGGAGGTCAACCGGGTAATTACCACCGTCCGAGAGTGATAATTAATGGGGTTACTGGATTCAAACAGAGACAGATAGAGGAGCTGCAGAAGCAGGGGCCACGGGAGATGCTGGCGACGGCCTATTCTCCGCATTATTTGGATACTGCTCCTTATACAGACGGGCTATCGGCAATCGGGGTGCCGGCCGGTTATGGGTTAATAGCTGTCGATCCCCGAATAATTCCGCTGGGAACCTTTCTATATGTTGAAGGGTATGGTTATGGGATCGCTGCCGATGTGGGCGGGGCAATTCGGGGAGAACATGTTGACCTCTGTTTTCCTGTGCGTAATCAGGCCCTGTTATTCGGGCGCCAGATGGTCAGGGTTCATATTATCGGATAAACCCTTCAAGATAAACTCTTCAACAGGACGTCCACCAATCCTATCTTCAGAAACCAATAGTTTAATTTCTGCATTCTGACGTTCCCAGTTCAGCCAGGATTCCACATATTGCTGGAGCTTATTGAAGCGGAGAAAATCCTCAAAACTTCGTTCCTCAGCAATACTTAATTGATCCCGTTGACCTTCTCGAAGTCGACTGCTGCTGACCAGGTGATATCCATGAGCAGTACGTAATGGTTCGCTAACAACTTTATCGCGGGCTTTCAGATCAAGAATGGCGGCGGATATTTCCGAGGGAATTCGATACATCAGATGATCTCCTACAGGGGGATAGAGCAGTTCTTCGGCCCAGCCGTTGTCTAACTCGGCGATTATATGGAACGGGACATATCTGATTGGTATCCAGCCGTAGTAACCCGCTGTTCGGGCAGTATATCCGTGGGAGCGGGAAGCAAGCTCCTGGAGGGTTTCACCTGGTGATTCGGAAGCGGTTATCTGTTGATAAAGGGTGTCGGCTTTTTCTTTGGCCAGTTCCCAGTGGCTATTTTCCAGGAGTCGTTCCTGGATTGAGTCTTTTATTTCCTCGAAGGGCAGAGGTTCTTCAACTATGGGTTCTTCAAGATAGAGCATATAGTAATAGCCGGCGGCCGGGATTAAAGTGCTCAGTTCCCCGGCTTCCAGGTTGAAAGCTACTCGGGAAAGTTCCTCGGGGAGATCTTCAGGTTTAACCCAGCCAAGGTTCCCACCCTGTTCGGCGGTTGGTGTGTCGATTGAATATTCGGCTGCCAGTTCGGCAAACTCGACTCCGACTCTGAACTGTCGTTCGATACGTTCCCTGATCTCTCTTACCTGTTCGAGCTGAGCAGTTCGCTCCGCCCCTTCGATTTCCGGGTCGGGTCCGGCGAGTTTTATATGACTTAAATTTGCTTCAGGTGGCGACAGGTAGTCGTTCAGGTTGGTTTCGTAGAATTCTCGGACCAGGGCCTCGTCAATAAATTTTCGTGGATTAATATAGATTCCGTAAAGCTCTGCCTCTCTCAATCCAGAGTTGAGCGCTTCTTCAAACTCATTGTCGGTCAGGCTGATCTGGCTCTGAAGCCAGTTCTGGAAGCGGAATGATTCTAAACGTTGTCGCTCCTGCCGTTCAATCGATTCTCGCTGGAACGGACCGAGGGTTCGGAGAAACATTTCAAACTGCTGATGATCTATCATCCCCTCTTCATCCCGAAACTGGGAGGCAACAAACTGTCTCAATTCTCTGTCGGTTGCATGGGCCCCCTGGGCCTGGGCAGCCTGTTGGAGAAGTGATTCGTTAACCAGCCGTAAAAATGCTTCTTCCCGGACTTCATTGAGCTCTTCGTCGGTCAGAGGTGCCCGCCGCTCCTCTCGGAACTCCTCGCGAACAAAGTTGACAGCCTCCTGAAATCTATCCAATGAGATGGTGACGCCGTTTATTTCGGCCAGATTCTGTTCGGGAGCACGACCACCAAACCCGCCCATACCCCAGCTGGCGAAGATAGTCAGGATAAATGCACCCACAGTAATCCAGATTATCTGTTTCATATGTTCTCTTAACCAATTCATTTTTCCTTTCACCTCAGCTATAATTATTAATGTCAGCTATTTAAAAAATCATCTTTATTGTAGGAAAGAGATTTTTTATTCAACATCAATTAATTTTACCGTAATTGTCGAAAAATATACAGTCATATACTGAATTTTAAGTAAATCGGTCGGGACAAGTTCTGATTTTAAAAAATCTGATCGAGGAAATCCAGGGTGAAATTCTTTTGTTTAAAAATCTAAAAAAGCGATTTATTACTATCTGGAAAGGTTTCATAGGAGTTCGTGTGGGAGTGATAGCTGGTCTGGTTGTGGCTGTTTTTTTGTTAATGTACAGCCATGCTTATTATCGTGACCGGCGGTTTCAAACTGATCCTGATGTGCTGACTGATTATTATCAGCAGCTTGCCGAGACACCATATGATGGTAACCTGCTACTGCGTGCCGCCCGCCATCATTTTTATGTGGTGCAGGATAAGGTCCAGCTGGGCGAAAATTCTGACGAGCTATCTGAGCTGGTTATCCGTGGTTTATCCCTATTCAGACGGTTGAGCGTTGTAGATGAATGGCATTTAACTTCCCGAGATCAGTTTAAAATAGCTTATTTTTATTACCAGCTGGGTGCTCAGTATCAGGAAAGGGCCCGCAATTTTGCATTGCAGGCTTATACGGAGGGAGAGAGGTCTGCAGAATTGATAACCCTGCTGGCCAATGTTCATTACAGGTTGGGACAGTATGAAGAAGCATTAAAACATTACGATAGTCTTGAAGGTGGTTTGAGTGATCCGGTAACAATCTTTAATCGGGGCTGGAGTTATCGATTTCTGGATGAGCCCGATGCCTTGAAAAAATCTCGGGAGATTTTGCGGCATGGATATCAGCTATTGCTGGAACACAATCATGCTGACAAACAGCTTCGTCGGCAGTATATACTGGCGCTCGCCCGGGTAAAACTTGACCTTTCAGATCCCTCCACCGCTCGCCAGATTTTAAATCATTCGCCGGGCTGGGAAAAAGATCAAAATTTTCTGACGGTTTATGCCGAAGTACTAATGGAGGAGGGACGTCTCCGGGAAGCGATTGATCTGCTTGAAAAAATCACCGATCTGGATGACCCTCCCCCCCGGGCTGCCGGTTTACTCGAGGAGTTAAGATCAGAGTAAACTCCTGTAAACAATTGTCCGGTTTCAGTCAGTTATAACTGAAGTTTATAAACCGTTAGGAGTTGATCTGAATGTTTCAACCGTTTGATTATTTGTACAGTCTTTTTTCTAATGATATGGGTGTGGACCTGGGAACCGCTAATACACTGGTTTATGTTAAGGGGCGCGGGGTTGTTTTAAGTGAACCTTCCATTGTCGCCCTCAATGATGAGACCGGTGCCGTGCTTGCTGTGGGTGAAAAGGCGAAGGAAATGGTTGGCAGAACACCGGCTAAAATTCGTGCGGTCAGACCGATGCGTGATGGTGTTATTGCAGATTTTGATGTAACAGAAAAAATGATCAGGTATTTTATCGACAAGGTTCATAATCGTCGTAAATTTGTTAGTCCCCGTATGGTTATTGGGGTTCCATATGGTGTGACCGAAGTGGAAAAAAGAGCCGTACGTGAGTCGGCTGAGCATGCAGGTTGTCGCGAGATTCATATTATTGAAGAACCTCTGGCCGCGGCAATTGGCGCGGGAATGCCGGTTTATGAACCGGCCGGTAATATGGTGGTTGATATAGGTGGTGGGACAACCGAGGTTTCGGTCATTTCAATGGGAGGTCTTGTGGTGGCCCGGTCGGTACGGGTGGGTGGAGATGAGATGGATAAATCGATCAGTCGCTATTTAACCGATAGTTACCGTTTGATGGTCGGTGAACGTACCAGTGAAGAGGTTAAAATCGAGATCGGTGTTGCCTATCCTGATGAAGAGTATGATAGTGCA
The DNA here is from genome assembly GCA_003557545.1 of bacterium. Taxonomy (GTDB): domain Bacteria; phylum T1Sed10-126; class T1Sed10-126; order T1Sed10-126; family T1Sed10-126; genus PWOD01. The sequence continues at coordinate 6,263 of PWOD01000022.1, read as the reverse complement.
ACTTATGAGATCAAAGGGCGAGATTTAACTAATGGTCTGCCTAAAACCTTAACAATATCGGGTAAAGAGATTCGGGAGGCTTTGACCGAACCGATCAATTCAATTGTCGAGAATGTTAAGGCAACCCTGGAGGAAACTCCTGCTGAACTGGCCGCCGATATAACTGACAGAGGAATAGTTTTAACAGGAGGCGGCGCCCGTTTGAAGGGTATTGATCGTTTGTTGTCAGAGAACACATCACTGCCGGTAACTATTACTGAAGATCCATTGACCTGTGTAGTTCGTGGCTCGGGAGAGTATCTTGATCAGTTAAAAAACAGTTCTAACAATTTAGGATTAACCTAAAAATGTTTGTGGACACCGGGCCGCTTTTCTCCCGCTCCTACCGATTTTCAGCTGGCAGTTCGGGGTAGGGGGGATAGTGGTGTCTCTACGGGAGATGATTGCCTGGGGACTGTTTTTTGTGTTTGCTCTGTTTCTGTTCATCGGCGGTTTGACCGGTGATTTTCAACTTCATCAAATGCATGAACCGGGGATAAAAATAATTTCCAATCTTTACCGGGGGACCAGTAATCTGCTTCGATCTGGCCGGTCGTTATTTGTCCGACAGCTGGGTCTTGTGGATCAAATTGAACAGCTACAGTCAGAGCGCCGGATGTTAGAACAGCAGCTCTGGCAACTGCAGTATGAATTAGCCGGGCTGGTTCATCAGCAGCGGAACTTCTTCCCGCCAGTTTCTGCGACTGGCCGGTTGGTTCCAGTCAGATCGATCAGTCATAATCTTACCGGTCTGGAAAGATCTGTTCGAATAGATGCTGGGCGTGAGGCAGGTTTGAAGGTTGGTGACCCGCTATTTGAAATTACCCCCGACAGCTGGATCTTAAGAGGTAAAATTTATCGTCTATACTCTGATCACAGTTTGGCAATTTTGACCGACGATCCTCGATTTGTTGTGGGTGTGAGGATCGCCGATCAATTAGATCGAGAATTTGTGATGGAAGGACGTGGTTATCAGCAATTAACGATTAATAATTATCCTGAAGTACTGCCGGCCCGGGAGGGTGATAGAGTCTATACTGCCCGGGCCAGTTCGATTGCTCCACCGGATGTTTATATAGGTCGGATTGTCGATCGTCAATCGACCGGTAAAGCCCTTCAAACGGCTGATGTTTTGAGAGTTGAACCTCCTGATTTTACAAGTTTTCCCGATTTTGCCTGGGTGTTGGTTGATAATGATTAATCTGCTGTTGTTGATCATGATTTATCTGGTTGAACTTATCCTTCGGCTTGCCGGCCTTTCAATCTATTTACTGCTATTAGTTCCATACCTGATATTTTTACAAAAATGTTCTATTTCACAACTGCTTATCTGGGCGGCTCTATCAGGTATTTTGATGGAACAGATTCACGGCCTGGTTCCAGGCTCTGTGCTGTTGGGGATCGGACTCGGGCTGATCGTTTTGCGTGCTGTTGAATATTATCTGGAATGGCGATCATATCTGGTCCAGCTGGTATTTTTAACAGTTTATCTTGTAATAGTTTTTTCGGTCAGGATGCTTTTGTTGAGAATCTTTTATGGACAGCTGTTCGTTCTTGGCCCACAGTTATGGTTGGTTAGCTGGGGGGTTGGAGTTTTGCTGGTAGTGATGAATAGGTTGTTGAATCATCATCAAGGATCAGCTGGGAGGTTCCTGTGATTAATCAAACTGGCGATCAGAAAGGGTTTGAGTTGAATCGGCGGCTCGCACCATTGTTTCTTTTCCTCCTGTTTTTTATTCTTGTCGTAATATTCAGGGTATTATATCTGCAGGTTGGGTTGGGCCGGGAGTTTGAAAAACTCAGTGCAATAAACCGTATTACTCACCGGATGGTTCCGGCGACCCGGGGGTCGATCTATGATAAAAACGGCCGGGTTCTGGCCGGTGATAAGCCGATGTTTAATCTGATCAAGAGCTCCGCCCGCCAGTTTTTTGAACAGCAGAAAATCGAGCAGCTCTCCGACCTTTTAGAACTTGATAAAGACTTTCTATGGGAACGTGCCAGGGATCCCCACAGACGTTCTCTTGTAGAAAATTTAACCGATGATCAGCGGATTAAATTTGCTGAAAATTCAGCTAAATTTGAGGGGGTAATGTTGTATGTCCAACCGCGTAGAGTTTATAGTTATGGGCATCTGTTAGGTCCGGTTATCGGATATACCGGGGAGGTCTCACCTGAGGAACTGCTGCACCGACGGCGTGAGGGCTTGTCGCAGGGCGATATAGTTGGAAAGACTGGGATTGAACAGTACTACGATCGTGTTTTGCGCGGACGGGAGGGCCTGGAATGGATCGAGACAACGGCGGCGGGCAGAGCTATCAGAACTCTTGAAAAACCTCGATCAATTCCCGCCCAGAGGGGAGATTCTTTACAGCTTAATATCGATATAAAGTTGCAACAGGAGGTTGCCGGGTTGTTCGGTCCGGATTCAGCCGGCGCCGTTGTTGTTATGGAAATTCCGGGGGGAGAGGTCAGAACTCTTTACAGTCATCCCACCTATGACCCGAATGATTTTGTTATGGGAGACCGTTCACGCATACAGAGAGTTTTTGAGGGGCGGCTAAATCCGCTGATGAACCGAGCTGTACAGGGACGTTACCCGCCCGGCTCAACCTTTAAGCTGATAGCTTTTATGGCTGCCCTGAGATCCGGAGAATTCACCCTTGAAACAAAATTTGACTGTCCAGGGTATTTTTATTCCGGCAAGCAACGGTTTCACTGCTGGCGTGAACAGGGGCATGGAAAGATTGATCTTGAACAGGCTCTGGTTAACTCCTGTAATGTTTATTTTTATAATCTGGCCCGTCACCTCGATTATGGTGAGATTGTTGAACTTGCTGAAGCAATAGAGTTCAGTGAAAAAACCGGGATCGATCTGCCCGGGGAAAATCGTTCTCAACTATCTTCGCCCGCTCTACTGGCACAGTTTCCGCGTGGTCACTGGACCGAGGGAGAAGAGATTAATGCGATCATCGGACAGGGATATACGCTTGTCACCCCTCTGCAGCAGGCTCGAAGTTTGGCTGGTTTAGTCAGCGGAAAATTAATCACGCCACGTCTTGTTGGTGATCAATCCGATTTTGTTCGATCTGACCAACAGGAGATTGTTTCGGTCGAACTAGGTCAAAAACTGCTGACAGCGATGGATCGGGTTACTCTGGAGGGAACTGGATTTAGAGCTCGGTTTGATCAGCAGTTCCAGCCGATTGGTCCGGCGGTTGCGGGTAAAACGGGGACGGTCCAGAAAACTCGCCGCCGGGAAGGGATTGAACAGCCGCCGGCTGACGCCTGGTTTGTCTCTGCGGTACCATCTGTTGACCCACGCTACATAGTAGTTGTTTATCTGGCTGATGCGGGGTCAGCAGCGCGTTCGGCAGCGCCTTTGGCCCGGCAGATATATATTGCGATGGAGAGTATTGGCTATTTCGATTCATCCCCCAAAATACGGGGTGGTAAATAGCATGGAACGCCGGCTGGCAGGATCAATGCTGGTAATTCTGGCTCTGCTTCTGTCATTGACTGGAATTGCTTTAATTTACACGGCCAGCCATCGTGTTTTTGGATCCCAGTTGGCTTTTCGACAGCTGGGATGGCTGGTGGTAGGTCTGACCGTGGCAGCCGCTATTAATTTTCTTGATCCGACAATTTTTTATCGATTTCGCTGGATCTTTTATTTCGCCGGTCTGTTACTGCTGGTTCTCACGCTGTTCTATGGACATGAAGCCCGGGGGGGGCGAAGATGGCTGAGTTTGGGTTATTTCAATCTTCAGCCCTCCGAGCCGATGAAATTTTTTCTCCTGCTGGTTATTGCCGGTATATCGGAAAAGTTTGAGAGCGCTCGGCTGGGTGGTTTCCGGGCATTTTTTCAGGTGACATTTGCGGTAATAATCCCTGTTTTATTGTTGTTTTTACAGCCCAACCTGGGAATGGTCCTGGTATATTTAGTTTTGTTAATAGGCTGGTTCTTTCTGATGGGCTGGAGAAAGGAGGGGCTGACAATAATTCTGTTTGGAACGGGTCTGGCTGCCGGGATGATAATGATTATTCATCCGAAAATAGAATTTCTCCAAAAAACTCTGGAAACTCTGGTTGACGGTTACTGGCAGTTGAACCTGGCTATTTTCGCCAGCGTTTTGTTTATTCTTTTCTTCGCTGTTCTGGCCCCGTATTTGCGGAAAAAGCGGATTGGCTTGTCCGGTTTTTTAGCGGTTTTAATAGTTGGTTTAATTCTTGGGGCTCTTATAGTTCCCCATCTGGCACCCTATCAACGGGGTCGGCTTGAATCCTATATTGATCCCTTTTCGGCCGCACAGACTGGCGGATACAGCTTGATTCAATCACAGATAGCTATTGGTTCGGGCGGCTGGTTGGGTAAAGGATATATGGAGGGAACCCAGAGTCAGCTGGGATTCATCCCGGAACTCTGGACTGATTTTATTTTCACTGTAGCTGTTGAAGAGCTGGGTATGCTCTTTGCAACAGTTATTTTACTGGGTTATCTTTTTTTGTTGTACAGTTTATTTTCAACTGCTGTTCTTGCGGATGGCTGGTGGAAGTTTTATTTTACAACCGGTGCCGGAATAATCTGGATTTTTCATTTGATGATAGGTACGGGAATGGCAACCGGCCTAACTCCGATAACTGGTCTGCCGCTTCCTTTTCTGAGTTACGGGGGGAGTTTTATGGTTACTAACTGGGCACTGGTTGGATTAATTATAAGTTTTAATCGTGATTATAGCTGATTGAAAAAGCCAACAGGGTTAAATAAAGAGTAGTTATATCCGGCCTCAAAAGGCAAAAAGCCAAAAAAATTGAAGAAAAAGTTAAAACTTTGTTTCACAAAACCGATTTTTTTATTAAAATAGTTGGTCTTGTGCCGAGGTAGCTCAGTGGTAGAGCGCGTCCATGGTAAGGATGAGGTCGTGGGTTCAAATCCCATCCTCGGCTTTCTACTGTTAAATTTTTGGAGTAGGATGGTTTTTTGTTTGCTATTTTAATTTTCGTTAGATATACTCTTTCTTTATCGTAGCGTGGGCAGGTTCGGTCTGGTTACCTGTTAGTGGTTGCAGTATGCTGCCCGGCAATAGAAATGGTGGATAGTATTCACGTTTAATCCTGCCGGAGACGCCACATCAAACAGTAAATTATAGTTAGGTCCGTAGCTCGAATTGGAAGAGCGCCGGACTCCAAATCCGGAGGCTCCGGGTTCGAATCCCGGCGGACCTGCCTTAGTGGGTTTGTGACGTTATATTCAAGTTGATAATAGCGGGGTATTTTTCTGTTCAATTAACAGATTGTAGTGGAATTTTGTTAAATTTCTTCTGGGTGGTTAATGGTGAAAGTGGTTAGCAGATTCAAGAAATTTTTACATGAAGTCTGGATGGAAGCCAGGCCGGGTGGTCGAATAAACTGGCCGGATTCTCGTAAACTGATGGAATCAACCGTACTTGTGTTGGCCTGTGCCCTGTTTTTTATGTTGTATGTAGGGGTGCTCGATTCAATTTTTGGCCAGATTTTTGTTCAGCTTACTCAGCTGTTCAGGTAACTTTCAAGGAGCGATAACTGATGAGTTCTGAAACTGACATATCTGAAGACGGTTCTGTTTCTACAAATTCAACTGCCGAGGTTGCTGAGCAGGAAGAGGATTACAGCTGGTATGTGCTGCATACCTTTGCTGGCCAGGAACAAAGGACCTGTGAACTTTTGCTTCAGCGAGTCGAAGAGGAGGGAATGTCTGAGATAATCAAGCAGGTGATTGTCCCCACGCAGGAGGTTATGGAGATCCGCCGGGGGGAGAAAAAGCAGGTTGAACACCAGCTTTATCCGGGGTATGTTTTCATTAAAATGTTAATGTCGGAGGAAATAGCTCATTTTGTCTGTCAGACCAGAGGGATAACCGGTTTTGTGGGGACGAGAAATGATCCTATTCCGGTAGAAAATACGGAGATGGCCAGTGTGCTGCAGCAGATTGAGGCCGGCGGTGTCGAGCCTCAGGTGGAATTTAAAATTGGTGATACAGTGCGGATAATTTCGGGGGCGATGGAAGAGATGACCGGTACGGTCAAGAATGTTGATATTGAACGTGCTAAAATTAAGGTCTCTGTAGATATGTTTGGCCGGTCGACCCCGGTTGAGCTTAACTTTGATCAGGCGGAAAAACTTTAACCAGAGGGATAAAAATGGCTGATAAACCTATTGAAGCAGAAATTAAATTACAAATTCCG
>PWOD01000045.1 GCA_003557545.1 bacterium | reverse complement strand
CGCCTCACCCGGATAAAAATAGAGCCGCAGGTAACGATAACGGTTAATATTACTACCAGAGGGAAGCTCAAACCAGCTCCGCTGAACCGAGGAATCAGGTGGAGCCTGGTAGTTTATCTGCATTGCCATGTCACGGGGACGGGCATCGCCGTCACGATACCTGGAACTATTCGATGTTGGAAGTCGCTGATCTTCGGCGCTGGTTACTAAAGCCAATTGAGTATCAGGAGCAGCATCCGGCGTCCGCCAGCTAAGACGAGCGACCCCCATCTCCTCTAACAGCAGCTCAACCCGGCTGTTCTGCTCACCGGGGGCTGCTTCATAAAAAAACCTGATAGTCTGAACATTACGCAGAACTTCGTCATGATTGACCGGTATATTGGTCGGATTCTGGCCAAACCGATCAGCATCGCCGACCAGCTGCCCGGAACTAAGGGGTATCTTATAAAGGGTCCAGCCATGGGTAGTTGTGTCAGAGATAACATTATCGTTTTTATTGATATTATTAAATGCCAGATATCTTTCACGCTCATCCAGCCGACCGTTAAGATTCCTGTCCTCCCCATCCAGCTGGGCATTATCAGCACCAAATCGATAAAAACTATCGGGATCATCACCGGTAAAAACTTTAAATCCAATATCCTCACCCGGATTTAACACCTGGTTATCCTGAGTGTCCTCAGTATTAAGTTCATCATTCCGATTAATATTTTCAGTAAGAATTCCCAGGTCAATACTGATCGTACCACCGGCATCACCCTGTTTCATCCAGATCTTAAGATAGTTATATCCTCGTAGATCTTCACCATGACGAGAGAACTGATTTTGAAAACTAACCCAGGTGTCAGACTGGCCAAAATCCATAGTTACCCGCAAACTATCCTGATCATCCACACTGTCCGGATCCGGTTCATGTCCGGTACTTTCCTCTTCATCAAAATATATTCGAGCTCGGGAGCCCAGAACAGCCATAGTTCCGGGAAGGCGCTGGGGAGCATCTGCAGGCAACCAGTTAAGATGATTTTTAGAAATCGGTACAGCCTGTTCAAACCCCCTGAAATCATCAATCACCGCAGCACCCTCCAGACTGGGGTCAAACTCACTCCGGGCAAAATGTGCGTTAAGATCAACTTCAAGATACTGATCAAGAGGACGATTGGAAAAATATTCCAGGCCACCCGCACTGGAGAGCAGATCCTGGATCGTATCAAGCGGACGCCAGGAAATATCATGTTCAGTTACCAGCGTCCGGGCTGATTCTTCCCCCAGCCGTGGAATTTCTGAAGATTCATCCTGAAAATCCATCAAGAGAGTCGAGCCGAGTGAAAAGTTATCGGTCAGATCAGCCTCCAGACGGCCCCCAACAAAAGTGCTGTCGCGGGCACCGAAACCCATCGACTCATAGTTGATCACAATCCGGCTATCATCATCGATATCAACATGGTCGAAAAAAGTAAGAAATCCCGTCTGATAATGGATCGTATAATCCCTGTTCCGAGTAACACGGCGCCCATCCACAGTTATCTCTTCACTTTCAGGTACAACGTTAATCCCAAGTTGAAAGGTCCGTTCTTCAACTAAAAGTTCCTGGTAGATTTCATAAACTCTCTGCCGGTCAGCCGGGGGGCCATAAACGGTAGGATTCTGCTGGGGAAGCCCCGGGTTAAGAAAGGGCCGAGTATCAGGAAATGTCACTATTCCTCGCTCAAAATCAATATGTTCGTCATCTATCCTGTTATCGCCATCAGCATCAAGGCCAAGAATCTGAACATAAGGTTGATTTGTCCCGGGGTGCCGGGAGTTACCATCCCTATCACGAATCTGGAGAACCCGGTTGGGATCATCTCGAGAAATATTAGTGCTGGCCAGCCGGTAACGATTTTCCAGGTGAAACCTATCATATTTATCTGTTTCTTCCTCATCCTTTATCATCAGCGGTATATTCTCACCGATAACCCGCCCATCACTTAAAGTCATCCGCACAGCGATCACATGATTACTCCGAATATGACGGCGAAACCGGATAACACCGGTTCTATAATTGATTGAGTAATCATCGCCTGATTCCAGTTCATTAAAATCACCAACATAAGAGTCAGACCCGAACTGTACCACCATATCTTCAAAGGTATTACCATCTACTGAATCACGATCCTGATCATCAAGAAAGATTCTTTCCGAGCCAATCTGAACTCGGGGCTCGGGTGGCGGAGTCGTATCCCCCAGCGGATCATAATAAGTTCGCCTGATCGGGTTTATATCAGCCTGGGGATCCGGTATATAACGTCGAGTTCGGCCGGTGAACACCTCTCTTTGACTCTCCCCCTTTTCCTGACTGGCAACAATAAAAAGACTGACTCTATCGGGCTGAAAGGGACCACCACGAAAATCTCGCAAATGCATTTCACCACTTAATCCAAAGGTCTGTTTGGAATAGGAAACAAACCGTGACCGGGGCAGTTGAAGACGGATATCGCCAAACAGAGCTTCCGCCTGGAAAGTAGCAAATCCAAGGTCACGCTCTCGACCATTATATTTTACCCGGGTCTGCTGCTGTTCAACAGAGGGGCGACTATCATCATAACTTATCTCTATTTCCAGGAGATTATCAGCTATCGATCCCTGGACATCGACCTGCAGCCGTTGATCAACGCTAAGATCCATCTGGGAACTTCGCTCCGGATCATTGGTGTAATGGGTCTGCTTAAGATCGAATTCAATATATTTCCGGCCGGAGATCTGAAGAGCACTTTCCACGGGGAGATCGGTGCCGATCCTTCCTTCATCGTCCCAGATCGCAGCATGCAGCCGGTTTTGAGATTGATTGGGAGTTTCAGATCTGAGCAGCCGGGGAAAACTATTATCAAGATTAAAGTTCTGCTCGAGATAATCCTCAACGGTCAATCCTTCGGCCGCCAAACCGGTGGAGGGATAAACCAGTGATAGCAAACAAAACAAGACAAGGAAAGATAAAATATCCAGTCGATAAAACTGCAGTTTAAAATTAATCACGGCATTTATGCTCCCCCGGGTCTATCTACAGACCATTCCATAGAATTTTTTATATAAAATAACCAATTATTCCTCG
>PWOD01000006.1 GCA_003557545.1 bacterium | reverse complement strand
GCATTACCGTCAAGAGGATCCATATCAATAATTCCAAGGGTTGTTGGATTCGGCAGGATATTCATAAACTCCTCATAACTTATCTGTTCAACCGAAGCCACGGTAAGACTGGCAAGAGAACGCAGCTGGGCCGACAGATCAGAGGTGGTAGAACGGGCGAAAGATTCATGGATCATCTGCAAAGTTCGCATCTGATCCTTACTAAATTTATCAGGACGCTTGAAATCATACTGTTTAATCATCCGTTTTTTAAACCGTTCATCCTCCGGTTCGATCCGTTGTGCCGTATCCTTTGAGCGAACCTTATCACCGGAACTCTGACTATCAGCATCAGGCTCATCATCCTCCTGCAAAGAACCCAGCAGCGAATCAATCTCTGTCTCATCCAGTATTTCATCTTCAGCCATCTATCACACCACCTTTGTGGCCATATAATGATCAGTGCGGCAAATAAAAGTTTTTTTGTCCTCATCCGGGATAAAATTCTCCATATTACTGGATCACGTAATCAGTAAAATAAATATCCTGGATTCTGTAACTGGTCTGCAATAACCGGTTCAACTCAACCTCCAAATCATCTTTTAAAGCCTGGTGATTCCTGTATTCCAGTTCATCAACCTCTTTACGACCTAAAATCGTATATATCCTGTCACGTATTTGAGGCATACGATTTTCCAACTCCGGCCGCAATTCCCGATCCGCTTCGGGATTGAAGGCCAGGTGCATCTCAATCTGATAGGTGCGGCGCCGACCGGTGCGCGGGTCTTCCCTTGTGATAATAAACTGCTCAAGTGCCAGGGTCCGCAATGGACCGGAGGCCCGATCATCAACTCGCGCCTCATCTTCCTGAAGATCCATGGCCGGGTCGGTGCCTAACATAATATTACCCAGGGTCCAATCTGTAATAAAAATTACAATCAAGATTATAGCCACAATACCGATGGCAGCGATCAATAACTTGGGCAAAAAGGAATCCATCAGGTTTCCAGAAAAATCAAACAGTCCTCCCAGTCCCCCCAGAACACCTTTTGAGCTATCCCTTCCATTATCTGCATCCTGACCGAGAATTTCTTCTTCTTCAGCCATTTTAATCGCCTCCAGTCATATTATGACAGTCGTTCTTAAAAATCATCAGGGTCTAAATCTTCCCGTAATAAAACAATCGAAACCCGACGATTTTGAGCACGACCCTCTTCAGTTTCATTTGAAGCAACCGGCCGGGTTTCACCAAAGCCAACGGCCGACAAACGTCCGGGAGATATCCCGACATTCTGCTCAAACTCTTCAACAACATTTTTAGCGCGAAGTACCGACAGCTCCCAGTTACTTGAATAACGAGCAGTGGGTAGATCGTCTGTATGTCCTTCAACTCTGATCTGTCTTTCACGATAATCCGGGGCGTTTAACAGCAGTGATATTCTCTGCAGAAAATCACGACCGCCCGGCGTCAGCTCCGCCTCCCCCAGATCAAATAACAGTCGGTCAGTAACCTGGATAACGATTCCCCGCTCCCGCTGTTCAACCTCCACCATTTCGATCTCATCAGCATCAAGCTGATCTGCCAGTTCGACCGGCATCTCCTCCTGAATAGTCTCCACATCCGCCGACAGTTCTTCAATATCCACACCCATTTCTAACAGTTCTGCGGGGGTCAGGGTACGGCCCGAATCCATTACTCCAACAGCCCCCTGGAAGGAGCTTATGGTGATCCGAAAGATCTCAGGATCAATTGTCGACATAGTAAACAAGAGGACAAAAAATGTCAGGAGAAGGGTCATGGCATCACCATAAGTTGTTAACCAGCGGGCCTCCTTTTTAGCCGCATCATCCTGATTATCTTTGGCCACCTTTTACACCCCCCGGGATTCCTCCTCAGCAATCTTACTTGCTGGTAGGAACGCCTTGAGTTTTTCCTCTACAATCCGTGGATTTTCCCCCGCCTGTATTGCTAATACTCCCTCAATCATCAACTCTTTTTTAAGAATTTCTTCATCATTTTTTGTATTAAGCCGTTCACCCATCGGGGCCAGCAGAGCATTAGCGATAACCGCACCATAAAAAGTTGTAATCAGCGCCACAGCCATGGCCGGCCCGATACGATCAGGATCATCGAGATGGGCCAGCATAACAATTAACCCGATTAAGGTCCCAATCATTCCCAGAGAAGGAAAAATTCCAGCCATATGAATCATAGCACCGGAACCAAAACCGTGCCGCTGATCAATCTGCTCAAGTTCTGTCCGCATTATCTGTTCGACCAGCTCCGGATCGGTGCCATCAACCACCAGCTGAATAGCCTTCCGAAGAAAATCATCATCCAGCTCATGAAGATCGTCCTCAAGGGCCAGCAAGCCCTCTCTCCGGGCCTTCTCAGCAAAACTTACCATGACCGGACGTACTTCATTAACATCCAGTTCCTGGCTTGTACATACAACCCTCAAGACAGAAAGGAACCTCTTACACTTATTGAGTGGGTAGGAGATAAAAAACGCTCCCACCCCACCACCAATTACAATAAAAATCGAGGCGGCATCGACAAACATAAATAGATTACCTTCACTGGCTACAAACATCCCGATAATTATTACCAGTCCGGTACCAACAATCGAAATAATACTACTTAAATCCATCAACTATCCTCCTGGTTCGAGAGTTTTCTAACTGTTATCTCTCGATTAATTTTACACCAGTATTCGGTAAGCCGTTCAATAATTTCACTGCATGATTCACGCACGATGACTTTTTTCCCCGATACAAGATATATAACAGTATCCGGTGTTTCTTCAATATATTCAACCTGATGAGGTGAAATATAAAGCTTAGATCCATCGAGTCTTGTGGATAAAATCACTTTTCATAACCTTTATTTGAGAAATTATTTTATACTTTCTACTTTTTAAACTGCCCGGGTATCGATAATAACAACTTATCACCGGGTATAATTATTTCAACTAATCATACAGCAGCTCGGTGAATCCCCTTAAAATAAGTATCGACAGGGTGGGAGTTAAGATTAACTTCCCACCCTGTTGATATCAGTATTTAGCGCAGTTGCATCAGTTCCTGAAGCATCTGATCAGTTGTAGATATCGTCCGCGAATTTGCCT
>PWOD01000200.1 GCA_003557545.1 bacterium | reverse complement strand
TCTTCTTTATAGGTCACTCCTGCCCATTCATCAGTATACTCCTCAGATGCCTTATAACCTTTGGAAGCCAGAAACAACCCGGTTTCGAGCGATAAAGCATCGGTGAAGGGAAATTCAGCCCCAAGCCCAACAACAAAACCGGCCTTCCAGTCCGTATCGTCATCTGAGCCCCCACCGTCCCAGTCCGTGTCAAAAGACATGTTTGAAAGATTCAGACCACCCTTTAAACTAAAGGTCTGCGCGTTTGCGCTTGTAGCCAGCGCAAAAACCAGCAACACACCCATTACCAGATGTACTTTTTTCATAATAAATAAATGTTTTTGGTTTTCCTACTCGTATGGCTTTTCGGTTCCGCCGCATATTTGACGACAACAGAGCGTTGTTCGTAGAGCCAAAAATAGAAAACATTGACGAAAAACACAAGAGCTTCCGCAAATTTATTTCAAACCCCATGCTTCACATAAACTAAAAACCTTTGTGCCCCTAAACCCCAGCAATGTATTGCCTGATACAATTAACCACGGCATCAGGCAGATGCTGCTGCGGAGTTGGATAGATTGATCTCGTAGTTTTGGCGTCCAGAAGCAACCTGATGAACGCCTCAAGGGGTTGGTGAGATAAACAAACAGGGGGAATAAAAAAACAGCCTGCGGATGAACACCGCAGGCTGTCGTTAGATAAGGAAAGTCCGGTTGTTTTGGACGTGGAAGATTTGTTCTGTCTAACACACAAAGCTTTTACCTGAAAGAAAAATGCCGCGCATTTTGGGTGCCTGCCTTAATTGTTCTTGTCATTGGACAAGAAGTGACATACCGTCTTTATGTTTGCTTTTATGCGTGAGGCAGGCCCTGGTTAGATCGGAGCGCTATACTTCTTCCGGGATGTCTTTGGTGAGCGTGCCATAAATGTATGCCTTGCCGCCCAGGCCGATCACGCTGATGCCAATCATCCAGATCACGGCAAGGGGTGTCCAGATCCAATCAAGAATCCAGTAAGGGATGGTCAGCAGGACGATGCCATAGAACAACAGCCAGAAAAAGATCGTCCACTTGTGACCAAAAGTGGCGTGGTTGCTAAGCTTCAGTGCTTCTGAAGCACCCTTGCCCTTGTCAACCACCAGCAGGATGGTCAGCGTGTAAGCGATATGCATTACGATGCCCGGGATAATCAGAAAAAAGAAGGCAAAAGTAATGATCAGGCTTCTTAGTCCGCCAGCCAGGAAAAACTCGCCCATGGGCCTGTAGTTTGACTTGTCAAAGATCTTCAGCGGATTGATGGTTTTGCCTTTGCTGATGGCAGCCGGCAGGGTGACGATGGCGATGGTGGTTCCCACGTTTACATAAGGGATCCAAATGGTTAGCAGCCACAATACGATGCAGCCGATCACCGGGAAAAGGTTCTTAAGGCCAAGGCTGAATGCATTGGTCAGAATGTCACTAAACTTCAATTCTTTCTCCATGGTTTTTCAGGTTTGGTTTGTACGAAGAGGCAAGTTAAACAAACTTTTAACCAAACGCAAAAAAAACATTAAAAAAACAGGAAAATGATTAGTGCCTTCTCTGCAGCGGCACCTGTGCTTTGTCTGTTATGGGACATTGCGGGGTGATGGGGTAAGCGGCAGCTTGTATAGCTATCTTGCATACATAATTACAGGCCAGGTTTTTAGATGTCCAGTGAGGGGCCATTAAAACAGATGCTGTGCGGGGTATGCAGGCCCACGTGCATGAATCAGGGTACAAAAGAAGTGATCAGGTTCTTTAGTCCTGCGAACTGCACCAGGTCCAGCCTGGCCCGGCCAACAACCAATCCGGACTCCGCGCGTATGGGGATCTTGTTCTCATCGTCCGACACCCAGAGTGTCATGGGGTAGGGCTGACTGAACACCTTGCCCTCCAGCACCTCGGGCTTGAAGCGAAGGGTGTTGAAAGTACCCAGGGAAGTGGTGATCTGCTCGCGGCCTTCAAACAGGATGCGGCTCACATATACCTCATCACTATGGTAGAAGGTTACCTCAAAGGCGTCTCCGGGCTGCACGCCCTCCATATCGAAGGTGCGCGCAAAATAATAGGCAGAGATGATATCCTGGACAAAAGGCGGAGCCTCGATGATGGTGTCGCTGCTGACCACCTGGCCGGGGTCAGGAACAAACCGCACATCAGCGTTGCGGCGGCTGCGGCCTTCGCGAATGTTTTTGGTGAACCTGACCGGTGCAAGGTTTTCCTGGTGAAACCACGACACATATTCGTTCTCAACCTTAAAAAACATGCTGAAAAAACTGTTGGTGTTCGCCCTTCCCACGATCTTCATCGTGGGCTCACCATCCATGATGACCGCCTCGGGCTTGATGGTCAGGGAGGCATCACCGGCTGTTACGTTTCCCGTAAAGCGGCTGTGATACATGGCACGGAACTCGAAACGCTCCCCCGCCTGAAACGCCTCATTGCTCACCTGCCGGTCATTCGCCACGGCCAACACAACCAGTAACTGTAAGCTCACCCACAGTATCAGCCGCGAGAACCAGTTTTGTTTTACCAGGACACCTATAATCATGGCCATAATTTTAACATGCCAATGTGTGAATTGCTAACGAATTTTTAGCAAAAATCGTGCAACTGCCTGCAAAATCCATCAAAACATCCCGCCACCATGCCAAGGATACCGCTTTAGCCAACAGCTAATCGCCAACCCGGACTTTTTGACCTTTCGACCTTTCGACTTTTTGACCTTTTGACCCCTTACAACGCCACCCCGTCAATAACCCTTCGAAAAAAAAGGGCCCTCCAAAACCCCGGAGAAGCCCTTTTTCTAATGCCTATAGTAACCAGATGCGTGCCAGGTAAGCGATCTGAACACCGCCTACTTTAACACGACGACCGCTGCAGGGTCAATCACCTGGAAGGTGAACGACTCTGTGAAATACAACTCCACGGTCTTATTATTATGCGATTCGTATCCGATAGAAAGATCCTGTCCGAGCACCAAGCGGAAGTCGCCTCCACGTTCGGAAACGAGGAAGGCTTCCTTTACGTTGGGAGCCAGGATGATGCTTCCACCCAGCAGGGTTTCCAGCTGGCGGCGGAGCGGATACCCCCGGATGAAGGAGTTGACCTTTTGCCAGCGCTCGGTATTCAATACCAAGCTGT
>PWOD01000009.1 GCA_003557545.1 bacterium | reverse complement strand
TCAACGATCAACTCTACAGCCAACCCCGCATCTTCTACGGGGGTGAGACTGTAACCTTAGAGGCCCTGCCCGATCAATACAACCATTTCCACAGCTGGTCCGGGGAGCTCAGCGGTGACAGTCCCCTGCAGCAGCTGTTGATCGATGCTGATAAATCAGTCACAGCCCATTTCCAACGGGATACCCATATTCTCACGGTAGAAATCGACGGAGCGGGGTCGGTGCTGGTGGAAAATGACAGCTATGTTGAACCACTAATTCTGCTGGCCGGCGAAACAGTCAGCCTGAGGGCGGTGGCCGATCAATACTGGCATTTTGTCGACTGGTCCGGTGACCTGAGTGGTGAACAGAGTGAGGCGGAGCTGTTCATCGATAGTGATAAATCTGTGACGGCCAGCTTTGGCGAGGATACCCAGCTGTTAGAGGTGGAGATTGAGGGGGCCGGTGAGGTCTATGTCGACGGAGAAAAATATACCGAACCGCTGGTGGTGATCGCCGGCCATTACATCAGTCTTGAGGCCCGGGCTGATCAGTTCTGGCATTTTGACCGGTGGAGTGGTGATCTGACCGGGGAGACGGCTGAACAGCAGCTGTTCATCGACGCTGATAAAGCGGTAACAGCATATTTCCAGCGGGATACCCATACAGTCACAGTAATCAGTGAAGGGGCCGGGGAGGTCTATGTAGACCAGCAGCTTTATCAGCAGCCCCTGGTCTTTTACGGAGGAGAAACCGCCGCACTGGAGGCCAGGGCTGAACGGTTCTGGCACCTGGACAGCTGGAGCGGTGATCTACAGGGCAGTGATACCGCCGCCCAACTGTTTATTGATAGTGATAAAACAGTTACCGCCCATTTCGCCCGGGATACCCAGACCCTGACCGTCGATATTGAAGGTCGGGGTGAGGTTTTTGTCGATGGTATCAGCTATACCCAACCGATGGTAATTTATGCTGGAGAGACGGTCAATCTGCTGGCCGAAGCCGCGCAATATTTCCATTTTGACTACTGGAGTGGTGAGCTGTCGGGTGAGCTGACCGAACAGCAGCTGTTTATCGATACCGATAAAACTGTTGGTGCCCATTTTCAGCAGGACACCCATACCCTTACCGTTGATATTAACGGTGGCGGGCAGGTGCTGGTAAACGGTGACACCTACACCGAGCCGGTAACTGTGCTGGCTGGCGAGACTACCCAGCTGCAGGCAGTGCCGGATCGTTTCTACCATTTTGATCACTGGAGCGGCGACCTGCTGGGTGATGATGAGCTGAGCGGATTATTTGTCGAATCAGACAACAGCATAACCGCCAATTTCCAGCGAGATACCCATGTCCTGCTGGTAATAGTCGACGGAGCCGGAAATGTCCTGGTGGAGAACGATACCTACAGCGAACCACTGGTCCTGCTGGCCGGTGAGACCTTCCAGCTGGAAGCAGTCGCCTATGAGTTCTGGCCGTTTGAAAAATGGGTTGGTGATCTAACCGGGACTCAACCGGTTAAACAGCTGTTTATCGACTCCAACAAGACTGTCCAGGCCCGCTTCCGCCAGGATACCTACACCCTGACAATCGATACCGAGGGGACCGGAGAGGTGCTGGTGGACGGGGTGAAATACAGTGAACCGATCACTGTTCATGGAGGAGATACTCTCACCCTTCAGGCAGTTTCTGACCAGTATTCCCATTTTTCCCACTGGTCGGGTGACCTGCAGGGAACTGAGCATACCAAACAGCTGTTTTTTGACTACCACAAGGATGTGCTGGCAGTCTTTGAACAGGATACCTATACACTGCAGGCCGATATTCAGGGGGAAGGTGAGCTGAAGGTCGATGGAATCAGCTACACCCAGCCGATCGTGATTTATGCTGGCGAGACAATCCAGCTGGAGGTCTCACCGGCCGACTACTGGCATTTTGAAGGCTGGGCCGGGGGGCTGGAGGGAAGCACACCTGTCGAGACCCTGTTTGTTGAACAGGACTATCAGCTGCAGGTAATCTTTGGCCGGGATACTCAGCTGCTGAGGATTGATATTGAGGGTCTGGGTGAGGTGCTGGTCAATAACACCGCATACGAAAAACCAACTACGCTTCCGGCCGGGGAGACAGTTACTCTTGAGGCAGTTCCCGGGCTGTACTGGCATATTAAAGGCTGGGAGGGGGATCTATCGGGAACCCGGCCGCTGCAGCTAATCTTCGTTGACACAGATATTCATCTGCAGATTGAATTTGGTGAGGATGAGTTTGCCGGTGGAGATGGCAGTCTGGAATCTCCCTTCCTGATCGCCACCTGGCGCCATCTACACAATATGCGTGACCATCTTGATTCCGGTTTCATGCTGATCGACAATCTTGATAGAAACACCCATGGTTACCAGGCACTGGCCGGGCCGGCGGCCCATGGTTCCCGGGGCTGGCTGCCGATCGGCGATGACGATGAGCGGTTCAGCGGTTTCCTGGCCGGCCAGAACAATTATATTTCAGACCTCTATATCGCCCGGCCGGAGGAGGAGCATGTCGGTCTGTTTGGCTATACAGATCAGGGATTTAAACTCCATAATCTAAACTTCACCGGCCTTGATGTGACCGGGGGCTGGATCACCGGCGCTGTTATCGGACGTAACGCCGGAGAACTGCGGGAGGTTACGGCGGAGGGACTGGTCAAGGGTCGGGATCGCTACAGCGGCGGAATTGTCGGCTACAACGACGGCACCTACGGCAGCCTCCACCGGCTGACATCAGCCGTTAGGGTGGACAGCACAGATGACCGGGTCGGTTCCCTGGCCGGACGTAACGACGGACTGATCAGGGCCAGCTCGGCCACCGGCGATGTGCGGGGGGTCAACCGGGTGGGGGGACTGGTCGGATTTAATTTCAACGGAGAGATCATCGACTGTTTCGCCCGCGGAGCAGTTGACGGCAGCAGCCGGGTGGGGGGACTGGTGGGAGATAACCGGAACAAGATTTTCAGCTCCTACTCCACCGGAGAGGTCAACGGATCCAGCGAGATCGGTGGCCTGGTCGGCACCGGCATCCACGGGGGGGAAGTATTTGACAGTTTCTGGGACAAACAGCTGTCAGGAATCAATAGCAGCTACGGGGGCAGCGGTAAGACAACCGAACAGATGCGTAATATTACAACCTTCCTGGACGCCGACTGGCAGATCGGCGGCACGGCTGACTATCAAAATGATGGTTATCCTTATCTTGCCGGTGAGACCCCGGTCTGGCGGAAAAGCGTGCTGATACATATCGATATTGAGGGTAACGGACAGGTGCTGATTAATGGCGAAACATATACTGAACCGATCGGTATCGCTCCCGGAGAAACAATCACGGTTGAACCGCGGGCCGGACTTTACTGGCAGTTTACTGAATATACCGGAGAGCTGACCGGTGATACCCCCCTCCAGCAGCTTTATATCGACGGAGATAAAAGTTTTACCGTCCATTTCACCGCCGATCAGTTCGCCAGGGGTGATGGTAGTGAAGGTGATCCCTACCGGGTGGCCACCTGGCTGCAGCTGGCCAATCTAAGGGATGATCCAACCGCTTATTACCGGCTGGAAAACCGGCTTGATAGCCAGACTGAAGGCTATCAAGAAGTGGCCTCCAGCGCCGCTAACCAGGGGGCCGGATGGCAGCCCATAGGTGACCCCGACTCTCCCTTTGAAGGAGAGTTTGACGGCGGCGGGAAGCGGATCGACGGGCTGACTGTTGACCGGCCCGGGGAGGATTATCTGGGGCTGTTTGGCTATCTATCCAATGGCAGCCGGATCTCTCGTGTGGGGCTGACCAACGCTACTATTAACGGTGGTAGTTTTGTTGGCGGTCTGGCCGGCCGGGCCGATGGGGCTATTGAAAACTCCTATGTTATGCGTGGATTAATAAGTGGTCGCACCGATGTGGCCGGGGTGGCCGGATATATCGAGGAAGGGACTATCAGCCTGGCCTATTCCACCGCCCGAGTCACTGACAGCTCACGGGGGGGCGGGCTGGTCGGATCCAGCACCACAAGCAACAATGTAACCGCCAGCTTCTGGGATGTGGACAGCTCCGAACAGACTGCCAGCGCCGGGGGCACCGGTAAACGCTCCTCAGAGATGCAGAATATCAATACCTTCCGCGATGCCGGCTGGCAGATCTCGGGAACCGCTGTCGACAAAAACGATGGTTATCCCTACCTCTCCGGCAGCGATTCTCCGGTCTGGCTGATCGCCGATCATCTGACTGTTGAGCGGCTCGGTCAGGGAATTGTGCTGGTTGACGGCGAGGTCTACTCTGAGTTTCCCGCCACCGTCGGTGTTAAACCGGAGGATACTGTGACGATCGAAGCACTGCCCGAACAGTACTATCATTTTTACGGCTGGTCGGGTGATCTGACCGGCAGCAGCTCCACAAGTCAGCTATTTATCGAGTCCAACCGATCGGTAACCGTCGAGTTCCGACGGGACACTCACCTGCTGACCATCAACCAGACCGGACAGGGGACTGTGCTTGTCGACTCCGACACCTACAGCGAACCACTGATCCTGCCGGGCGGTAAACCGGTAACCCTGCAGGCTATTGCTGCCAGTGATTATCATTTTGCCGGCTGGTCAAACGGCCTCACCGGAAACGGTGAAACGGCCGAGTTATTCATCGACTCCAGCCGTGAGGTGACCGCTAACTTTCACCGAGATACGCGACTGCTGGAGATCCTGATAAACGACGTCGACGGCGCGGTATTAGTCAACGGAGAGACCTACAGCAAACCGCTGGCCGTCGAACTGGGTGATACTGTCGAGCTGACCGCGGTGGCGGCAGACTATATTACCTTCAACCGCTGGGATAGCGGACTTACCGGTGCAGCCAACCCACAGATTTTACAGATCGATACAGACACCGTCGTCTCAGCTCTGTTCAGCCGGGCTCAAAAAACCCTCACTATAGAGTTTGACGGACCCGGATCGATCTTTGTTAACGGCGAAAAATATACCGGACCAATGGCGGTTAATGCCGGACAGAATGCCTACCTGGAGGCGGTGGCTGATACATACCACAGATTTGTCGAATGGCAGGGTGATCTGAGCAGTGATCTTTACCGGGATAATCTCTATATTGATGAAGATAAACAGCTCACAGTCCGCTTTGCTCGCACCATCTATCATCTGACGATCAATCTCCAGGGGCTGGGCAAGGTCAATGTTGACGGAAGCGAATATACACTGCAGCGGCCGGTGGTGGCCGGAGAGACGCTGAGCCTGGAGGCCCTCCCCGAGGAGTTCTGGTATTTCGCCGGCTGGGAGGGTGACCTGACCGGAGAGCAGCCCGACAACGAACTGTTTGTTGATTCAAATAAATGGATAACCGCTAAATTCGAGCGGCACCAGACCCATTATCTAACCCTGGAAACAGGCGGACCGGGCCGGGGTAAACTGCTGGTTAATGGTGACAGCCTCGCCAGTCCGGTGGAAGTTATTCAGGGGGAGACGGTTGAGCTGACGGCCCGCCCGATTGGACCCTCACATTTCAGCCACTGGGCTGAAACTCTCAACGGTGAGCCCTCCACCCTGCAGCTGCAGGTCAACGATGATATGACTGTCATCGCCTATTTCGGCGAAGGAACCGCCGGACTGGAATATCTGCTGGTCGGACCTAACCCGTTTAGACCTAACGATGGTAACCCCGCCACCGGGGAGGACCGGCTGCACTTTGAGTTCAATAGCTATGAAAAAGGTCCCTTTGAGCTGGAGATCTACACGCTGACCGGACAGCTCGTATACAGCATCAGAACCAGCCAGGACCCCTACCGCTGGGATCTGCGCAATAACTCCGGTGCCGAGATCAGCAGCGGTCATTATCTCTACCGCGTTCGTGAGCTTGACTCCGGCGCCCTGGAAACCGGACGAATCTCCATCGCCCGCTAACCACCAATTAGTTTAAAATGGCCGATTAAATTTAACAAAATCAGATCATTTTAATCTATTTTTTCCACCAGCAGAAAAAACATCATTACTAATTTTTTAAAATACCCCAAAAATCCCTTAAAAATAGGTCATTTTGATAAATAAAAATTTGCTTTTTACCCCTTTTTGGCTTATATTATCATATGGAACTATCTAAATTTCACCGGGAGGTATTGTACCCCCATGAATCAGTGGGTTAAAACTCTATTATTAACCCTTTTGATCGGTTTGTTTTTATTACCCGGGGGGATATTATATGCCAACTGCCCCGGGGCCGGGTGGGGCACTGAAAACTGGCCCTGTGAAATTTCCAACTGGTATGAGCTTGATGAGATACGGGATAATCCTGATCTATATTATGAGCTTACCAGTAATCTAGACGAAATGACTCCCGGATACCACGAACTGGCCGGACCTGACGCAAACGATGGGGCTGGCTGGGAACCGATTGAGGACTTTTCCGGTGTTTTTATCGGAGAACACTATATGGGAACGCAATTATTTACAATCTCCGATCTCCGTATCAACCGTCCAAATGAAGCCCGAGTCGGTCTATTTGGTACAATTGATGGCGGTGAAGTCCGGGATCTTACCCTGGCCAATGTTGATGTCACCGGTGATAGTCATGTCGGAGCCATCACTGGCTGGTTAGAGGGGGGAACCATCCGGCGGTCTTCTTCGACCGGCGAGGTTACCGGTGATTTCCGAGTAGGTGGACTGGTAGGCGCAAACGTTGACCGTCATAGCCAAAATACCTACATTTTGAACTCCTATTCAACCGCCACTGTTACCGGTAATTTACAGGTTGGTGGGCTGGTTGGAATAAATTGGAACCGAACCCATATTGATAAATCTTATGCCGCTGGACCAATTAACGCTCCAGCACAGGCCGGTACAGGTGGTTTAGTTGGACATTCAGGAAGCGAAGATGGCGGATGGGGCGGCGGAGGACAACCCGACCCCCTGGTAACCGATAGTTTTTATGATCTCGATGCCACGGGTATATGGTACAGTCAGGGTGGACAGAGTGCTACTACTGAAGAGATGCAAAATATCAACACATTCCTTGATGAAGGCTGGGATATCCACGCAACCTCCGGTAACCCCCGTTATCCCCAGCATACTGCCGGTGACGACGACTGGACCATCCCGGCTTATGTTGTTACCATTGAGATAATTGATGGTGAAGGGGATGTCTATGTGACTGGTAATCTTTATACCCAACCGGTTATTCTTCCCATCCTATCTCCCGGACAAACCCACAACCTGACCCTTCTTGCCGATCCGGATGAAGACTGGAGATTTGTTGAGTGGGGTGGTGATCACAGCAGTTCTGACACCACCACGGTAATTTCAGTCAACTCCGATATGACAGTCACTGCAGAATTTGAAGAGGCCCTGTTTGAAGGTGGTGACGGCAGCGAAAATAATCCTTACCGGATCGCTGACTGGTATCATCTCAACGAGGTGCGTCACCATCTGGGTGATTATTTCATCCTTATCAATGACCTGGACTCTGAATCAGACGGTTATGATGAACTGGCTGCCGGTAGCGCCAATGGAGGTGACGGCTGGGAGCCCATAGGCAGCCCCACAGAACCATTTGCACTGCAGTTTGACGGACAAAACAATGCGATAACTGAACATCAAATTAATCGTCCCTCCGAGGATCACGTCGGGATATTTGGATATACCGGCTCGAATAGCACTATACGCAACACCCGGGTGGAAGACTCTACCACAGAGGGTAATGATTTTGTTGGAGCCATGATTGGATATGCCAACGGGTCAACTTTAGAAAATCTCTCGTCGAATAACGTCACTGTTAACGGACAGCGAGATGTTGGTTCTCTAATTGGCCGGGCCGACCAGGCGACTTCAACCGAATTAAACGCCCTTAACCCAACAATTGGTGGCGAGCAAAATGTTGGTGGATTAATCGGACGAATTTCCAGTGGAGAATTTTCTCAACTTGAAGTGGAAGGTGCTATGGTTAGCGGAGGCGACTACAGCGGAGGGGCAATCGGTCACACAAACATCTCAGGAAACAATATCACGGTCACCAGTTCCAATGTTTCCGGAGATAGCTACACCGGTGGCGCCGTCGGTTTTAGCAGCGGTGATTTAAGCCAGGTAACCGGTCAGAATATTGAAATTACCGGTGAAGATTACATAGGCGGATTGATCGGTAAAACCAGCAACAGTGTTCTGGCAGATCTTACCGGTCTGCAGCTCGACATCAGCGGACAGAATAAAGTCGGTGGGCTTATTGGAGAACTTGACCGGGGAGAGCTGGAAAATATTACCACCGATGAACTAACCGTTGAGGGTTTAGATGATGTTGGTGGTCTGTTCGGCTACATAAACTCGGTCGATCTGGAAGATGTCAGTTCCATCGGCAGCCTGGTTGAAGGACGACAACGGGTCGGTGGAGTGGTGGGGACCCTGCGCCGGGCTTCTATGTCTGATGTTACCCTTGAAGACCTTACCGTCAACGGCGACACCGAGGTAGGAGGGGCGATTGGATTAACTGATGTCGATATCGGCACAGAAAACCTCGATAATATTATTGTCCAGGGCACCATCACCGGCGACCATATTACCGGTGGAATAATCGGCCACAGCAATCGAACCATAAGCCGTAACAGCCATTTTTCGGGGGAAATAACCGGGAGGGATAACGTCGGTGGAATAGCCGGAATATCTACCGGAACAATGGCCCTGATAGAACAGTCAACCCTGCGCGGATCAATCCACGGCTCCGGTAATCGAATAGGAGGAGTAGTGGGAGAAAACCGGGGAGATATTGTAGATAGTAATGCCGACGGACAACTCTCAGGGGGACGGTATGTCGGGGGGGTGGTGGGAGAGAATATCGATGGCGATATTTACCGCTGTTTTTCACGAATGACGATTACTGTTGTTCCCAGAGTTGAGGGACGTAACCGCAATATCGGCGGCCTTATCGGGAGAAATGAATCTTTAGTAAATAACTCCTATGCCCTGGGTGAAATTATCACGCCTAACTCATCTAACGAAAATATTGGTGGGTTGATCGGTAAAGCCCGGGGGGGGATCTTTGGCAATGCCCGACTTATCAACTCTTACGCTGCGGTGCGTATGCCGGAGCCCGGAGCCGATACCCCCGGCGGTCTGGTCGGCCAGAATTACGGCGCTCCTTATGTCGAAGAGAGTTTCTGGGATGTCGAATTTTCTGGCACCAGCACAAGCTCCGCCGGATCCCCCCGCTCCACCACAGCCATGCGCAATATCGACACCTTCAACAACGCCGGCTGGAAGATCGAATATGTTCCCGTCGGATCAACCGGTGTTGATGAAAACCAGGGATACCCCTTTCTTTCCGGAGAAACCAATCCAATCTGGTACCACAGCACTTCGATTATCATCGATATCATTGGCGAAAGCCGCATAGTATTAGACGGTGAGACATTCACTGAGTTTCCCCTTGTCCTATCGGTCCCGATCGGGGAAGAAATCAACCTGGAAGCGGTGGCTGATCAATACTGGTTTTTTGAAGAATGGGAGGGAGATCTGACCGGCAGCGATCCCCAGGGAACGGTAGAGATCGATGAGAATAAATATATCACAGCCCGCTTTGTCCGGGAAACCACGACCCTGACGGGAACAACCGACGGGGACGGAGAGATCTATCTAAATGGTGAAAAATATCTAGCACCGGTTACGGTTGATGCCGGCTCCACGATAACCCTGGAAGCAGTCCCCCATCTCTATCGCAAATTTACCGGCTGGAGTGGAGATATTGATAGTTTTGATACAACAGTTGAACTGTTTGTTGAAGAAACCACCGAGGTCACCGCAAGTTTTGACTACGATACCCGCTATTTTACAGTAGATCGCGAGGGTGCCGGTGAGGTATTTGTCGATGGACAGCTGGTGTCCGATTCAATCCCGGTCATCCTTGGAGAGACCATTCAGCTGCAGGCCGAAGCTGAACAGTTCTACCATTTTAGTGGCTGGAGTGGAGATCTCACCAGCAGCGACACCACAGCATGGTTATTTGTTACCGGAGATAGCGGAGTCACCGCCCATTTCACCCGGGATACACATCTGGTGACGGTCACTATCCAAGAAGAAGGTTCCGTTCTCATCAACGGAGAAACCTACCAGCAACCAACAGTTGTGGAGGCCGGTGAGACTATCAGTTTAACCGCCCTGCCAGCACAATATTATCATTTCCGCCGCTGGGGAGCCAATCTCTCCGGCACCGACCCGGAGGCCCATCTGTTCATTGATTCAGACAAAACCGCCCTGGCCCAATTTGTCCAGGATACCCACACCCTCACCATCGATATCGACGGAGAGGGAGCTGTCGAAGTAGATGGGACTATTTATCAAGATCCCCTGGTGATTGGAGCCGGCGAGCTGGTTGAGCTTGAAGCTGTCCCCGATCAATACAATCATTTTGTCGAATGGGGCTTTGATCTATCAGGAAACCAGCCGATTACTAACCTGTTAATTGACGAGGATAAAACAGTAACTGCTTCGTTTGACCGTGACACACATATACTGAACCTCAATATCCATGGGGAGGGGGATGCTGAAGTTGATGGACAACTTTATACCGGTCCCATGGTATTAACCGCTGGTGAAACTGTCGAACTAACTGCTTTACCTGACCAGTATTATCATTTTTATCGCTGGTCAGGAAACCTGATGAGTTTTGAAAATCCAGCCGAGCTGTTTATTAATTCCAACAAAAATGTTCACCTTAACTTAAACCGGGACACCCACACTATCACGGCCACCATGGAGGGCCAGGGAGAACTCTACATCAACGGTGAGCTGTATAATGGTCCGACCACCGTCCTGGCCGGAGAAACTGCCAGTTTCCAGGCAGTTCCGGATGAATTCTTCCATTTTGACAGCTGGGGGGGGGACCTGCAGGGAAGCGACCCGGTAGCCCAACTGTTTGTCGATACAGATATTTATATGAGCACAACTTTTACCCGGGATACCCATCCGCTGCAGATCACAATCGATGGGGCCGGGCAGGTCCTGGTGGAAGGTGACAGCTATCTTACTGAACTAATAGTTGAGGCGGGTGATTCTGTCCAGCTGCAGGCTATAGCCGATCGCTTTTATGAGTTCACCGGCTGGGGTGGTGATCTGCACAGCGGGGAAACTGAACCGGAGCTGTTCATTGATGGTCCCAAACAGTTGACCGCCTCCTTCCAGCGGCGTCAGCATACATTGATAGTTGATTTTGACGGCCAGGGCGATGTGCTGGTCGATGGTGATACCTACACCGAACTGATCGAGATCTACGCTGGCGAAACCCTGACCCTGGAGGCCCTGCCGGCCGAATATTATCATTTTATCGAATGGTCCGGAGCGCTCGATGGAGAAACCCCTGTGCAGCAGCTGTTCATTGAAAATAATAAAAATGTGCGGGCGATTTTTGGCCAGGACACCCAGCTTCTGACGGTTAATATCAACGGTGTCGGGGAGGTTTTAGTCGACGGCCAATCCTACACCCAACCGCTAACAGTCAAGGCCGGAGAGCCGGTGGATCTGGAGGCGGTTGCGGGACAGTATTACCATTTTAACAGCTGGGGTGGACAGCACAGCGGCAGCGACAGCAGCAGCCAGCTATTCATCGATGATGATAAAACAATTACCGCCAACTTTGTTCGTGACACCCATACCCTGCGGTTTGACAAGACCGGACTGGGTGAGGTCCTGGTCGATGGCGACACCTATACCGAACCACTCACGGTAACCGCCGGCGAAACAGTGCTGCTGGAGGCCCGCCCCGCCCGGTTCTATCATTTCGTCCGCTGGCTGGATAGTTTCATCAGCGAAGAGAAACAGTATTCACTGTTCATCGAGTCAGACCGGCAGATAGATGCGATCTTCGGCCGGGACACCCAGACACTGTCAATCGATATTGCTGGTGAAGGTAAAGTTTATGTGAACAATATTCCCTACCAGAGCAGCCTGACCATACAGGCCGGTGAAACCGTCACCCTGCGGGCGGCGGCGGAAACCCACTGGAGTTTTAACAGCTACAGCGGCGATCTGATGAGCGGGCAGCCGGAGGTCGAGCTGTTTGTTGACTCCGATAAGTCGGTGCAGGCCCACTTTACCCATGATACCCATCTGCTGCAGATCGACACGGTGGGTTCGGGACAGGTGCTGGTTGATGGAGAGACCTATGTTGCCCCCCTCACCCTCTACGGTGGGGAGTCTGTTGAACTGACGGCCCTGCCCGATCAGTTCTATCATTTTTATCGCTGGGAAGATGACCTGACGGGGACCAGCACACCACAGCAGCTCTATATAGATGACGATAATTTTATCACCGCCAACTTCCGCCGGGATACCCACCTGCTTACCGTCAATATTGAGGGGGAGGGCACAGTCCAGGTGGCGGGAGAAACTTATCAGCAGCCCCGCGTTTTCTATGGCGGGGAGACTGTGACTGTTGAAGCTATTGCTGATCAGTTTAACCATTTCACCGGCTGGTCTG
>PWOD01000161.1 GCA_003557545.1 bacterium | reverse complement strand
GTTATCGAGATATTTATGAGGATGAGAGTGGATTTACCGGTGCTGTGGAGCTGTTTTTTCCGGGAATTACAATGCGAGTCGGATATTTACGTGATCAATATGGAAGAGTTGTGAGAATGGGCGGTACTGTGAGTTTTTAGATTGTCATTTTACAGGAGGAATTAGCCTTATGTGGTTATTGAGATACAGTCTTGAAGGATGGAGTGAGCTGGTGGCCCAGGGAGGTTTCCTGGTATATTTGTTACTACTTATTTCTGTTGTTGGTCTGGCTATTATATTAGAAAAAATTATTGTTTTACGCCGGGATAATGTATTTGATGAGAGCGCGGCTGTAAATCTTTTGCTGGCTTTAAAGTCGGCCGAAAAAGCTTCGATAAGACGGGCTAAAAGCGCTGCTCCTGCTCCCATGGTTGATATGGTTAGTTCGGCCCAACTTGTGAAGAATTTACCACGTGAAGAGCTACTTGCAGAAACTTCAGCTGTGGCCAGTCTTCATATTAGAAATATAGCCAAAAGGATTAGAACTCTTGGAGTGCTGGCCAAAATTTCGCCGCTGATAGGTCTGCTGGGGACAGTTATTGGGATGATCATGGCCATGGGTGAGGTTTCTATTGGTGCTCAAGCAGATCCCATGGTTGTCGGACAGGGGATTAGCCAGGCGCTGGTAACAACTGCGGTAGGACTTTCGATTGGGATCCCGTTTCTGGTGGTATTCAGTTATTTTAGAAATCGGGTTAATAATTATGCAGCTGAATTTGAAGAGTTTAGCCATGAATTAATGAAAGCGCTACATTTCCCGGATAGTTTGATCTTTGAAAATCCGGATTTTGTGGAGGAAGACGATGGTTTGACTGATCCCATAGAGTCAGCTGAAAAAGTTGAAGGTGAGGGTTTGTAATGCAGGTTTATCGGATTGATGATAAGGAAGATTTTTTTCCTGAGATAGTTCCGCTGGTCGATATTGTTTTACTGGTATTAATCTTTTTTCTTGTTACTGCGACCTTTGTAGCCACACCACAGAAATTGGATATAGTCTTACCTGAAACGGAGCTTGCTGATGGTCCGGCCGAAACAACCTTCAGGTTGTTTCTTTCAGAAACTGGCAGAGTCAGATTTCGTCAGCAATGGATAGATAAAACTGAATTACCCGGTGTTTTCAGAGGGTTACAGAATGAGGTAGATAATCCTGTATTGCTTATTACTGCTGATGCTCGTTCACGTCACCAGTCACTGGTAGATATTATCGGAGCGGCGCGTCAGGTCGGGATTGAGCAGTATGGGTTTGAAATTGCCTTAACAAGAGGTAAGTTGGATGGTTGATGGGAAACCAAAACGGCGTGGATTTGGCTTTTACATTGTTTTTTCCATATTGTTGCATCTTGTATTGTTAGTCCTGCTGGTGCCGGATGATTGGTTGGCTGTTCAAGAACCGCCACCAGAGAGTTTACCTGTCCGACTGTATCAGCGAGAAACGCCCGATCAACAGTTAAGTTTGCGACATCAGGTTGAAACATTGGATTTGCCGGCGGATGTTGCCTGGAAATCGGCTCGAGTTGATAGAGTCAGGGGGACAACAAAGTTGTCCTATGAGATTCAGCCGCTGGCAAAGAGTCCGGGAGAGGTTTCAAGGGCTGGACTAATTGCCCGGCTGTCGAAGTTTGATTTTCCGCCGCTTTTAGCAGAAGTTTACCAGCCGGTTACGACCCCTGAACTGCCCTCTGTAACAGAGGTCGCCGGGGAAGAGTTAAACAGGGGTCCGGTAGAATTAGAACAGCTGGAGATTCAACCGCTGGAAATCGATAGGGAACCTCTGGAGGGGATGAGCCGTGCTCCCCGTCTTAGTGCAAGACCAACGTTTCCCTATTCAGGAGTTCAACATTTACTTTTAGAATCTGAAACAGAGGTTAGCTATAGTTTGCTAGTCAATCCGAGAGGATTTGTTAGAGAGGTCGAGCTGGTTGATTCTTCTGGAAACAGTCAGCTTGATTTGAAACTTAAAGAATGGGTAAGAAACTGGCGTTACACTCGCTCGGATGCTGAACATCAGTTAACTGTAACAGTTGCTGTTCCGGGGCGGTAAAATATTTAGGTAATTAATTTAGACAGCGATTTGAGAGAGGAGCAGATTGATGAAAATTTTATTTAAAAAATTATCCCTGTTAATAGTAATAGCGATTGCGCTGGGGATCTTGGTTCCGACCGTTTTGTGGGCTGAAAGAGATGGTACACTTGATTTTTCGATTCGTGCCTATAATGCGGGCAATTATTCGATGGCGGTGAGAGGATTTGAAAAATTTTTAGAAGATTATCCGGGGGATAGCGCCTCGCCCCGGGTTATGTTCTGGCGGGCCGAAGGATTACGTCAGCTTGATGAAGAGAAAAGAGCTTATCGACAGTTGCTAAATTTATATCAGAACTATCCTGAGTTTGAACCCCGGATGGTTGTCCACCGACTGGCTTATCTGGCCACCGGGCTTCAGCAGCAGGAGAAAATAATCGATCTATTAACCGCAGAGCTTATGGAACAGAAACCGGTTCTTCAGAATTACCTGATAAGCTGGCTCTGGGAAGCTGGTGAGCTGGATAGACTGGCTGCTAAATTATTGTTACTGCCACGTCAGAGTTTAACAGAGAATAGCAAGAAATTTTTAGCCCGGCAGCAGCTTGACGATAAGACCAGTATGTTAATTGAACAGCTGTTATCAGGGGAGTTTGATTCTACAACTGAGCAGGAGCTACAGAAGCTTGCTAAACCTATACGGAAGAGTCTGTTAAATGTTGTAGCGAAAAATCTCTGGGAGGATAATCAACCGGAAATATTATTGGAAATTGCTAATAAATTCCCGGTGGAATGGCAATCATTGGAGTTTAAGTTTTATCTGGCCGAAGCAGCCGTAGCCGCTGAAAACTGGGATCAGGCGAAACAACTTTACAGTCAACTGCATGAACTTTCTCGATATCAAGCAGAAACGACTTTCGGGCTGGCCTGGGTGCTGGACCAGCATGGAGAAACCGGGGCCGCCCGTGAGTTGTTGGAGCAAAAGGATTGGAGTGATCAGGGGAAAATTGGAGCTGAGGCCAGTCGACTGCTGGGAAATCTCGCCCTGGAGGTGGGAGATTATGGGGCAGCCGTGCGGGCCCTGCGTCGGGCAATAGTGCTGGTTGAGGATGAAAAATTTCTAAATGATCTGCGCTATTGGTTGGGCTGGAGTCATTATCGGCTGGGAGATTATAGTGAGGCATGGAGGGTGTTGGAAATGGCTGCGCCGGGTGAAGAGATAGATGGCAGTCAGCTTGCTCGTATCAGGGGCAGGGTGGCTTTGCAGCTGGAAAATATTGACGAGGCGGCAAAACACTATCTTCAGGCTCTGGAAGGCCCGCTTGAAATAGATGAGCGGCAGAGAGTTAAATATGATCTCGGGCAGATCTATTATCAAACTGGTGAGATAAAACAAGCCTTTGAAATATTTCTGGAGTTAAGTCGGGAGCCACCGATCAAGTCACTTGAACCGGCTGTCAATTTTTCCCTGGGGAGAACTGCGCTGGAGCAGGGACGGGCTAATCTTGCCTGGTCAGTGTTCAGCTTTTATGCCGATCGGTTGGAAGAGTTGCTGGGCCCGGAGTTTCTTTATTTCGCCGGCGAAGCAGCATTACAGGTTGGTCAGCCCGGTCAGGCGCGGGATTATTTTGAACGGATTTCAAGAGATCATCCTGAATCTGAGTTTGTTGAAGCCGCCAAAATCCTGGGGTTTAGAGCTGAGCTTGATCAGCTTGATCCGGCTGATATAGGACAGCTTGAAAAAATCAGTAAAAAAATTGAGCAAGCTCCCCAGGAACGCCGTCCTCAGATGTTAAAAAGCTGGGGAGAAGCGTTGTTTGATCTGGCTGAATATAAATCTGCCCGCCAGCGATTTGAGCAACTGCTGGAGCAGCAGCCGGAGCTAGAATTGCAGGCGCAGGCCGAAGGATGGATTATTCAAACTTATATAGCTGAAGCTGATTATCAAACAGCTCGGGAGGAGTTTCTTGCTTTAACTGATAGACCGCATGAGTCAGAACTTTTCCGACCAGCTTATACTCTGATAAACCGGCTTTATATGAAACGTCAGATAGAATCGCTTGAGGAGCTTATTGCCCATTATCTCGATATTTTTGTGACAACTCCTATGGATGCAGAAATATATTTTATTCGAGCTGAGGTTGTTCGTTCCGAGGATAGACTGGATGAGGCGCTGGAAGATTATAAAAAGAGTTATCAGTTGGGTAGCCGTCGCCCCCGGCTGCAGCAGCGTGCTGGTTTTAGGTTGGGTCAATTTAAGTTATTGAGTGGGGACTATGAAAGGGCACTTGACTATCTGAAAGATCTGGCGGAGGTTACTCCGGATTTTCTTGATGATGATCAGTTGAATTCGCTGCTTGTTGAGGCCCTGATTGGGATTGAAGCCTATGAACAAGCGTTTAAATATCTTGAGAAGATTGAACAGCCGGGGATTACGGAAGAGTTGTTTGAAGCTCAGATTAACTATGGTCTGGGGAGGTTTGATCAGGCTTTGGAGCAGTTAGAACATCTCCAGCCTCCGGCCACCAGTGTTGTTGCTCCATTAAAATATCTCTGGCTGGGAAAGACTGCCAGGGAACTAGGTGATTATGAGTTGGCCGAAGAATCCTGGTTCAGAATAATTTATCTTTATGAGGGATGGGAAGAGTATGAAAAGGTTGTTGATAAACTGGTTGATTTATTGGAAAAATTGGGACGACAGGAGGAGGCCGATATCCTCAATGAAAACTCTTAAAAGTAGTTGGAGTTTAGATGGTCTGTTGACCAAACTAATTGTTATATTTGTAGTACTGTTTTTTCTGGGGTCGGCAGATATTTTTTATGGCTGGGAATTTGTCGCTGTCCCCCGGGCTGCCGAAGGACTGCCTGGGGTGGAAGCACCGGTTCCTACCCGGCAGTTTAGAGACAAGTTATCTCTGGCTGATCCGGGAGTTATTCAATCCGGACCGGATTTAAATGAGCTGCCCGGACCCTATATATCACCTATCATTGGTGAGGAGCTTTTTTATCTCACCGGTAGAGTTGTGGGGGTTGAGCCTGCAACAATTAATCTCTATGATAGGCGTGGAGGAAGAGTTGAAGTTTATGACCAGGATCTTGAGATTCGACTGCTTGGCTCAACCATGCTTGACCGAGATGGGTATTTTCGCATCGGACCGTTAGAAAAACGCAGGGGATTTTTCTACAGAGGGGTTGATCTGTCAGCAGTTCTTGAGTTGAATTCAAGGCTGGCAGTGGCCTATTCTGAACTGCATAGAACAGCTGTTCCTTATCGTTTTAAACTTTATGAAGCAGTTGGTGTTGACCCCACAGGAATCACCCATAATATTGGTAAGGTCGACCTTACCAGGATAATTGACGACCCTTACCCGGTTGATGTTTATAATCGAACTGTAAGCTGGTTACGAGAACAACAACCAGTTGATAGACAGCTTGAGATTAGATTTATAAGAGGGATAAAGGAACCGATTCACATGGAACGAGAAGGAATATTAAATATGCCCTACAGAAGGCCTCGTTAGGTTCAACAATCAAATGCCGGAGGTGGGACTCGAACCCACACGGGCGTAATAGCCCACGGGATTTTGAATCCCGCGCGTCTGCCGGTTCCGCCACTCCGGCTAACTGTCTAGCCTTTTTTCCGCCCTGAATCCATTTCCTTCTCTTCAAACTCAACATGTTTTTTAACTACAGGGTCATATTTTTTTAAGATTAGTTTGTCACGGTTATTGGTACGGTTTTTAAAAGTCGTATAGAAATAACCGGTTCCAGCCGTGCTTACCATCTTAATCTTTTCACGTGCCATCAAGTTTCACCGTCCAGTACCTTAATTGTTAGTTTCGCGTACGATCATCTGGTTGGAGCAAAGAATTTTTTTGACCAACTAAATTTTTTCGCCGCGTTCGCGCATCTCTTTGACTACCTGTTCAATACCTTTTTTATCAATGATTCTAATCCCCCGGGCGGAAACCTGCAGTTTGATCCAGCGTTGTTCGCCGGGAAGAAAAAATTTCTTTTTCTGAAGGTTCGGTTTCTGGGTCCGCCGGGTTCGGTTGTTGGCGTGGGAAACATTATTTGCAGTGACAGTCTTTTTCCCTGTGACCTGGCAATATCTGGGCATTTTTATCGCTCCTTCCAAACTAAAATAAAATTTAATCATCGTCATCTAAACAGAGTCCGCAGCTGGACCGCATAACAAAATCTGGCCGTAGAGCCGGCAGATTTTATTGAATTTCCCCAGAAGATTGATCGGGCTGGGTCAGCTGAGATGGAGAAATCTATATAAGAACTCTGAGTTTAGGTATTATTATAGGCAAGTTCGTCTGATAATACAACAGAAAATGGTTTATAGAGGAAAAAAACCGGTTTTTCAGTGACGGAATCACTGCAAACCGCTTGATAAAGGTTAAAATATTCTTATCAACTGTTGACTGGATCTTCTGTGTAAATATTATCAGATCTTATTTGGTTAGATTATTTCAGACTATATGGTGATTATAATTGTTGTTTAGAACTGTCCAATTTTGGAAAATATTTTATCCGATTATCATCCTTGGATTGATTTTGCTGGGACCTGGCAGCCTCCTGGCTGAAACTTTTGATCTTCCTCTCAGTTTTAGATTGACCGAGGAACCGGAGATTTTTTTAGAAAACCCGGTTTCGTTGGAGATTAGTTCGACCGGGCGGGTAGCAATGTGGGATGCTAATTTTTCTACGTACCGGTTTATTAATCTGGAAAATTTTACCCCTGGTAGTCCTGTGATCAAACCGGAAATCAGCAGTTATCGAGAAAAGCGAACAGGTAAATTTTTGCGGGAAAGTTCGATAACAGTTGAGTTGAACGGGTTTTGGGATGATTATGACGAATACTGGTATTTTGATAAAAAACTTGCTTTGACCGCGGATAGTTTTTATATCCAACCATTTTTCGCAGATAGTCCACCGTTGGAAATATCTGGTCCGGTCAGGCGAATATTTAAACATGATAATCAGCTGTTTATTCAGCCAGACACAGGACTCTTAACCAGAATCGATGAAACAAACTCACAGGTGCTGTCCGACACTGTTTTCCCTCTTTTCAGGGGTGATGCGGTTGGAGTTACTGATGGCGGTAAACTGGTGACCCGGTCGGGTGATACGGTATTTATTTATGACACTCGTCGGTTAGTTGAAAGCCGCAGTTATTCAGGGCTGATTGGCCTGGATATTGAGGGGGATAATATTTATTTTTTAAAAAATACCGGAAGAATTGTTAAATATAAGGTTGACACCGGGATTGAATATGTTTTTGACAGTCGCCAGGAATTTACCCCTGTAGATTTTGCGGTTCATCAGGGTACCGGCTATATATTGGCGGATAAAGCGCTTTATGAGACAGAACTTGAGATTGGGCGAAGAATCTTTTTTTTCCTCAGTAGACGTTATGATCCAGACCCGGTCATCGATTTTTCTAATTATCAGTTATTTCCGAGAAGTTCCTCAAAGATCTGGTTTGAAAAGGATGAAACAGTCGGTGAAACAGTTTTTCTCTATATGGGGGGGGACAGTCCAACCAGGGTGAAACTGACAGACCGGGGGGAATCGCGGGAGATTCAAGAGATTTCCTGGGAAGCGGTTCCAGTGTCCGCTGTTCAATATTTAAATATCCCCCAGAGTATTCGTAACTCCGAGGGCTTGATCTATTATTTTTTCCGGTCAGAGATGGCAGTCGGGGCGTACAACCGAGATAATGAGCTGGTAGAACAGATAAATCTTGATACCGCGGCTCTACAATATTTTGGAAAGCTGGAGTTTGTTGGTGTGGATGAACAATACCTGGGATTTTCGGGAAAGGTAATAGTTCCCGGGATTGGTGATCAACGAGTTGTGATGCTGATTGATCGGCAGGGTAGTCTGGAGAGGGTTTTGCCTGTTCCCAGGGTTTCAGAACTGGCCGGATGGCCTAATCTTCAGCCGTCCGGAGTTCATTATGGTGGCGATGGATTCATCTATATTTTGTTTCCTGATTATATTCAACGGTTTGATAAAGATGGATTTCCGCGGGGAGTGATTGAGGGTCTGAGGGATCCGGTTTACCTGACAAATTTTGCTGAGGGGCTGTTGGTGCTGGAAAAATCAGGTGAACAGCTTTCGATCGTCGAAAACAAGCCTTCAGTACCGTCGCTTTATCGATCACCCCGTCGGAGTCTAATGATAACGGAAGCTTACAGAATTGATCATAACCAGACATTGTTTTACGGTAAGGAGGGGATCGCTCCCCGGTCAGCTGGTGCCTTTTATGAATATGATCATTCCACAGGAAAATTTGAGGATGTATTGCGACGTACCGCTAAAACCCCACGATTCTTTTATGTGGATCCTGATGCCAATAGACTGTATTTTTGGGAATCAGTTGATGACCGGGGTAAATACAGGTTGTTGACGGCGGAGCGTGGAATTTACAGGGTGTCTGAAACTGGTATAATTGATTACCCGGTTGGAACCGGAGATTTTTTGGTGGCGCAGAATATGTTGGTTTTTCCTGCTATCTCGGGAAGTGGGGATACTAAATTGATTCATCGGTACCATCGGGTGGGAGAGTCCGACTCAGGAGTTTTGAAGAACAGTTCGGGATTGCAGCAGCTTGGTAAATTAAGTGAGGAAACAGAGCTGTTTTATTCGGTAAAACAGGAGGGACCAGAGTGGGTGGTAAATAGTGGTTATGTACAAATTTCTGGAGAAACGGTGGTCTGGCAGGAAAAGACTGAAATTTATCGTTCGGAAAATCAAATTGTTCAAGTGGTAAAACAGGGAACTGATAGATATTTGTTACTGATTACTCGGGGAGGTATTTCTGAGCTGATAAGCTGGGATGAGAGGTATGAAGAGCGTAAATCTCTGCTGGAAATAGTTGGTGAATTAGAACTTTTGAAACCTCTGGAAAACGGTCCTGTAATCGGGCTGCTATCAGCTGATGATCAGGGTTATCTGGTGGAAATTGCAACCGACGGGGAAATCTCCAGGGGGGGAGTCAGGGGCCGGATAGTTTCAGATGGTCCGGTATCATTGTCTGGAATACCGCTGTTTTTATATCCTGGTGGTCGCTGGTTTGAAACTGATCCAGGCGGCCTGTTTATGGAGGATAAGCTGCCGGCTGGTTATGTAGAACTTTATTCTGTTTCCTATTCTCATCATCTGAGCAGTCCTTTTTCAAAAATCATTCAGCCGGATCAATTTGGAGAGGAACAGACAACCTTGCTCTATCCACCTGAGCCGGTACCACTGTTGGAAACTGCAGTCAAATATTACCAGAAGGGAGATTATGGACGGGCTCGTTCCCGGTTAGAACTGTTTGTTTCATTGGTTGAAGATGGTCGATACCATCAATATGCCATTTATTTATTAAAAGATAGTTTGCTGGAGCTTGGAGAGACTGGAGAGTTACTGCGGCTGTTTGAAAACTATCCAGATATTTTCAACCTGCAGAATAAGCTGGTTCTGTTCAGTAAGAAAACAGATCCCGGGAGGTTTCAGCTGGTCGATTATTTGAAGAATTATTTGCCTGCCGATCTACAAAAGTTTTTAACTTATAGCCGAGATATTTTATACTTAGATAGGTCGCGTGAAAAATCAGCAATAGAACTGCCAGAGTTAATTGGAAGTGGTGGTCTGGATGACTGAATTTATCTGGTTTCTCTATCTGTTATTAATAGCCGGTGTGATGATTGCTCTGGTTAGGGTCTGGGGCCTTTCTGGATCGAAAAAAAAACGACCACTGAAACGAACCTGCCCACTTTGTGGTTCAACGCTTACTCAAAACCAATCTTTACTGGCCAGTGAAATAAGAAAAAATCAACATGAATCAGAGTTGAAAATTAAAGGTTGTCCCTACTGCTATCAGCGAGTCACAGATGGATAATTTATTTTAAAATTGTGTGGTGAGTTATTGTGGAAAAAGGCTGGATGAAAAACCTTGGGAGATTGTTAACTTTTTTGATAATTGGAGGACTGGTTGTTTTTTTAGCAATCCAGAGTTTAATCTTCTGGGGAGTTATTGGAACCCTGTATCCGGGATTTATTACAGTTCCTGGTCAGGATAGAATCGCCGTCATAAGTTTGACTGGATTCATAGATGATATTCAGCCCCATATCAACCGCATACAGCAACTTGAAGATCGCCGCGATGTGAAGGCTTTGCTGGTTGATATTGATAGTCCGGGTGGCGCTGTTGGACCTACACAGGAACTCAGTCATGCCCTGGCCGGGTATCGAGCTAAAACCGGAAAACCTGTTATCTCTTTTATCAGAAACATGGGGGCTTCAGGAGCATATCACGTGGCTGTTAACAGTGATACCATCGTGGTAAATCCGGGTAGTATAGTCGGTAGTATCGGGGTCATGATACAGTTTGTAAGAGCCCATGATCTGGTTGAAAAAATCGGTGTTGACTATGAGGTTATCCGCTCCGGTCAGTTTAAAGATCTGGGTTCACCCTTTCGAGATATGTCTGACATGGACCGAGAGCTTCTGCAGGAACTGGTAATGGATGTTTATGATCAGTTTATTGAACATGTTGCAGGTGCCCGAAAACAGCTCGGACGTCAGCAGTTGGAAAGTCTGGCTGATGGGCGTATATTCAGTGGTCGTCAAGCCCTGGAAAAGGGGTTGGTTGACCTGCTTGGTGGCCGGGCAGATGCGATTGAAGTTGCTCGCCAGGCGGCAGGTCTAGAGGATGATGTACAACTAGAGGAAATGCGCCGTCGGGAGACCTCAACAGTTCGTTTTGTTGGACGTATTCTGGATTTTTTTGAATCAAATCTGGGCAGCTCAGACCAGGGTATTAGATTGTTGTATAAAGCTCCTGAATGGGGAAGTAATACCAATTAGCCGGCCGGAATGCCCGACTTGCCGGGGGCGGGTCTTTGGTAAACCGTCCGCTTGTAGCTGTTGTGGGACCCCTCTTACAATGAGCAGGTTGATAAATCCGTCAAAACCACGGACTGTTTATCTGCTGTCGATTATTCTGCCCGGCCTGGGTCAACTGTGGTATGGATGGTATGGTCCTGGAGCGTTGATTTTGTTTATTTCTACAGTGTTCTGGACCCTTACAGGTCGGGGTTTGCTGGTCGATAGTCTGTCAACCGGCGGACTTATTACTGCTCTTGGATTCTGGCTTTTCTGGGCTGTCATCTGGACAGTTCAGCTGAAATATATTGAGATCAGAACTGTGAAAAGTTGGCCGGTTACCTGGTTTATTGGTGGATTGTTGTTGGTTGCTAATCTTTTGCTGGCAGTTTACTGGATGGTGATCCTTATCGCCAGCCTCGGGACTTAATTAGTCGGGGGATAATGATAATTATCTCAGCTTATGGACGGTTGATTGAATAAATTAATCCGGGATTGTGTTAAAAGTACCAGACATAAAGAAGCTATTTATACTATCTACTTGCTATCAGGGAGATTTTTTCTTGAGGTAAGGTGTAAATTCCAGATCAGGGTGTTGACTAATGGCCGATGGTGAGTTGCTCGAGGATAAAACACTTGAAGAACAACTGGACGAGGAGTTCGAGGGGGAGGTGTTGGATGATGATCTCGAATTGACCGAGGAGGATATACTTGAGCTGGAAGATGAACTGTTTGAATTGGAAGATAATCTGATTGAGATGCAGGGAACAACTATCAGATCCAATGTTGAGGATGAGGAGGAAGAGGAGGAAGAAGATGAAGAGGAAAAAATCCCTAAATTATACAGTTTCAATAAGGATGAGACAGAAGAGGTTGAAAAACGGGAGCAGAAAAAAGATATTGAAACACAGCTGGCTGAGTTTAGTGAAGCGATGGAAAATCTTCAGGAGGCGAAGCCCGGGCAGCTGCTGGCAGCTGATCTTAGGGAGGGAGAAACGGTTGAGTTCAAAGCGGGTCGTTATGTAAGGGCCAGTAAGGATGGGCGAAGATTATTTGCCGGCCGACCCGGCCAGGTAGTATGGGATGACAATACGGTCCACGTTCTTCCAATTATGCATATCGAGGGCGATGTGAACCATGAGAGAGGTGATATTCGGTATGACGGTAATATTTTCGTAGAGGGCAAGGTTGTGGAAAATCGGCTGGTGGAAGCCCGGGGGAATATCTGGGTCATGGGGATTGTGGGCCGGGCCCGGTTGAAAGCCAGCGGAAATATAATCGTTAGAGGTGGAATTAAGGGTGGCGAAAAACAGCGTATTCAGGCGAGTGGTCTGGTTTACAGTCGGTTTGCTGAAAATGCCAGGATTAAGGCGGGTAAACGGATAATTATCAAGGAGGTGACGATGCACAGCCAGCTCGAGTCTGAAGAAGATATTATTATCATAGATAAGAACGGAAGTATCATTGGTGGGGAAACAAGTGCTGGACGGTTGATATCAACCAATGATCTGGGATCGGTTAGTTATCCCAGAACT
>PWOD01000174.1 GCA_003557545.1 bacterium | reverse complement strand
GTGACCGCTGAGTTTGTCCAGGATACCTACCTGTTGACGGTTGATATCGTTGGTCAGGGAACTATCGAGGTTGACGGGACCGCCTATACGGAACCGATGGAGCTGCTGGCCGGGGAGACGGCCGTGCTGCAGCCGTTTCCCGAGCCGTTCTGGGAGTTTGAGGGCTGGAGCGGTGCGGTCAGCGAGATCGAACCGCTGGTTGAGCTGTTTGCCGATACTGATAGTCAGATAACTGCTAGCTTCTCTCAGGAAACCCGGGTAATCTTTGTCGATATTGAGGGGGCCGGTGAACTGAAGATTAACGGGGAGACGGTGGTTGATCAGAAGGTTGTCCTGGCCGGTGAAGAGGCCCAGCTGGAGGCAGTGCCCCAGGTTCACTGGTATCTCCACCAGTGGGACGGTGATCTGGACGGTGCGGATACTGAGCAGTCGCTGTTTGTCGATGATAACAAGGCGGTAACCGCTGTCTTTGCCCGAGATACCTATCTGCTGTCCCTGGATCTGCTGGGGGAGGGTGCGGTCGCGGTTGATGGGATTGACTATGATGAATCCCAGGATATTCAGCTGGTGGCCGGTGAGACGGTGGCGCTGGATGCGCAGCCGGAGCTTTATCATAGTTTCGTTGAATGGTCGGGGGCGCTTACCGGAAGCACAACTCCGCAGCAGCTGTTTATGGTAAGTGACCTGTCGGTGGCTGCTGAATTTCAACTGGACACACATCTTCTGACAATCAATATTAGCGGCGGGGGCTCGGTTTTTGTCGAGGGTGAAGAGTATCAAGAACCAATGATTGTAGATGCCGGCCAGCCCCTGACATTAGAGGCTCAGCCGGACAGTTATTATGATTTTGTTGAATGGTCGGGGGATCTCTGGGGGGAACCGCTCCAGAGGGAGCTGTTTATTGATGATGACAAGACGGTGGAGGCGATTTTTGCCCGCCAGCAGGTGGAGGTAACTGTAGAGCTTTTTGGCCCGGGACAGGTCCTGGTAAATGGCGATACCTATGTCGATCCGGTTGAGGTCGATGCCGGGACAACCGTGCTGTTTGAAGCGCTGCCTGACCAGTTCTATCATTTTGCCGGCTGGGCCGGTGAGCTTGACTCGACCGCTCCGCTGGCCGAGCTGTTTGTTGATACCGATGTTGAGGTCTGGGCCGGATTTGATCAAAATTATCATGAACTGGCAATCGATATAGAGGGGATGGGCGAGGTCCATGTCAATGGCAATATTTACCATGATACACTGCTGTTACCGGCCGGTGAAACAGCAACATTAACGGCCAGCCCGGAACAATACTGGTATTTTGAGGGCTGGTCTGGCGACCTGTCGAGCAGTTTGCTCGATGAACAGTTATTTATTGACGGAGATAAGCAGGTAACTGTCAGCTTTGAACAGGAGACCAGCTATTTGACGATCGATATCATCGGTCTGGGAGATGTGCTGGTTGATGGTGATAGCTATGTTGACCAGCTGGTGGTAACAGCCGGGGAGACCAATCAACTTCAGGCAGTTCCCGGTGCCCATTATCATTTTGCCGGTTGGGATGGAGATCTTAGTGGAACTGCTACGACGGCCGAACTGTTCATCGATACCAATAAACATGTCATTGCTTATTTTGGTCGGGATACCCATCTGTTAACGGTTGATATAGAGGGCCAGGGAACAGTCACGGTCGATGGCGAAACCTATGTTGATCCGATGGTTTTGTTTGGCGGAGAGACAGTTGAGTTACAGGCCTATGGAGCCGAGTATTTTCATTTTGATAGCTGGGAAGGCGCAGTATCTGGCAAGCAACTGCAGGAGCAGCTGTTTATCGATCAGGATCAGTTTGTCACGGCTAATTTTGAGCGTGATACCTACAGCCTTAATCTGGATGTGGAGGGTGGGGGGAATATCCTGGTTGAATCTGAAACATATATAGAGCCCCTGGTGGTCCAGGCCGGGTTACCGCTGCAGCTGGAAGCGGTACCGGATCAGTTTTATCATTTTGTTGAGTGGAGTGGTGACCTGGACGGAACTGATCCCCTGCAGTCACTGTTTATTGATGGTGATAAAGCAGCAACCGCCCATTTTGCCCGGGATACCCATACGGTGGAGATCGATATCTTTGGCGAGGGAGCGGTTAAGGTTGAGGGGGATACCTACCAGGAACCGTTAATTCTGCTGGCCGGGGAGAGCTACCAGGTCGAAGCAATTTCTCATCCGTACTATTATTTTGATATGTGGACCGGTGATCTGTCGGGAGGTTCGACGGATGAACTGCTGTTTGTTGATTCCGACAAACAGATCAATGCTATTTTTAACCGGGGCTCCCGGATGTTAGAGCTGGATTTTGTTGGTTCAGGGGAGGTGCTGGTGAATGGTTCGGTTTATACCGGTCCCCGGGAGTTGACCGCGGGAGAAACTGCTACTTTGCAGAGTATTCCCGATATCTACTACCATTTTGACCGCTGGGAGGGAGATATTACCGGAACCGATACAGAAGTTGAGCTGTACATGGATCTGGATAAATCGGCGACCGTTTATTTTGAGCGGGATACCCACTATCTGACGGTTGACATAGAGGAGGCCGGGCAGGTGCTGGTGGAGGGGACGAGTTATACTGAACCGGTTGTGCTGCTGGCCGGTGAGTCGGTGACGTTGGAAGCAGTGGCCGACCTTTATTACCATTTTGATCGCTGGACCGGTGATTTAACCGGCGGCGGAGAGCAGCGGGAGCTGTTTATCGATGGAGATAAAGCAGTGACTGCCTGGTTTGCCCGGGATACCCACCTGGTAACTGTCGATTTTGAAGGAAGTGGGCAGGTACTGGTTGAGGGGGATAGCTATCTTGAACCGGTCATGGTGTTTGGTGGGGAAACTGTTGAGCTTCAGGCGGTACCTGACCTGTATTATCATTTTGATCGGTGGAGCGGTGATCTGGAAGGAGCGGAGGCGGTCAGGCAGCTGTTTGTTGATGGGGACAAAGCAGTAACCGCCTGGTTTGAACGGGATACTAAGACGATAAATATCGATATTGAGGGTAACGGCAGCGTCTTTATAAATGGGA
This sequence comes from bacterium, assembly GCA_003557545.1. GTDB lineage: Bacteria > T1Sed10-126 > T1Sed10-126 > T1Sed10-126 > T1Sed10-126 > PWOD01. The sequence goes on along the minus strand of PWOD01000174.1, from coordinate 173 downwards.
CTGAATATGAGGAACCGCGGGTGGTCAGCGCTGGGGAAACGGCTGTGCTGGAGGCCGTGGCTGACATCTACTACCATTTTGATAGATGGACGGGAGATTTTACCGGGGATACGGTATATGGTGAGATCTTTGTCGAGGCCGATCGATCGATTACCGCCTGGTTTGAACGGGAT
>PWOD01000239.1 GCA_003557545.1 bacterium | reverse complement strand
TCACACGGCTACAAGGGCTTGTATAAACTTGAACTTACGCCTGATTTTTCTGAGATCAGGACCGTTGATTTTTACCGTGGCGAGGCAGGCCTGCCAGAATCGCTCCCCTATAACCTGCATAGAGTTAATGGGAAAATGCTGGTGACCACGCATGAGGGGTTTTTTACCTACAATCATGGACAGGAAGCCTTTGTTCCCGATCCGGATATGAACCGGCTATTTCAGGACAAAGGGTTCGTGGACAAAATACACCAGGATGCACAAGGGAACCTTTGGTACTATACCTATGAATTCATGGGCCTTCTGCGCAGGCTCGAAGACGGCACATACCGCGATATTACCACTCCCTTTAAAAGGATCAACGCCTTTTTGCTGCCGGCTTTTCAAAACATCTCCATACTGAATTCCAGCAACATATTCATTGGATCACAACAGGGACTGATCCATTATGACCCTACGATCATTAACGATTACCAGGTGACAGAAAAGGTGAGCTTTCAGGAGGTATCATTTTATGGAAGGCAGGAGACCCTGTCATTTTTTGCCCACAGCGATGAAATTCTGGAAAACCGCGAGGCCATGCTCCAGTTTCCCTTTGCCTCGAACTCCGTAAGCTTCGTTTTCACGGCCCCCATGTTCGAAAATCCCTCTTTAACAGCCTTTTCTTACAAACTGAAAGGATTTGACCCGGAATGGTCTGCGTGGGACGAGCTGAATATCAAAGAATATACGAACCTGCGTGAAGGGGATTATGTGTTCCAGGTAAAAGCCAGGAATGCCTTTGGTGTGGAAAGCAGCATCAGCAGTTTTCACTTTACCATCAATCCACCTCTCTACCGATCCAAGACAGCATTTGCATTTTATGCCCTGCTCATCATTGCCATCATTACCGCCAATGCCTATTATATAAGGCGTAGAATACTCAGGATCAGGCAACGTGAAAAGATCAGGCACGAGAAAAGGCTGGCACGAAAGGAACAGATTTTTAAGGAACAGACCGCCCTCAGCGAAAAAGAGATCATGGAACTGCGCAACGAAAGCCTTGCCAGTGAAATGCAACACAAGAATAAGGAACTGGCAAACGCCACCATGCATTTGATCCATAAAAACAAGACCCTAACCACCCTGAAAAACGACCTGAGCAAGCTGCTGAAGAGCATCCCTGCTGATCATCCCGAACAAATGAACATCCAGGGCCTGCTTAAAAAGGTTAACAGGGAGCTTAGAAACGAAAAACACTGGGAGCTGTTCAACAGTTACTTTGATGAAGTGCACCAGGACTTTATAACCAGACTTAAAGACAAATACGAAACCCTATCACCAAAGGAATTGCGCTTGTGTGCCTATCTTCGCATGAACTTGTCCACCAAGGAAATTGCACCGTTGATGAATATATCCATAAGAGGGGTTGAGATCAGTCGCTACAGGCTCAGAAAAAAACTGCAACTGGACCAGGAAACCAACCTTACCGAATTCCTGATGACTTTTTAATCCAAAATACCCTCTCAAGCTATTCCAGGGCAATACTACTTTTTGATTATTGTGGCATTATAAACCCTATTGTCAGCTTCCAGCATAATAAAATACACTCCGGGATTCAGGTTTTTGGTGTCAATGCTGCCCGCTGAAGCAGTAAAAGGGGTTTTTATTACCTCTCTGCCAAGATTATCAATGATACGCACTGTTTCAACTTTGGCTTCGTTTAATATTTCAATAAACAAACGGTCACTGAAAGGATTGGGATATAAGGATATCTTATTAGACGCATCTAAAGTATAGTCAGCGCTTGTTGAAGGATCTTTCGCAGCTATTGAAACGTTGGAAACCGAATAGCTGGTATTATCAAGTCCGCCTTCAAACGACAGTTTCATTGCACTGAATCTTTGTGCATCAAAGTCAAAAGAGAAACTTTGTTCTTCCGGGGTAAGGCTTGTATTCACTGCTTCATCACTAAGCAGTGATGTAAAGGATCCTCCGTCTTCACCAAAAAATACGTCTATATCCTTATCATTTTCTGCTTTGGCTTTAAATGACAATGTATAGGTTTCATTCTCAATCAGGGAGTTAATTTGGGATTGATTTAATTCCTGGCCAAACTGCACCCACCATCCTGCGCCACCTGCGTTTGAAATATCCTGGACGGTAGCCCAGCCATCAGATGTGGTTACATTTGCTGAAACGCCTTCATGATCAGCGACATAGAGAAACCAATCTTCATTCCATGGTTCAGAAAAGTCGCCATTAATAATTATATTATCACCAACTTCACCCAGGACACTGACATTCACATAATCCGTTCTTGAAATATCCTGGTCGTCGATAACAGTAAGTGCAAATACATAACTTCCTTCCACCAGATCTTCAACAACTGTTTCGTCAGCTTCGGGACTAAGGATGTTTGCGGTGGATGGGCCCCGGTATTGTGTCCACAAATAACTTTCCACAACACCATCGATAGAATAGCTGTCGGATCCATCCAATATAGTGGATGTGGTTCCTCCATCCAGTACCTGGTCACTCCCTGCGTTAGGAACTGCTCCTGTTATCTCGGGCCCTGTGTAACTTCCTTCATCATCACGCTGATAAATACGAACCCAATCCACATACATGTTTGCAGGCATGGGTGCCGTAATCCCCCCGGGCGTGGTGATTCCTGTAAAAGAGCCGCCAACCGCAAGGTTTAGAATAATATAATGTTCCCATCCCGTAAATTCAGACATCCCTTCAATATTCATCTCATGCACCAGGTTGCCATTCACAAATGCCTGTGTTGAAGAGGGGGTCCATTCCAGGGTAAAGATATTGTAGTACTCCGATAATGACTGATCTGCAGGCATGGTATAGCTGCTGGAGTGATATACGTGTTGTCCACCCTGATCCCAGTGGTTAGCTCCAATCACATGACGATCTTGTGTGCCCGCATTAATGCCGTCAATATGTCCAGCCTCCATAATATCAATTTCACCGCATTTGGGCCAGCCAACATCATCAATATTATCACCTAAAGTCCAAAATGCCGGCCAAAATCCATTGGCCAGAACAGGTAGTTTGATACGGGCTTCAATTCTACCGTATAAGGCTGTAACCTTACCGCCGGTATTTACACGGCCAGAAGAAAAATGGGCATTGTTGTGGGCATCATCAGGTAAATCTTCGCTGGCGGTAAGTATCAAAGCCGGATAGCCTTCCGGGCAAATACCCACTTCAACATTTTCTTCGGAATACTGCT
>PWOD01000072.1 GCA_003557545.1 bacterium | reverse complement strand
GGTTTCCTGCCAGGATGGGACAGGAATTGACCGGTTGATTGAGTTAATTAAAGGGTTAAGTCCCCGTTAAATTTTAAAAAGTACTCTTTAAAAAACTTATCACATCATCGTAATCTGGTTGTTCACTTAACTCTTCAACTATCTGAAAATAGCGAATAACAGCTGTTTTATCGAGAATTAATACACTGCGCGCAGTTAACCCTAACTGTTTCACCAATAATCCGTACCTGGTAGAAAATTCACGGCCATTGATATCCGAGTAGATTGGCCAGTTAATGTTTTCAGCCTCTTTGAACCGGTTTTGAGCAAATGGGGTATCGCAGCTGATTGTCACAAAGTTAATTTGTTGCTTGAAACTTTCTAAAGTCTCACTGAAATTTTTAGTTTGCTGATGACAGACAGGTGTATCCAGGGAGGGGACCGTACTGATAACCAGTGGTGCCTTTAACATCTCTTTTAGGGAAACCGGGTTGAGTTCCCCGTCAAGCACGGTAAAGTCAACTGCCTGTTCACCAATCTCCGGCTGGATACCGGCCAGCTCCAGCTCCTCTCCTTGCATTGTCAGCTTTTTTTGGGATTCAACAAAAGGGTTAGCGAGGTTTAATTGTTTGTTTTTTTGGTAGCTATCAATAGAGACAATGTCGGTAAAACTTTTCCGCCGGTTCCGTGGCAAGAGATCTTTTTCATCGTCAAATTTTCCAATTGAAATTAACATCGTTATTAGTAGTTCTTCAGGTATTTTAAACTGTTTTTTAACTTCTTCCGGATTAAATCCAATCATAGGATGGGTTTGCCAACCATAGGCTTCGGCGGCGTACATTAATGACATCCCATAAAGTGCGGAATTTTTAGCGGCAAAACGATCGGGGGTTTCTAAATTTTCATAGAGATTTTCTACCATGTCAGTGAAATCTTTTAGCCCGGCTTCATCCATATAGCCTCGTTCGACAAAACTTTGGTAGGTGGGATTTTCGGCTTTGTAAGCCTGGGGATCTCCAAGAAGAATCAGTGTGGCCGAAGCGTCGGTTATTTTAGGTTGATCAAACGCCGCTTTTCGCAGCCGCTTTTTAGCTTCAGAATCTTCTACCACAATTAGTTGCCAGGGCTGTGTGTTTGATGAAGAAGGGCTCATGCCGGCAAGATTAATAATATTTTTCAATACTGTTTTGGGGAGTGGATAATCCTTTTTGAAAAAATTCACTGAACGTCGCTTTAAAAAATTATTCATGGTCTCCATTAGTATTACCTCCAAATAAAGATAAAATTAGATTGATTCAAAGATCAGCAAATTATCGCATGCGTTGTTATAATATGCAAACGGCTTCATCGAACTAGAGCGGTGCTCTGGTCTGTTTCTAAAACAGTATAAATTGTTAGTAGAGTGGTTGATTTAATTGGGAGGATGGTTATTGAGCAATGTTTTTCAGTAGACTATTTGGTAAACTTTCTGGTGAGCAAACATCTCTTATTTAGAATTTTACAAAGGAGAATTAAGATGAAGGAGATAAAGCTTACTGAATACAGTCATGGAGCTGGTTGTGGTTGTAAAATTGCACCGGAAGTTTTAGAAAAGATTGTAGAGCTTCCCGGCCAATCTTTTGATGATTCTCGGCTGCTCGTAGGAAATAGCAGTAAGGACGATGCCGCCGCCTATGATCTGGGCGATGGCCGGGCGGTTTTAAGTACTACAGATTTTTTTATGCCGATAGTTGATGATCCTTTTTTGTTCGGTCAAATCGCTGCGACAAATGCTCTCAGTGATATTTACGCCATGGGTGGTAAACCGCTAATGGCAATATCAATCTTTGGTTGGCCGCTGCAGTTACTTTCAGAAGATGTTGCCCGGCAAGTAATCCGCGGTGGGCGGTTCACCTGCGAAAAGGCCGGGATATCGCTGGCGGGAGGTCATTCTATTGATGCACCTGAACCTATATTTGGTCTATCCGTAACCGGAATCGTTGATATCAAAAATTTAAAGCAAAACAGCAAAGCAGAACCGGGCTGTCAAATATTTTTGACAAAACCGTTAGGAATTGGCATTTTAAGTACCGCTCAGAAGCAAAAAAAGATTTTACCGGATCAGCTTCAACCTGCTATAGAGACCATGTGCCATTTAAATGATCTGGGTGCTGAAATAGCAAAAATCGACGGGGTCGTAGCTTTGACCGATGTAACCGGTTTCGGTTTACTTGGTCATCTTCTGGAAATCTGTGAATCCAGTAAGCTGTCCGCAACAATTCACTATGATCAGCTTCCGTTATTGCCTCTGGTTGAAAAATATCTTGAGGCCGGCTCTGTTTCTGGTGGTACCAGAAGAAATTTTGAAACATATCGGGATCGGGTTGAAGGTGCCACCGAACAGCAGGGGTTGATCATCTCTGATGCTCAAACTTCTGGCGGTTTACTGGCTGTAGTGAAAAAATCTGATCTGGACAAATTTATAACGGTAACTTCTAAAGCGGGCTATGGCCTGGAGCCGATCGGTGAAACATCTGAACTACAATCAGACCGCAGTTATGTTGAACTGGTTTAAATAATGGTAGAGGAAAAACAACATGAGTTCTATCGAGATTTTCATCAGATTGTGGTTGATCAGCGTCCACTGATCGATGTTCGGGCACCGGTCGAGTATAAAAAAGGTGCGGTCCCTAATGCCGTTAATCTGCCGTTGATGAATAACCAGGAAAGACACCGGGTGGGAGTCTGTTATAAAGAACAGGGGAGTGATGCAGCGGTCTGGCTGGGTCATAAACTGGTGTCCGGGGGAGTTAAACAGGCTCGGTTAAAGGCCTGGATAGATTTTCTTAATAATAATCCCGATTGTTTGATTTATTGTTCCCGAGGTGGGCTGCGGTCGGAAATAGTTCAACAATGGATTTTTCAGGATATTGGTCGGTTGATTCCCCGTTTAGCAGGAGGGTTTAAGGCTTTTCGCAACTATCTGATAGAACAGCTGCAGCCGCAAAACCAGACGGCAGAGGTGGTAACCGTCGGAGGGTATACTGGTTCCGGCAAGACGGTTCTTTTAAATCAATTTGACAATTCGATCGATCTTGAAGGGCTTGCTAACCATCGAGGATCAGGTTTTGGTCACCGGATAAACTCACAGCCCACCCCAATTAATTTTGAGAATAAACTGGCAACAGCTTTGATCAAGCATCGTCAAATGGATTATAAATACCTGCTGATTGAAGATGAAAGCCAGCATATCGGGAGACTCTACATTCCGGGAGATCGGAAGAGCGTCGG
>PWOD01000127.1 GCA_003557545.1 bacterium | reverse complement strand
TTAAAAAAATTACAACAACAGTTGAAAGAGCAGCTGCTCCCCAGGGATCCTGACGTAGATAAAAATCTTATTCTGGAGATTCGTGCTGGCACCGGTGGTGAAGAGGCCGCTCTGTTTGCTGCCGATCTTTTCCGGATGTACCAGAGATATGCCGGGAAAAACAACTGGACGGTTAAAGTGGTGAACCATAGTGGGGCTGACCACGGTGGTTATAAAGAGCTTACGGCACTAATTGAGGGTAAGGGTGCTTATGGAAAATTGATGTTTGAAAGTGGGACTCATCGGGTTCAACGGGTCCCGGAAACCGAGTCCGGGGGCCGAATTCATACTAGTGCCGCTACCGTGGCCGTGCTTCCCGAAGCCCGGGATATTGATGTAGAAATCGATCCAAATGATATCACGATAGATACTTTTAGAGCCAGTGGTGCCGGGGGTCAGCATGTTAACAAGACAGACTCTGCTGTACGGATTGTTCATGAACCTTCGGGAATCAAAGTTGAGTGTCAGGATGAACGTTCCCAGCATAAAAACCGGGCCCGTGCCATGAAAATTCTTCGCTCGAGACTTTATGAAAAGGCCCGCCGGGCACAAAAAAAGCAACGTTCGAAATTTCGTAAAGAACAGGTTGGTTCCGGGGATAGAAGTGAAAAAATAAGAACTTATAATTATCCACAGTCAAGGGTGACTGATCATCGGATCAATCTGACGGTTCATAAACTGGATGAGATAATGGACGGGGAACTTGATCAACTTATTAAACCCTTAAGTGAGGCCGACCGCCTGGAAAAGTTGAAAGAAATTGAACAAGAAACTGATATTTCCCGACTCATTAGCTGACTTCCCGGACTGGGAAAAATATGAAATAGAACGGCATTATAATCCTTCCTGTGGAAAAATATTTGTAGAACGCTGCGGAATTGAATTGACTCCTGAAGAGTTGTTCGCCCGCCGTCATGCAGGTGAACCACTGGAGTATATACTGGGTCATTGTCATGTGGATGATGATTATATAAAAACTGACCGTCGCAGCTTGATCCCCCGGCCTGAAACAGAAGAGTTAATTGAAATTTTTTGCCGCCGGGCTTCCCGGCTGGAACTGGCTCCCGTGGTTGATTGTGGGACAGGTTCCGGGGTGATCGCCGGAGCTTTGAGCCAGCGTATTAAACAGCCTGTTATCGCCACTGACAGGGACCGACAAGCCCTGGAGCTGGCCCGGGAAAACAAACGGCTTAACGGCTGGTCGGTTAACTATATTAACTGCGATAGATTAAGCGCTGTAAAAGGTCCGCTGGCCGGGGTTGTGGCAAATTTACCCTATGTCTTCAGGGTGGATGATCTGGTTGAATCAGTTAAAAAATTTGAACCCCGTCAGGCGTTGATTCCAACTGAAAATCCGATTCGTTTTTTTGTTGATTTTTTAACTGAGGCTGAGCAGCTTCTTCTGTCCGGAGGAGAGCTGTGGTTGGAGGGCTCGCGTGAACTTTTTCAAGCATTGAAAAAAACAGACGTAATTCCGGGTAACTGGTCGGCAGTTGACTGTTTAGAGGATGGTTATGGCAAAGAAAGATTTATCGGACTACGTAAATAACCAGAGTTTAAAAAAAGCCTGCATATTATAGTTGCTAAGTCTAATTTTTTTCTATCCCCAGCAAATTTTCTTCTTAACTTTTCTTGATCAAAACCCGAAAAACATAGTGATGCTAGGGCACAGTATTCAGACGAACCAGTCAGACGAAGCAGCAGTCAGGGCACTATTCAAACATCAAAATTTAACTGGCTAGAGGAATTTTTCAGTTCTGTCAGCATTGATAGAGCAGAATACCGTTAGTTTTAGTGAAAGGTGACAGATACCGGTGGAAAAATTGGTTATCCAGGGTGGCAACAGGTTAGAGGGTATGGTACCGGTCAGTGGTTCAAAGAACGCGGCTTTGCCGATTATGGCTGCCACACTGCTGAGTGCCGGTGATTGCCGGCTGACAAATATGCCACAACTTAAAGATATTCAAACCATGTGTAAGCTGTTGACTGAGTTAGGGGCTGTGGTGAAATTTAATTCTGGTGAAGTTGTGATTAATACTGTTGGAATTAATAAAAATAATGCTCCCTATGAGCTGGTGAAACAGATGCGGGCCTCGGTGCTGGTGCTGGGCCCACTGCTGGCTCGATTTGGCGAGGCTCGGGTTTCATTGCCGGGTGGTTGTGCTATCGGGAGTCGGCCGATTGATATTCATCTTGAAGGTCTGGAAGCAATGGGGGCAGAAATAACCCTTCAGGAAGGTGATATTACTGCTCGAGCGAAGCAGTTAGAAGGGGCTTCCATAAATTTTGATTTTCCTTCAGTGGGGGCCACAGAAAATCTTATGATGGCGGCGACTCTGGCCCGAGGAGAAACTGTGCTGGAAAATGCAGCCCGTGAACCAGAAATTATTGATCTGGCTAATGCCCTGACAATGATGGGTGCCAAAATTGAGGGGGCGGGAACAGATTCGATTAAGATTCGGGGAGTTAATACTCTAAGTGGATTGGAACATCGAATAATTCCTGATCGAATTGAAACAGGCACCTATCTTGTGGCCGCTGCTATAACGGAAGGAAAAGTAGAGGTGGTGAACACTGATCCCGTCCTGCTGCAATCTGTTTTAAAAAAACTAAAACAGACCGGCATGGAGATCAAGCAGTTTGAGCGGGCGATCCGTTTGACCGCTAAGTTTCCCCCTCAACCGGTGGATATTGTGACTATGCCTTATCCCGGGTTTCCGACTGATATGCAGGCGCAGTTTACTGCTTTATTGAGTTTGGCCAGCGGAACATCAACTGTCAGGGAGACAATCTTTGAAGATCGGTTCATGCATGCCCTTGAGCTGGAAAGATTAGGCGCCGATATTAAAATAGATGGCAATTTTGTTACTGTTCATGGAACCGATAGTTTGGAAGGAGCACCTGTGATGGCGACTGATTTGCGAGCTTCAGCTGCGTTGGTACTGGCAGGATTGGCAGCGGAAGGAATTACAGAAATAAGACGTATATACCATCTTGATAGGGGTTATGAAAAACTTCAGGAAAAGCTGGGTAAACTTGGGGCTAAGCTGGAACGAAAGGAAGCAGGTGAAGTTTAGATGATACGTGGACTTTATACTTCAGCCAGTGGGGTGCTGGTAACTCAGCAGCGAATGGATGTTGCCACAAACAACCTGGCCAATGTTAATACTCCAGGGTTTAAGGAACGGATGCATGTAACAAAATCTTTTCCTGAAAACCGCATAGTAAGAACGGATGATCAGACCAAGAAGCTGTCCTTTGGGACTATTGATCGGCGGCCTCATGTTGGGCCACTTAATACCGGTGTGGCCGATGATGGAACCTATCTTAATTTTACCCAGGGACCACTTGAAAAGACTGACAATCCCCTGGATATGGCTATTCAAGGGGAAGGTTTTTTTGTTGTGGAAGGGGAAAATGGTGAACGATATTATACCCGAGATGGTGGATTTCAGATCAATAGCCAGGGAGAACTGGTTAATTCTAACGGGCTCACTGTGCTGGGAGAAACAGGTCCTATTGAGATTCCCGAAATGTCAGCCGAGCTGAACCTGGCAAATGATGGGACTTTGATTAATGATCAGAATGAGGTGTTAGGGCGTCTGGAAATAGCTCAGTTTGAAAATCCTCAGCGCCTTGAAAATCTGGGAAGAAATCTCTTTTCTATGGGCGAGGAAAATTCGGTTTTGGATCGGCTTGATATGGCCGATTTCACTGTAAGACAGGGCTTTTTAGAGGGTTCTAATACTGACCCTATCAGGGAGATGGTTAATATTATTGAGATAAATCGATTATATGAAATGAATGGTGAAATGATTAAACAGCAAAATGAGACTGTTGGTCAAGCAGTTCAACAGGTAGGCCGAGTTTAGAATGACTGATATGAAAAGTTTTTATCTAAGGAGAGGTGAATGAGCAATGATTAAAAGTTTATATACCGGGGCAACAGGGATGCGAGCCCAGCAGAAAAATGTTGACGTTACGGCAAACAATCTGGCTAACATTAACACCAATGGGTTTAAGCGAGATCGAGCCAACTTTGAGGATTTATATTATCACTATAGTAAAAGTCCGGGTGCACCCTCGGCAGAGGCGACCGAGCATCCCAGCGGAATTTATGTGGGTATGGGGGTTCAGACCGGATCGACTTCTAAAGTTTATACCCAGGGAAATGTTGAAAAAACTGATAACCCGCTTGATATTACTATTAAGGGGGACGGTTTTTTTCAGGTGTTGAATCCGGATGGATCGATTTCTTATACACGGGATGGTTCGTTTCAACTGGATGGACAGGGTAATATAGTGACATCCAGCGGGCTTTATCTTGAACCGCAGATCAGAGTTCCTGAGGAAGCAACCGATGTTACTATTCGTAAGGATGGGACAGTTTCAGTTGAAATGCCCGGTCAGACCGATCCCCGCCAGATTGGACAGATAGAGCTGGCAAGATTTGTCAATCCCGGGGGGTTGCGTTCACAGGGATCAAATCTTCTGCGTGAAACGCCAGCTTCGGGACGTCCGCGGGTAGTTACTCCGGGACGGGATGGAAGTGGTCAGTTGATTCAGAACTATCTGGAATCGTCTAATGTAGATGTTATTCAGTCTCTGACCGATCTTATCGCTCAACAAAGAGCCTATGAGTTTAATCACCGAACAATAAGAACTTCCGATCAAATGCTCCAGAGAGCAGCAACTCTGCTGCAGTAGACTGATGATTAACGCAGCTAAAACTACGGCCTTTATTTTTATTACTGGGTTTTTTTTCCTCGCCGTTGGTCTGTCAACACCAGTTTATGGGGAAAAAAATTCCAGCAGTATCGAACTGCAAAGTTCGGTTGAAATTGTATCTGCTCCTCTGATGTTGAGCGATATAGTGGTTGGTGATCTGCCGGACAAAATGAGCGATTTTTACCTGGCCGAACTGCCGGCTCCCGGTCGTGGTAAATTTATCACTCGGGCCAAGGTAATAATGCGGGCCCGACAGGCGGGTTTTTTGCCACCGGAGTTTATAGGTCGAGAAATTCGTACCCACGTCCAGAGACCGGCCCGGGTGGTTACTCGTCAGGAGCTGGAGAAACCGGTTCATGAACTGTTGCAGGCCGAGTTGGAATCAACTGAATCGGGCGAGATTAAAATTAATTATATTCCCCGACAGATTGAGATATTACCCGGTGAATTTGAGCTGGAGCTTGACCGTTCGAATCCCTATCATCGGATTAACATAACCAATAATTACACGGTAAATATTTACCAGAACGGAGACAGGATAAGCAGTATGAGGGTGCGTGCTGAGATACGGGATTATCGGTCGGTTCCGGTGACCATTCGAAGAATTAGCGCTGGCGAAAAATTAACCGAGGATGACATTGAGATACAGAAGAAAAATATCAGGAATTTCCAGGGCGATATAATTTCAACCGTTGAAGGGATGGTTGGATATGAGACAACCAGAACTATATCAGAGGGTAGTGCAATCAGAAGCCGTGATCTGGAAAAACCGTTAATGGTAGAGCGTAATCGTTCGGTGACGATTCGTTACCAGCTGAATGGCCTGGTAATTACTGCGGCGGGCACGGCTGAAAGCAATGGACATATGGGTGATAAGATTGTCGTGAGAAATAACTCAAGTGGAGAGCAGGTTTATGCCGAAGTTATAGGTAAAAGGAGGGTGCGAATAGCCAATGGGAATGAGAATTAGAAATTATTTGATTGGGCTGTTGTTTCTGTCAGGGATCAGCTTGTTCTTGATCTTTCCGGTTTATGCTACTTCAATCTGGGAGGATAGCCCCCAGAGCCGTAATCGGTATGGGGATAATGTGGCAATAGCTGAGGGCGATCTGGTCAAGATTACAATCAGTGAAGATGCTATTGCTCGGACAAATTCCAGCAGTGATCGTGAAAAATCGATGGAAATAGGTGGACAGGCGGGAACCGGGGCGGATAATTCGACATTTTTTAACGATGTGGCTTCCTGGTTACCATTCTTTGGGGCCAGTGTTTCTGGAGGGTCTTCAAGTGATGCCCGCCGAGGAACTGATATGTCGGGTAGTTTTAATGCCCAGATGTCAGTTGAGGTAATTGAAAGCCGGGGGAATGGAACTCTGGTTCTGGAGGGAACCCGGGAGATTAAGATAGATGATGAGATTAAAACATTAACCTTTAACGGGCTGGCTCGCCAGCGAGATGTTAGACCTGACAACACAATACCCTCGGATAGAATTGCCAATGCAACTATTAGTTACGAGGGAGAGCTGGGTCTACAAACGGGTGAACCACAGGGACTGCTGGGCAGAAGCTGGGCCTGGGTCAAGAATTTTCTTTTCTGGTGATATGGGAGGTTGAACAGGATGCAATTTACAGCTTTTAAACGTTTCATTAGTACAATATTGGTTTTTTTGATGGTTTTTAGTAGCCCGGCTGTTGCCCAAATGACGGTGCCGCTGGAGGATATTTCCCGTATTGTTGGTGTTCGCGAGAATCAGCTTCGAGGTTATGGGATTGTTGCCGGGCTTGATGGTACAGGAGATGGTCAAATTGATTTTATCAACCGTTCGATCGCTAACTCTCTAAGAGATTATGGAATAAATGTGCAGAATCCTGAGGGGGAAAGGCTGAATAATATCGCGGCAGTTATGGTGACAGCCACTTTACCGGCTTTCAAAAAATCGGGTGATCGTATCGATGTTACTATAAGTTCTATAGGTAATTCGGATGACTTGAGTGGTGGAGTCCTACTGGAAACACCTTTGATGGGAGGAAACAATCAGGTATATGCAGTGGCACAGGGTCCTGTAACCAGAGGAGGTCGGGGTGATGACCTTCATAAAACCACAGTTACTATCCCGGACGGAGCACTTGTTGAACAGGAAGTTCCTTTTGAGTTTGTCCGTGAAGAGGGTGTAATTCAAATTCAGCTCGATCGTGGTAACTTCACTACGGCTTCACGTGCAGCTCAGGCAGTAAATTCTGAGTTTAACTCTGAGATTGCCCGGGCTGAAAATGCCAACACAATTGAGATTCAGATACCCCCGGGAATGAATAATGATGTTGTGGGATTTATTTCGGTCGTTCAAAATCTACGAATTAGACCAGTAACGCGCAGCCGTGTCGTGATAAATGAGAGGACCGGTACTGTTGTTATGGGTGAAAATATATCGGTCCGACCGACAGCCATCAGTCATCGTGATATTTCTCTGCAGGTTGATAATGGGGATGGTGATGACGGCGACGTTGTTCTTCCAGAGGTTACAACGATCGACCAGGTTGTCAGCGCGTTAAATGCGGTTGGTGCCTCAACTGATGATATTATCTCGATCCTTCAGGCACTGCACCATGCTGAAGCAATAAAAGCACCGCTGGAGCTGATGTAGTAATGATTGGTAGTATCAATCTGATTGATCAATCTGCCAGCATGGAAAGCTATCAAAACCAGCAGGTTGACAGTATGGAGGGGCAGTTTAACTCATTACTGGAAAGATATCAGTCAGGCGATGGTGAGGCTTCAGGTTTAGATCGTGAGAGATTGAAAGAATTGACCAATCAGATGGAGGGATTACTGGTCAACGAACTGTTAAAACAGATGCGTAAGACAATTCCTCAATCTTCCCTTACCGGTGGGGGTCATGCCGGGGAGATTTTTCAATCGAAACTTGATCAGAAATATTCCGATATAGTAGCTGATAATTCACAGCTGGGAATCTCCGAACATATTTATGAAAGTCTGACCAGAAGATTCCCTGAATAATCTGCTGTACATTTCCTACCGTTTAAATTTACCTTTTCTCCTGCTTGCAATTGGTTTTAGTTTACCTGTATAATGATAGTTGAAAATGAGCCGTCCAAGCTTCCGGCTTTATACCGGAATTGTTGAAGACCGAGTAGGGAGGTAAGAGGTAAATGCTAAAAAGTATTAGTAAGGATATAAAAGCCATCTTTGAGCGGGATCCAGCAGCTCGTAATATTCTGGAAATAGCAATAACTTATCCGGGATTTCACGCGTTGTTGTCTCACCGAGTTGCTCATTGTTTGCATAGCCGTTTAAAATTGCGTTTAATTGCCCGTTTGATCTCCCATATTTCTCGACTGTTTACCGGGGTTGAGATTCATCCCGGAGCGGAAATAGCCCCGGGTGTATTTATTGATCATGGGATGGGTGTGGTGATAGGTGAGACGGCAAATGTTGGAGAAAATGTTACTTTATACCAGGGAGTTACCCTTGGTGGTACAGGTAAAGAACGGGGTAAACGTCATCCTACTCTGGAAGACGGGGTTGTGGTTGGTGCGGGCGCAAAAGTTCTGGGAAATATAATTATTGGGGCTAATAGTCGGGTGGGAGCCGGTTCTGTGGTGGTTGACCCGGTGCCACCCAATTCAACTGTTGTGGGTGTGCCGGGTCATGTTGTGCGTCGCGAGGGCGAGCGGGTCGCTTCGGTTTCTCTCGACCATAGAGATTTGATTGATCCGGTTGAAGAGATGTTGGAAAAACTTGAACAACGAATCGAACGATTAGAAGCTCAGCTGGCTCAGGTTTTGGATGAGCAATAGATGATTTTTAATAATCCACCAGCAGAGACAGTCTATCAGACATACAGAGAAAAGTTGACCGGCTGGTATGATAACTGTTGTCAGACCAACGTGGCGATACTTGGAGCTGACATAAGCGCTTTATTGGCCGGAATATTTCTTGAAGATGCCGGTCTGCAAACAGTTGTCTTGACCGAATCGGAGCAGCCTGGTGACCGGTTTATATTGAAACAGGGACCGGTTCCAATCATCCATCCTGCCGAGCAAATCCTCCATGAAATAGATTTTAAAACCGCCCTGGAAGCACCATTCTGGGTACAGCGGACTGAGCTGTTAGCTTTTTGTACTGAAAAATATTTTGCTGCGGGAGGCAGCTTTTTACCGGGAGTAACAGTAGAAAGAATAACCGGGCAACCAGCTGGCCATGAGCTGCAGCTCAGGCTGGATGAGCAGCCTTTGGTAATAACTGCTGAAAAAACTCTCGTAACTACCCCCGTTGCTCAGGTTGAAATTCTGACTGAAAAAGAGGGGTCGGTTCATCAATATATGGTGTTGAATACTGGATTACGCAGTGAAGGCTGGATCCAGGCGGGGTATCAGGCGGTTGACCGGTACAGTACGAGCGAGGAGTTGTTGCTGGTTAATGGGGCGATTCTATCGGGGCGCAAGGCCGCCGAAGTAGTCGTTAGTGGTCTGGAACAGGCCGGCGATTGAAAACTGGTTTTATAGAGTGCTCTGTGCTGTTGCTAATCATTCCGATTAATTTAATTGAGTTTACTTGGATTATCAAGGAAAAAAGCTCTTGCTGAAAGAGTTGAATTTAAACGGCAGCTATTTTTTAGATGAAAAAATTATGTTACTATACCGCCACAATTTGAGTCGTCAGGTTGAACCAATCCATAATTTGTAAAGGAGGCCCAGTTCTGGAATTTCTCCTGGCCTTATTATACATAGCTTTAATTTTTATGCTGATCGGAGCATTTGTTGCGCTCTATACCGATGAGTTACTATCAGCGGTGATTGCTCTTGGAGCGATTGGTTTTGGCAGCAGTGGGATTTTTTTATTACTCCGTGCGCCTGATCTGGCGATAACTCAGGTTGTGGTAGAGGTTATTACACTGGTGTTACTTATTCGTGCCACCATGGTTATAGGTGCTCATACGGCCGGTGGGAAAAAACAGCTATTACCTTATCTGGTAGCTGGTGGGATAGTCGGTGGATTGTTTATTTTTTCTGTTTTTACCCTTCAAAACATGCCTGAAATAGGCAGTTCTGTGATGGATAGAATCGATGATGCACCCTCCCTTTATTACCTTTTACAGGGGCTGGATTTGACCGGTTCCACCAATCAGGTTATGAGTGTGCTGCTTGATTTTAGAGCATACGACACACTGGGTGAAGCCACGGTTATTTTTACCGCTGTGCTGGGTGGTTTAACATTGCTTAGAAAAAATGGAAGGGCTGAGCCGAATGAATGATAATCGCAGTTTAATTATTATAAAGGTTTCCAAGTGGATGGCCCCTTTTATTTTCCTTTATGGTCTCTATGTTGTCTTATATGGTCATCTTTCTCCCGGCGGGGGATTTCCTGGTGGCGTGATTATTGCTGCCTCCTTTATTTTGATTCTTCTCGCCCGTGGTCGCCGTGCTGCATTAAAAAAATTACCCTATGGGGTCGCTAAGGAGCTGGATGCTATTGGGGCTTTGATGTTTTTAACAGTTGCAATGCTGGGATTTATTTTTTCCGGTCTGTTCTTTGCTAATTTTTTACAGCAATATCTCCCCGGCGAAACCCGTCGTTGGTTCAACGCCGGAACCATTGTGATTAATAATATTGCCATCGGTATCAAGGTTTGTGGCGCAATCTTCGTCATTTTATTCTTTTTGAGTGTTTTAAGAATTTCTGGAGAGGGCGGGATTGACTTCAGGTCAATCGAACGGAAATGACCGGGATTTATTTTTTAATTCTGGCCCTGTTGTTGATTGGAGTGTTTGGAGTTATCACCCAAAAAAATCTTATAAAAATAATTATTTCTGTATCAATAATTGAGGCGGCCGTTAATCTTTTTTTAATATTTGTAGGTTATCGTGCAGGCGGTGAAGCCCCGATAATCACTGAACGTTTTGCAGATACGGCTGAATTTGCTCGGCTGTCGGTTGATCCCTTCCCGCAGGCTATGGTTTTAACCTCGATTGTTATTAGCGTCAGCTTAACTGCCCTGCTGATAGTAATATCACTGAGACTTTATCATATCTATGGGACTTATGATATAAATAGAATCTGGGGCGAGGCTGATCCAGATAATGATTAAAAATTTACTTCCGCTGATGATAGTGCTACCTATGGGTGCCGGGTTTATTATTGCCCTGTTACCTGAAAAATTTGCTTATTGGGCAAATCGGTTGGCTATTGCGGTTACAGCACTGCTGCTGTTTGGCAGCGGTCTTTTTTCTACAACCGGCGGTTATTATGAGATTGGTGGTTGGCCGATGCCGGTTGGAATAAATCTTTCGCTGGATGGCTTTAACCGGGTTTTATTATTGATGGTTGGGATTATTGGTTTTACTGTGGCAATATATGCTTTGAACTATATGCAGTTATATACCGGCAGCAACCGTTTTTTTGCCTTATTAATGTTGATGCTTGCCGGTCTTAATGGGACCTTGCTGAGTGGTGACCTATTTAATCGTTTTGTTTATGTAGAAATTGCAGTTATTTCTTCCTATATTCTGGTAGGATTTGGTTGCCAGGCTCCCGAGCTTAAGGCGGCATTTAAATATGCTGTGCTCGGGACTGTTGCTTCAACCTTTACCCTGTTGGGTATAGCTGTTATCTACAGTCTTTATGGAACTGTAAATATTGCTCATCTTTCGGTTCAACTGGCAGCAGAACCAACCGGGATATTATTTAATTCTCCGCTGCTGTTTGCTGGATTATTTATGGTGTTGGGTTTTGCCTATAAGGCGGCTTTAGTTCCGTTTCATGTCTGGCAGCCGGATGTTTTTGAAACAGCCCCCGCTGCAGTTGTTGGTTTGATATCGGGGGGTCTGGTTGGGGTTGTTGGTATTTATGCGATGATAAGGACAATTTTTACGGTTTTTGGAATTACCACCTGGTTGGGTTGGATGTTACTGTCTCTGGCAGTTTTTTCCATATTGTATGGTTCCTTTAAAGTTTTAGAACAAGAAAGTTTACGTCGGGTCTATGCTTATCAAACTATCAGCCAGTTGGGTTTTTCTGTCCTCGGTTTTGGGGTGGGTAGCCTGATAATCAGTCAGGATGGTCCGTACTGGGTGGCTGTGCTGATTGTTGCCGGTGCTATTTTTCATCTGTTTAATCATGCTATTTTTAAAACATTGTTGATTTTATTGGAAGGCACAGTTGAACATAGTGAAGGTTATACCGATGCGGTAAACCTGTCGGATAAAACAAACTGTGATAGAAACTTTTCCATTGCTTCATTTGTCGCGATGGCCAGCGCCGCAGGCATCCCACCTTTTGCTGGATTTTTTAGCAAAATGATTATCCTCGGTTCCTGTGTTCTCGCTGGTTATTATCTGTTCGCAGTTGTTGGGGTTGTAGGTTTTATTGTTTCATCCGTGGTTTATTATCGACGCCGGCGGAGGTTTTTCCCCGGGGTTGAAAAAATTGGCGGATCGATGCGGTTTGCTGTAGGATTTCTTACGACTGTCTGTCTGGCTTCAACACTGTTGGTGATACCATCTGTCTGGCAGTTGTTTCCAGAACAAGCGGCTGAAGATATCCTGACCGACCAGATCTATCTGGAACAGATAGAAGAATGGCGTCAGAAATTACTGAATATGCAGCTGCCGTCGAGTGTTCCAGATAATTCTGAGGTTACGCCTGATGATTAAACGAACACCACTGTTTTTCTTTGCTTTTTTGGCCTGGATTCTTTTTGTTTGGGTTTACCGGGAGCCTCCGGTTGGCTGGGATTTCCAAAGCATTATTTTGGGAGTTATTGTTGCCGCTCTGGTTGCAAGGCTGTTTGGAGTTGATTTTGTCGACCAACCCCGTCAGTTCTTTGATTTACGTCGCTGGGGTTACCTGGTTATTTTTTCTCTGGTATTTGCTTACTACTGTTTAAAGGCCAACCTCCAGGTGATGTATCTGGTTGTCAATCCAAGCATGCCGATAAAGCCGGGTATAGTTAAGGTGAAAACAGCTTTAAAAACAGATACAGCATTGACAGTTTTGGCCAACTGTATAACTCTTACTCCCGGAACTTTGACCGTTGAAGCTACTGATGAGGGTGT
>PWOD01000162.1 GCA_003557545.1 bacterium | reverse complement strand
TGTATAATTTTTCTCCTGATAGGTTGCAGACCATAGAACTCGTCCCGCAGTTTGTGACCGGCGAAGCAGAACCGGGAACTCTCCGTTCGAAGGAAATCGGGTTTAATTTTTCTCAGATATTTATCCCGTCCGGGGCTCGATCTATGAGACCCCAGCTGAGTTATGATGTGATAATTGAAACGGCTATGTCCGGTGGATCATATGGTATTCAGAAGCTGCCCAAGGTTAATTCCTGGTCTTCACTGCGTGAAATTCCCCGGAATAGTTCTTATGTTGAAGGGAATAGTTTTTATGGTCTGGATGGTGGTGGTGGAAACTTTTTTGCTCTCAGAATCGCGGAAGGTCGTGACAGGGAGTTAACTGCAGTTTTTGAAATTTATCAGATACATCCGGGAGAAATGTTAGAAATTAAGATGATGGTGGCCGAGGAGATTGGTGGCCCGGCCCGAGGTGCCCGGGGATTCCGTTATCGTCCTGTATTTGATTTTCGGAATAGGGAACCCCGTTAAACCGCTTAGAAAGGGTGGGTCAATTGTTTGATATTTTAGCTTCTGATCATAGCCAAGGAGTTGTTCCGGTGAAATTTCTAATTGGATTATTAGTTGTGATGTTTGCTTTGTCGACTGGTTGTGCGCTGTTTGAAACTTCTCCCGATGGGGTGCGCCACCCCGGGCGCGAGACTGTGCAACAGCTGGAAACCGCCTTTAACCGGGGAGACCATCAGGCTATTCTTCAGCTGGTTTATCCTCAGGCGGAGATTTCGCCACCTGATCTGCAGGCTGATCTGCGGGAGGTTTTTCGGGTGAGACGTGGGATCAGGCTGGAAATTCATTCGACTGTTTCGCGTCATCAGGAGGGATCGTCGGAACTCCATCTTATTAGCACATGGAATCTTACCTGGCGGTTGCAGGAGGATGACCGTATTCAGCGGCGTCGTGGTCGGACTGTTTTTGAGCTGCACAACCATGATGGCAAATGGTTGATTTATAATCAATCGGGCGATCCGTTGTTGGGTGTTCTGGAACCGGGCGAATGTCTCGAGGGCTGCTGACCTGTAAAGCTTGTAATAATCTCAACCTGCGTTGTAACCTTCAAGCCGATTTTCTAAAAGAACATTTATCCAATTAATTGTTTCATTGGAATAAGATAATATATTAGGTCAAGGGAATATTTAAGCTGGCGGATTGTTTTAAATCTACAAGGTAAGTTTTTGTTGTTTATCTGTTGGTGGTGGAAAACATCATCTTTTTGTAATCTGGAGTGTGGTTTGTGATCAACCAGCATAGATGGATAATTTTATTACCGATTTTCTTAGTAATCGTTTTTCTGGGTTTTGCTTCACCAGCTGAAGCGATCCGTCTGGGGCCGCTTGAGGCTGTTGAATCTGAACAGGAAAATCTTGAAGAAAAAGCCAATCAGTACTGGCTAGATTTTTGTGGTGATCTCTGTCCCGATGCGGACAGTGCCCGCCAGATTGGTGTTCCTGAAAGGGTTATTGATTTCTGGGATTTTCGGCCCGGTGAGGCACCGGATAATTATGTTCCTGTCTATAATGTGAGGTTTGATGTGAAAAATCATCTTGCTGATCCGGTGGAAGGTGCGACGGTTGAACTGGAAAACTGGGGTTCTGAACAAACCGCTGCAAACGGCAGGGTTGTTTTTGAAGATGTTGAATATGGGACCTATAACTATTCGGTGGTGAAGGATGATCATTTATCGGTCCATGGCGAGCTGAAAGTTTTCCGTGATCCGCGTGAAGAGATCCTCTTGCTGCCAACCTTTGATCTGACTCTTGAAATACTTGATGGCGAAGATTCTCCCCTGGTTGCTGCGGAGATCGAACTGCAGGATTTTGATACTGCCGTTACTGATGGTAGTGGGCAGGCAATTTTCCATGCGGTTCCGGTAGGCGAACATAATTACACAATAAACAAATCCGGTTTTTTTGAAAAATCCGGTGAACTACAGGTTGATGGTCCGCTCACTCTACAGTTTGTGCTCAGTCATTTCCGCCTTTATTTTTCTACTCGGGAAGATGGGCTGCTGAATTTTAGTTTTGAGGTCGAGCCCGGATATGAGCAATCGATTAGCTGGCATGTTTATGGGGCTGATGGAACTCTTCGGGAAATTTATACTGATACTAATTTTATTCAATATGATTTTGCTGATGAGGTTGGGGAAAAACAGTTTTATGCCCAGTTTAATCGACCGGAGGCTGTGGTTGGTTTGCAGGGATCGGCTAATAGTATTGTGGATCTTCCGGATGAAATTGGTCAGCTGAGCAAGCTTGAGGAACTGTATCTTTCGGGCAATCAAATTGCCCAACTACCGCCGGGACTTGGAGATTTGAAACAGCTGCGTGTGTTAAACCTTCTGGATAATAATCTTACCGCCATCCCGCCGTCGCTGGGACAGCTTGAATCGTTGGTCCTATTGAATCTGATGGATAATGAATTGAGTTCTTTGCCACGCCAGTTGCGGGATCTTTCCGCGCTGGAGCATCTTGAGCTGAATGCCAACCAACTTGAGGAGATCCCTGGCTGGATTGATCATCTGCAGGCTTTGCGCAGTCTGCTTCTGCGTAGTAATGAAATCGATGAAATACCATCTTCCGTGGGCAATCTGGGACAACTTGAGATTTTGAATCTGATGCGGAATAATTTACAGGAAGCACCAGCTTTTTTGGGCAATCTCAGTTCGCTTCAGGAACTAAATTTGCGGCATAATCATATTGCTCAAATTCCTTCAACCCTCGGTAATCTTCAAAACCTTACTCGCCTTCGACTGGAAAGTAATGAATTGACCGCCCTTCCACCGGAATTAGGTCAGCTGGAGAATCTTTATGAGCTGGATATACATGTTAATAAAATTGAGCAGTTACCTTCCGAACTGGGTAGTTTGACCGCGCTTGAGATTATCAGTGCTGGACATAATAAAATTACAGATTTACCTTCCGAGATCTCGAACTGGGAAAATATTCGCCACATCAGTTTGTATGAAAATGATCTGGAAGAGTGGGGGATTGATGTTGTCAACTGGCAGCAGCTTGAGGAACTGGAACTTGACCATAATAATTTAAGCAGCTCGGTTGTTGATGAAATCTTCGCGAGCTTAGAAGATTTGATTAATTCGACTATAGCCGATGTAAACCTTCAGCACAATAACCGCCCCGGCCTGGCCGGAGATAGTTCGATAAACAACCTCCAGACCGCCGGCTGGACCATCCGCCACGACTAACCCCCCACCACTGGGGACGGAGGTTGATTATTGACTAACTGGGTGTAACGTCTCACGATAATCCCGTGTAATTTATCGAATTAAGAGCGGGAAAAGAAATTTAAATTATCACCTCCCTTTATCAAATACAT
>PWOD01000212.1 GCA_003557545.1 bacterium | reverse complement strand
GCCAGGTAGATCTGGTCGACTTTTATCAGGACTACAAACAGTTTGATCTTAAACCGAACGAGTTTTTACGTAGAATCTACCTTCCTCATCCCGGGGAAGGTTGGCGAGAATATTATCGGGATGTTGGGCCCCGTGAATACCAGGCGATCTCTAAAACCATCATGGCTGGAAGAATCAAACTTGATCCGGCTGAAAAAATTCAGGATGTTCGGCTGGCGGCGGGGAGTGTCTATCCCTATCCTCTGAGATTATGCAAGACAGAGGCTGTTCTGCTGGATAAAAAACTTGATGACAGTCTCGTCGAGCAGGCTTGCGAACAACTTCAGGAGGAGATCGCACCGATTGATGATCTTCGTTCTAACCGCCGCTATCGACGTGACGTAACAGTCAATATGTTACGGGAGTTTTTGCGAGAATCGCGTCCTCTCTAAGCTCCTTTTACCGGTTCACTGAAAAGCTACCGTTATATCAACTTATCTACCTGTACCTGCGGCTCTGTATCCCTGTTTGGTACTGGAATAGCCCCTGCCGGTTTAACTTTTTCAGATCGGTCCGGATGGCTGGAGTTTATTTACTGGCTGTTTAGAACAGTTCCTGGATGAAGTTGAGGACGAAGTTGCTCAGTATCGCCAGCAGAGCCAGTGGTGCCAGGTAGCGCAGCAAAAATCTCCATGGTTTGACAAACATTTTTAGTTTTAATCCCCGGCTTAGTTCAACCGTCGGCTCTTTCATTATCCAGCCGACGTAGATCGCCAGCGCCAGCCCACCAACCAGCAGGAGAAAACTTCCGGCAATTTTATCCGCCATTCCCAGCCAGTCGAGGCTGAAGGCGGCGGGGATTCCAACTACCAAACAGGCCAATCCGCCTGAAACAGCTGCCACCCGCCGGTTCATCTTCAGTTCATCCATTAATGAGCTGGTTACTACTTCCAGCAGGGAGACCGCTGAGGTGAGTGCCGCCAGCAGCAGGGCAAAGAAGAAGATAAAACTCAGTCCCTGTGAAATGATTGGTGTTGTTACCTGTTGAAAAGCTTCGGGGATCGCGATGAATAGAGCTCCCAGGGGACTTTCGCCAACTCTGTCAATCAATCCGAAAGAGAAGATGATCGGAAAAATCATCAGACCTGACAGGAATGCGATGCCAAAATCGGCGAAGGAAACGTAGAAGGTTTTTTCGATCAGGTCATCTTTGCGGGGAAGATAACTGGCGTAGGTAATCATTGCTCCCATACCCAGGCTCAGGGTGAAAAATGTTTGCCCGGCAGCTCCGGCCAGCAGCCCGAGACTTAAAAAGCTGATACTGAAATGACCGATTCCGGGTAAATATAGTGCGTAATTACTGATCAGCTCAGAAAAATCTGGTTGCAAATAATAACGGTAGCCATCAACTGCGCCGATCTGGAAAGAAGCCCATATACCGAGTCCGGCAATCAGGGCTATTAGCAGGGGGATTAACACTTTGACCGACTGTTCAATCCCTTTTCTGACACCGCCCAGTACTATCCCCGTGGTTAGAAGCATGAAAAATATATGATACATAAGAGAAGTCGTTCCCGTGGTTATCTGATCAAAATGATCACCCGGGTCGACAGCCAGCAAAACACCGCTCAACGATTCAAAGGAATAGCGCAGTGTCCAGCCAGCAATTACACTGTAGTAGGATAGGATTCCCAGGCCGGTTATCACAAACAGATAACCGAGCCCGCTCCAGTTGTTTTCGCCCGGCTGTATCAGGGCCTGAACCGGACTTTTACCCGAGCCCCGTCCCAGGATAAACTCGGCCGTCATGACCGGCATTCCGATCAGGATTAGCAGTACTATATAGACCAGGACAAAAGCCGCACCACCATATTCGGCTGTTAGATAGGGGAATCGCCAGATATTTCCCAGACCGACTGCGCTGCCGACGGCGGCAAAGACAAATCCAATCTTGGTGTTCCAGTTTTCTCGTGGTGCTTTCTGCATATTTAACCTCCTGAATTTAGTTGTTTGACCTAACTGTTAATTATTTCAGAAATCGGCTGGATTGTGAATAGGATTTTTTGCCTTCTCTGGTCTGCTCCCAATTTTCCAGATTTTTTTCTGCTCCAATTAAAGCTATTTTGGCTCTCCCGAAATCTCCTGGATAATATCTTTTACCGATTGATAATTCGATTCGCCGGAACATCCAGATTGTTTTTTCTTCTTACGGGACTTTTATTTTCACCAAAAAAATAATACAGTCTTACCAGGCTATAAGCGGTTAATTTTATCCCTGAGGTCTGTCTATGGAGCTCTTAATAATCTTTCTAATCCTTGTTTTTATTTTACTTTTTATTGGAGCTCCCTTTATCGCTCTGCTGTTTTCTCTGATTAGTTTTTTCAGGACCTCGCGGCTGCGTGATGACCTGTGCCGCTTACAAAAACAACTTTCTGCTGCGCCGCCACCGGGTATGAAGAAAAAACAGCCGGAGATAGAACATTCACCACCGGCGAACTCGGCAGCGGCTGGAAGCAGGGGAGAAGCAGCGCCCCGGCAATCAGCCCGGATGGCTGATAGTGGTTCCTCTGTTGGAAGCTCTTCCTTTAACCCGTTTAGCTGGCTGGCTAACTGTTTAGCCCGACTACTGGGGGATCTTACCTGGGAACAGTTTACCGCTATGAAACTGTTCGCCTGGCTGGGTGGTTTTGCTCTGTTCCTTGGACTTGGTTTTTTTCTGCAATTTGCTTATGATGAGGGTTACCTTGCTCTGCCTCCACTGCTGCGGGTTGTGGGGGCGTTTCTGTTGGGAGTTGCTCTGGTTGTTGGTGGGCTCCGGATTCATTCGCGTCGTTACCTGATTACCACTCACACTCTCTGTGCCGCCGGGCTTGCCATCCTTTATGCTGATATCTATGCGGCCAGCCTTTTGTACCGTTTTATCCCTATTGGACTGGCCTTCCTGTTTATGGCTTTTTTGACTGCCGTCGCCTTTTTTCTTGCTGATCGCTTGCCGTCAGTTTATGTTGCGGTTCTTGCCTGGTTGGGTGGATTTTTAACTCCGTTTTTGGTGACCCTCGGCCCGGATCGGCCGCTGCTTTTATTCGGTTATATCGCCCTTTTAAACGCTGGTCTGGTAGCGGTTGCTATTCGTCGTAAGTGGAGTTTTCTGGTTGCACTTGGTGCCCTGGCCACTGTCGTTATTCAGTGGGCCTGGATTGCTGAATTTTTTAGCTTCCCACGGATTTTACTGGCCGGATTTCTGTTTATCTTTTTTGCCTGGTTTTTTGTTGGGGCCCGCGAGCTGGCCGCCCGCTGCCAGCGGGCTGATAGCTGGTTTGATTTTACTGCGCTGCTGACCCCATTAATTTCTATGTTGTTTGTTGCTTATCTGCTCTATCATCCAACCATGGATTTTGGTGCTCGCCCCTGGTTTCCCCTGACGCTTCTCTTTTTGCTTGACCT
>PWOD01000213.1 GCA_003557545.1 bacterium | reverse complement strand
TATACCGACACCGATTATGAAATAATTACTTTACCCCCTAACTCTATCTTAAAGAGTGGCTTCCCTAACGCTGTAGAGGTTGAATCTATAGATGAAGCTGTGGATTTCTTAACTAAAAAGGGTTTTGAAGGTGTAGAAGCTATTTTAGAGGAGGATTTATCTATTTTAGAGGAAGATGATGAGGAAATAGAGGAGGAAAACACTACTACTACTATAGAGGGGGAATGTGAAGATGAGATTCGTAGTTACTTTGGCTGATAATAATGTCACAACTGAGCTCACAGACTGGCTCTATGCGTTAAGAAATTATGGCTTTAAGGATAAAATAGTAGTCTTCACCCCTACACACTCTAGGGTCGACCCAAAATTTATACCTGACGAGTTAGATGTGGAAATTAAAGGAAAAAGGTGTGGTCAGAGTGAAAAACTAGATAATATTGGCAATAAATCCTGCCTTATTAAGCCAAAACTATTTCTAGACCCTATGTTTTCCACTGATGATCAGATATTATATAC
This sequence comes from bacterium, assembly GCA_003557545.1. Classification (GTDB taxonomy): domain Bacteria; phylum T1Sed10-126; class T1Sed10-126; order T1Sed10-126; family T1Sed10-126; genus PWOD01. The sequence continues at coordinate 2,919 of PWOD01000213.1, read as the reverse complement.
AGATTCTATTGATTTACTAGTTTTGACAGATGCTAATGCTATTTTTGACAAACTTGAGCCTGGAAATATAATGGCAGCTAGAGGTTTTGGGCGTAGCAACCAAAATGAGTCAAAATTGACACATCTTAGGGAGAAATTTAACCTTGACCTTAGTGTTTTAAGGTATAAAAGTGAACTAAATTCGGGAGTTATTTTAGTTAGGATGTGCCCTAAGTTGAAGGAATATATGGAGTTATGGTCTAATATTCTAGATACAACACTAGAAAATGGCAGTTTCTTTGACAATGGTAAAGGCAAAATAGGTGACCAAGTTGGTTTCAATCTAATTGCACGATTAATCGAGGCAGAAAAGCTATTTAATTCACTAGGAGAGGAATATAATTATCGTGGTTTGGAAGAGAACAGGTCACTAATAATTAAAAATGACAGACTATTTACACCTGGTAAGCCTAATGGTAGGAGAGCTAAGGTTTTAGAAAGATATAAACACAGATATCGCAGATATAGTAGTAGCCAGAAGAGAATTTTTGTCCCTCACGCATCAGGACCTGGTAATTTAAGGAGAGAAGTTAGAAATTTAGCCTATCTAGGAGGCGAAAATGCCAAAAAAGGATGAAAAATCCCTGAAACAACTGAATCGGGATAAAGATGGTGAGATTAGGATGTTTAATCACATACCAACCCTAAAAAGTTACTGTGATAAGCTACAACCTGAGTATATTTTTGAGTGGGGGCCAGGAAAATCTACTGAATATTTCCTTTCCTTACCCTACCTTAAGAAAATATTTTCTGTAGAAAATGATAAGTACTTTTATCAGAAGCTGAAAAATAAATTTAAGGATGATAGGCTGAATCTCATACATGAGGAGGCTTGGGTGAAAAATAGTAGTTTTGCCCATAAGATTTTTGATATGGGACAGAATTTTGACTTAATTTTTGTAGATGGGAGAAATAGGGTGGAGTGTATTCTCGCATCTATACAAAATCTTGCACCTGGAGGTGTAATAATCCTCCATGACTGCTATAGAAAGAATTATTTAGATTTAATAGAGCCTATTATTGAGATAATAGAGCGTGATAAGGATACATTAGTTATGAAACCTAAATATATGGGACGGTAAAATATGAAAACGATGAAAAAGACTAAAAGAGTTGACAGCCCGCAGTTTGATAGTGGTGGTAATCTGTACTTCAGTGCTGTTCTCCTTACGCGCAATAAAAAACCAAATCGGGCAGGAGCTATACTCGCTTGGGACACAGTGGAGGATGTATCTGTAGAGAATTTCAATAAAAACCCAGTGGTATTATACCAGCACCAAAGTTTCACTCTACCGGTGGGCTATGGAGCTATAGAAGTTAGGGATAATGATGTTATATTAGACGCAGTAATACCTAACCTATCTAAAGATGAGAATAGTGCTGATTTTGACCGCGAAGTACTAGCCACACTTAGAGGAGCTATACATAATGGTCTATTAAGGGCAGTCTCTGCTGGATTTTATCCTGTAAAAGAGGATTATAGGGATGATGGTGTTAGAATTATCAAGAAAATAGACTTTGTAGAAGCATCTATAGTTACTATTGGTGCCCATGAAGATGCTACTATTAAACAAGGTGCCTCTGAGCTTGGTATACCAGATGTTTTTAAAAATACCCCTGTTGAACAAGAAAATAGGGAAAATAGTGAATTTTTAACTTTCTCAGCTAATATTATGGCACATCCTCCTGTCCCTGCAGTTACTAAATCAGCAAATATAGACCATGACTGTGTGCTTTACTATAGTGACAACACTAAAAAGCTGGAACATAGACATACCCCTGCTGATATTAAAGAAACCTTAGCTAAAGTATTAGGGGCTAGGGGTGGTATAAAGGTTAATGATGATGTCAAAAAGGCCTGCTACGACCATATTGCCCAGGAATATGCTGAAATAGTGGGACCTGATGTCCCTGAACTTAGGAATTATTCTATTCATGAGCTGCAGGAGCTCCATAATAGTGGCAAAATCATTATTCCAGGTATGTGCCCCCCAGATACCATAGATGTAGATGAAGATGCCAAGGAAGAGCAGATTAGCACCCCTGTGGAGCAAGACTATACACTAGCTAACTCTGATATATTCATGGACAAACTTATGGCACTTACTATGGATAAAATATCTGATGAACTCGATGGCAGGGTTAAAGCTATGCTAGATAAAGAGTTACAGGATAGAAGGCATAATATGTGATGTATGTATTTGACAGATTATAATTTTTGTGGTAAAATAGTAGTAATTAGCGCATTCAATCCGCTGATATTTTTAATTTTAAGCCGGGTGCTTAGGTCCTCTGTGGAAAATTGGGAATATGGCTGATTTTAACAATAAATAAATAAAATAAAGTTAAATTTAATCGGAGCAATATTATGAGCGATGCAGAAAAGAAAGATGTAGAGCAGTTGGAGTTAGGTGATAATCAGATTGAGATGCTTGCTGAAAAATTCAAGGATATCAGTTTTGATAAAATCGAAAACTCGCTGCAGGAAAAAGTAAAAAGGGCAGTTGATGAAAAATATGGCCAGATGCAGGAGAACACTGCTGCAGAAGATACTGGCATGAGCATTTTTGAAGATAGAGAACCTACTGATGAAGAAGCAAATGAGTTTGTGAAGGGTATGATTTCTTTGCAAGTAGGTAAAAACTATGAAGTTAATGATAAAATTGATAAAGATGGACTTGTTAAACAGGCACTTACTGTTGTAACTTCAGGAAGTGGTAATGAGCTTGTTCCCGCAGAGTTCCGTAACATTTTAATTAGGGCTGCTGAAAAGAGTACCAATATTTGGCCCCTTTTAGAGCCTGTTCCGATGAACTCTAGATATGATAAGCTTCCTGTTTGGAATGATATTGAAAATGTCAATACGGCTGATACAGATAT
>PWOD01000108.1 GCA_003557545.1 bacterium | reverse complement strand
GGATCCCGAAGTTCTAAAAACCGATGTAGAGTGGGTTTTAGAACTTGATAATATCACTGTTGAGACTGATTTTGAAATTGAAGATCCAGCCGAACTATTAGAACAGGAATACGCCGCTGTCATAGTTGCTAACGGTCTCTGGAAACCACGCTATCCTGGAATCGAAAATGATAGTCAGGCAATCGCTGGCATAAACTTTCTAAAAAATCCTGACACTTTTAATCTCGGTAATAACCTGGCAGTTATTGGCGGGGGTGCAACTGCATATGATTGTGCAGCCACTGCTCAATCCCTTGGAGTTGAATCAGTAGAAATTTTTGCCCTGGAAAAACTTAATGAAATGCCGCTCACTAAAGATGAGATGAATGAGCTGACCAGTAGCGGTATTGATGTTACAGGACGGATTCAGGTTACTCAGATTCTAACTGATTCCACTGACAAAATAAGGGGGATTGAGATACAAAAAATCAAGCTGGATGGCGAACAGTTCTCGCTTGATGCGATTCATCCACTGGAAAACAGTCTTATGGAGCGCTCCGATATCGACACCGTGATAGTTGCTATTGGTGCTTCCAGCGAGCTCCCCATCGATCAACTTGAAGGATTATTTTATGCCGGTGACTGCATTGAAGGACCGACCACTGTAGTTGAGGGTTCCGCAGCCGGAAAAAATACTGCTGAAAAAGTCTCGGCCCATCTGGCTGACAGGCCAATTCCAGAGTTCGATCGAGCTCCCAACGGGACGGTTAAGAGTAACATAGTTATTCCCGGTTACAACTACTGGCCGGTACCATTAAAGACAAAGTTTTTTAATATTGAACTTGAACATCCCTTTCTTCTCTCGGCAGCTCCTCCAACCGATGGCTACGAACAGATGAAACAGGCCTTTGAAGCCGGATGGGCCGGCGGAATCATGAAAACTGCTTTCGCCAGCGGTCCGATTCATATACCTGGCCACTATATGTTCCAGTATGATGATAAAACCTATGCTAACTGCGACAATGTTTCAGGCCATCTACTTGATCGGGTCTGTCGTGAAATCGAACAGCTAAGACCGGAATTTCCCAACAAGCTGGTTGCTGCTTCTACTGGCGGACCGGTCACAGGAAATGATGAAACTGATCAACAGGGCTGGCAGAATAACACTCGTCAGCTCGAGGAAGCTGGTGCGCAATTGATCGAGTACAGCCTTTCCTGCCCACAGGGGGGCGAAGGAACAGAAGGTGACATAGTCGCACAGAGTGCCCAACTATCAGCTAAAATCGTTGAATGGATTTTACAGGACAGCAACCCCGAAGTTCCCAAGCTTTTCAAACTTACCGGGGCGGTAACAGCGATCGAAACAATTGTCCAGGAATTGAAAAAAGTTTTTGCAAAATACCCGGATCATCTGGCTGGAATTACTCTTGCTAACACCTTCCCAACCCTTACCTTCAGAGCGGACAGTGAACAGCTCACTAAAGATTGGGAATATGGGATTGTTGCCGGGATGAGTGGACAGGGTGCTTTAAATATCAGCTATCTTTCCCTGGCTAAAGCCGCGCCGCTTAACGTTGCAATCTCCGGTAACGGTGGTCCTATGGATTATAAGGCCGCGGCTGATTTTCTCGCCCTTGGCTGTCAGACTGCCCAGTTTTGTACAATGCCAACCGCAATGGGCTATTCAATAATCGATGACCTGACCTCTGGTGTGAGCCATCTCATGGCTGACCGGAAGATCGAATCTATGGACCAGTTGATCGGTATTGCCTTACCGAAGCCGATCCGTGACTTTATGGATCTTGATCCTGAAAAAGCTATTTCCGATCAAGATCGTGACCTCTGTCTTCAATGTGGTAACTGTACCCGTTGCCCTTATCTGGCAATTGAAATGGACGATGAGAACTATCCCGAAACCGATCCAGAACTCTGTATTGGCTGCGGTATGTGTCAAAAACTCTGCCCCTACGGAGCAATTGATATGCGTGAACGAACTGAGCGTGAAGCCGAACTACTTTGTGAAGAATAATCCTAACTAAGCAGGAGGAATAATGATGGACGAATATCTGATTATTAACGGTACTGTAGTAACTCTGGGTGATGATAACCAAATCATCAATGATGGTGCTGTATATATTTCTAAAGGCACTGTTGCAGATATCGGAACAACAAAAGAACTGCTGGAAAATTATTCTGACGTTGAAACTATTGACGCAACTAATCAGGTGGTCATGCCAGGATTTATCTGTGCTCACCATCACCTTTACAGCACCATGGCTCGTGGGTTTTCGCCACCGGGTGAGCCGGCCTATACCTTTGAAGAAATTCTTCAAAGACTCTGGTGGAAGCTGGATAAAGCTCTCACTGAAGAATCAGTTCTTTACAGCGCCTATATTCCCCTGATCGAATCGATAAAAAGCGGTACAACAACTATTATTGACCATCATGCCAGCCCCTCCTGCCGTGACGGCAGCCTATCTCTTATTGCGGATGCCGTAGAAGAGGCCGGAATTCGAGCAAATCTAAGTTATGAAGTATCTGATCGAAATATTCCAGCAGCCGGGGTGGCTGAAAATCAACGCTGGCTGGAAGAACTAAGTTCACGTGATCCTGAATTTTTTCAGGGTATGGTAGGAATCCACGCCTCACTGACAGTCTCTGATGAAACTCTGGCGAAATGTCGAGAAGTTGCCGAACAACATGATGTTGGCTATCACATACATGTTGCCGAAGGTGTTGAAGACCACGAGGACTCACTGGCCAACTATAACAAACGCACAGTTGAACGGCTTGTAGATCTCGGGATCTGTGGTGATAAAACTCTCTATATCCACTGTGTAAATGTTGATAATAATGAAATCGACCTGATCTCACAAACTGATACTGTAGTTGTTCATAACCCTGAATCAAATATGAACAACGCTGTTGGTGTTTCCCCTGTTCTGGAAATGTTGGACCGGGGTATTCTGGTTGGACTTGGAACTGATGGCATGTCCTCTGATATGCCAGCACAGATGCGCTGCGCTCACCTGTTACATCAACACGACAAATCAGATCCCCGGGTAGCCTTTGTAGAAGCACCACAACTTTTAATTGAAAATAACGCACAAATAGCTAACCGGCTATTCCCTGTTAAACTGGGTTCTCTTGAGAAAGGTGCCGCGGCAGATATCGCCATCCTTGATTACTGTCCGCCAACCGAACTGACTACCAACACCTTTCTTGGACATCTTATTTACGGATTAGTCAACGCAACTGTCGACAGTACAATCGTCGCCGGTAAAATTCTCATGAAAAACAAACAACTCCAGACTCTGGATGAACCTTCGATCAGTCAAAGATCCAGAGAGCTTGCTTCTGAATTATGGAGTCGAATAAGCTGATTGAAAATATTGATTGACAGGGTTTAATTTACAAGGCACAGTTTCAATCAACTACAACCAAACAGCTGTCCATGAAGAATCTTTACCGGAGATAGAAACAAGTTGTAATACCCCGAATTTCAGGGTAACTTTTGAAAATAAGTACATTATTCTAAACCGCAGAGTGATCAAATAATGAGTGATAATCTGAAACGCGTTATCTTTATAGTAGCAACACTGGTTTTAGTCCTGATGATTTACCAGTATATAGCCGAAACTCAGCAGATAGATAATCCCTCATGGTCTGAATTTGAACGCCAGGTCGAACAGGATAATGTAGACTCTGTTACCATAACCTCCTCTCCTGAAGGATTCCCCAGAAAAATTGCCGGTGAATATTCCAGCCCCGTAGATGGACATATTGAGTTTGAACTGGCCCCCCTGACCCTCCCTGGAACCGGTGAAGCCATCGTAAACTCTCTGCGTGAAAAGGGGGTTGAAATAACAACAGAAGTGGATGAAGAAAACTGGTGGTCACTGCTTCTCATCAACTCGCTACCTATCCTGTTAATAGTTGGGATCTGGATCTATTTTATTTACCGGACCAGAAAATCTCTTGGTGGCGGTGGAGTTATGGGTGTAGGCGAAAGCAAAGCAAAACTTTTTCAGGAAGAAACACCCGATGTAACTTTTGAAAAAGTGGCGGGATACAGTGGACCCAAAAACGAAGTTCAACAGATAATTGAATTTTTAAAAACACCTGAAAAATTTGACCGACTGGGCGGTGAGATTCCTAAAGGTATCTTAATGGTCGGCCCACCAGGAACTGGTAAAACACTGACAGCCAGGGCTATAGCCGGGGAAGCAGGAGTTCCTTTCCTCTCCACAGAAGGATCAGATTTTATGGAGATGTTCGTTGGAGTGGGTGCCAGCCGTGTAAGAGATCTTTTTGAACGTGCCAAAGAACTATCTCCGGCAATTATTTTCATTGATGAAATTGATTCTGTAGGCCGTAAGCGTGGCGCCGGTTTGGGTGGTGGACATGATGAACGGGAACAAACTCTGAACCAGTTGCTTTCAGAAATGGATGGTTTCGAAACAAACGTCGGGGTCATTTTACTGGCGGCGACCAACAGACCTGATATATTGGACCCTGCCCTCCTTAGATCGGGCCGTTTTGACAGGCAAATAACCTTTGAGCTGCCAACCCTTAAGGAACGGAAAGAGATTCTTCGGCTCCATGCAAAGAATAAACCGCTGCAGGAAGACGTTGATCTTGATGAGATGGCCAGCGGAACTCCCGGTTTTTCCGGCGCAGATTTACGAAATCTTCTGAATGAATCGGCTCTGATTGCTGCGGAAAAGGGAGCTGATTCCATTTCTCGAGAGACTCTTGAAGAGGCTCGAGACAAGGTTTTGATGGGACTGCAGCGGGAAGAGTTGGCTATAAGCGATAAAGAAAAAATGACCATGGCAACACATGAATCCGGTCATACACTTGTTGGCTACTTTTCAGAATATTCCGATCCTGTCCACAAAGTCACTATTATTCCCCGGGGCAGGGCTCTTGGCGCCACTCAACAACTTCCCCTGGAAGAGAAAAAAATGTATTCACGTGAGGATCTCATGGCCCGATTAGCAGTTCTTATGTCCGGTAGAGTAGCAGAAGATATAAAATTAAACACTGTAACAAATGGAGCTCAGGATGATCTAAGGCGGGCTACAAAGCTGGCACGAAAAATGGTGTTGCAATGGGGAATGAGTGAAGAACTTGGAAATGTTGCTTTCCATGATACCAATGGCAACGTCTTCCTTGGTGAAGATATGGCTCAACGTCGTGAATACAGTGAGCAGACTTCACAAAAAATAGATGATGCTGTACGTCAGATAATTGATGAGGCAACTTTAGAAGCTCGTAATCTGCTGGAAAAACATCGTGATAAACTGGAAAAACTAATCGATGTTCTAATTGAAAAAGAAACTCTCAACGCTGAGGAAATTAAAGCACTCATGGAAACCGGTGAACTACCACCTGCTCCCCCGGAAACTGAGCAAAATTCCCAATCATTAGACCAGACAGAAACCGAACAAAGCATAACAGATTCAGCTCAACCGGATGAGGAAAACTCAACCCTGCCGGATGATGACGCCGACAAAGAGGCTGTCGAAAAGCTAAAAAAATTGGTGGAAAAAAGTAAGCGGGAGCAAGAAAAAAATAACCCTAACGACAAGGACTAATAACTCGATAATCCAGCCTGATGAAAGTTTAAGTCAGGCCTGTAAATCCAACAGCTCTCCGACCATTTGATCCTGAACTTTAATCGATGAGATATTAAATGACACTGCGTTTTTATTATTCATCTGATTTACAGTCTCTCTGACCAGATCAACTTCAGCTCGATCAACTAATCCGATTTTTGCCAGGTTACGGGCTGATATATCCTGCTGCATGAAAGCTCTTTGAATCGCATCAACTGAAGCGGGTTGGATTGGCGACATTTAAACTTCACCCTCCTAACAGAATAATTTATCTATCAACCTCATGCCTGTATACCAACAGCGCTGTAACCAGAACCTTCTATGAAAGGATACAGGGGAAACTCAGCAGTAAGCTTACTAACCTCTACTTTGACCATCTTATGGGCCTTTGTGTCCTCAGGGTTTGAGACGACCCTATCGATCAACTCGCCAATTTTTTCCATTTCAGCTTCTTTCATTCCCCGGGTTGTAACAGCTGGCGTCCCCAATCGCACGCCACTTGTAACAAAGGGTGATTCAGTTTCACCCGGCACAGTATTTTTGTTGGCAGTAATCCCCACCTCATCAAGAATCTTTTCGGCCAGCTTACCGGTAATATTCTTGGGCACCAGGTTAACCAGTAAAAGATGATTGTCTGTTCCACCTGAGACTATATGAAAACCCCGGTCATCCAATACCTCACCTAACCTGATAGCATTGCTTATTACCTGCTTCTGATAGTCAGCAAACTCCTCTGTCATGGCCTCTTTAAAAGCTACGGCCTTAGCAGCTACCTGGTGCATCAGGGGACCACCCTGTATACCTGGAAAAATCTTCTTGTTGATTTTATCGGCAATATCCTGATCATTAGTGAGTATAAGCCCACCTCTGGGTCCTCTTAATGTTTTATGTGTGGTAGAAGTTACAACATCAGCCTGTGGAAAGGGGCTGGAATGATGGCCGGCTGCAACTAATCCTGCAATATGAGCAATATCCACTACTAAGAAAGCATCGTGAGCGTCAGCCACTTCACGAAATAAATCAAACGGTATCTCACGAGGATAAGCGCTGTATCCAGCAACTATCAGATCAGGATTAAACTTTTCTGCCGCCTCTATTACCTCTTCAGCTTCAATTCTTTCTGACTTTTCATTCACTCCATAATGTGCAACTTCATACAACTGACCACTAAAACTTACAGGTGCTCCGTGCGATAAATGGCCACCATGGCTAAGGTCCATACTTAAAATCTTGTCCCCGGGATTAATCAATGCCATATAAGCCGCCATGTTAGCTCCACTGCCCGAATGAGCTTGAACATTTGCATATTTACAATTAAATAGCTCACAGGCCCGATCAATGGCCAGCCGTTCAACAGTATCCATATTCTCACAGCCACCATAGTATCTTTTCCCTGGATAACCTTCAGCATATTTATTAGTCATAACCGATCCGGCTGTTTCCAAAACAGCCCGGCTGGCAAAATTTTCTGAGGCAATTAACTCAATATTATTTTCCTGTCTTGCCACCTCCTTTTTTAAAGCCTCAGCAACCTCATGGTCAACTGTTTCGACTGATTCGTCAAACATCTTCTTCCAACTCCTTTATATTCTTTATATACCTTACTGTTCAATTAAAACAATTCTATCATAGACCCCGATTTTATTCTAACATGAAAATCCTCACGAACGCTTTCACCCCTATCCTACTTTCTCAAAATTAGAACAAACTCTAATTCACTCCAAAAAGTTTGATCGCTCAACTTGAAAAAACCGGTTATTGTTCTACATTGATTATTTTTTTGAAAAAATTTTGAAAAACACTGATTAAAGATGTATACTTTAATAAAGACTTTAATTAGAGCAGTTTAGAAGGAAAAAGTTATGATTAACAGCTATAATATTCAATCCTCCTGGATCATTTTTATATTCATCCTTAGCGTTAGCCTCTTACTCTTAAACCCCGTTACTGTTCGAGGAGAAACAACTCCCGAAAACTATTTCGAATTTGACCCGGCCACCGGCACTATTACCCAGTATTACCCCACCGGATTAACCGGGGACTCTCCAGAAATACTCAGCCCGGTAATTCCTGCGAAAATAGGAGGAGAAACCGTGCAGATTATAGGAGAGGGTGATTGGAACAATCCTGAAGGTTTTTCTAACCTGGGTTTAACCGCTGTAACTTTGCCCGCCTCTCTTCTCGAAATAAAACAGCACGCATTTATCCACAATTCACTCAGCGAACTTATCATCCCCGATTCAGTAGTTGAAATAGGATCTAATGCGTTTCGTCTGAATAATCTAAAAACTCTTACGCTGGGAAATTCCCTGATAAAAATAGGAAATTATGCATTTATGGACAATCTACTTACAGCCGTCCTGATCCCCGATTCAGTCAACGACCTGGGTTCCTGGGCCTTTGTCAACAACCAGCTGGAAGAGCTTTATATTGGAAATTCAATCACTGAAATAAAGTCCCATACCTTTGGTAACAACAACCTGGAAAACTTGAATTTTCCTCAATCAATCACTAAAATCGGCGCGCGGGCGTTTCAGGACAATCCGGTAACCAGGCTGCGGCTGCCTGATTCACTTGTTGAGCTGGAATCAGATGCCTTTCGTCATGAATTGATAACCGAGGTAACCATCGGGTCGAATGTTATTATTGGCAACGACCGTTCACTCGGTCCTTATGGTAATTTCAAAGCTGCCTATGAAGCAAACAACTCGCAGGCCGGGACCTACCTGTGGCATGCTTTAAGCTGGTCACTTCTGGCCGATATCTGTTTTGACTTTAATATCTCACTGCGACGAATTGAAAACTATTTATGCGGCGAAGGTCAATCACCTGAAGTTCTCGATCCAATTATTCCGTCCCAGATAGCCGGTCAAACAGTTGAACAAATCGGCTATGGGCATTGGAATAATCCCGTTGGATTCTCCAACATGGGTTTAACTGCCGTAACCTTCCCGGAATCTATTACATTCATAGGAGGCCTGGCATTCTATAAAAATTCACTCAGAGAAATCATCATTCCAGATTCTGTTACCTTTATAGGTGAAAATGTATTCGGATACAACAATCTGGAAACGCTGACTCTGGGAAATTCCCTGGAGCATCTGGGAGGGGGCAGTTTTTCACACAACCTGCTTACAGAGTTAATTATTCCAGATTCTGTTACTTTAATGGGCAATGCAGCCTTTCAACAAAATGCCATAGAATCTGTAATCCTTGGCAATTCCCTCACTGTCTTACATAACATGATCTTTTATAACAATTCCCTCACAGAACTCACTATTCCTGATTCTATTACAGATATCGGTGATTATGTCTTTGCCAACAACTCTATCGAATCGCTGACTCTGGGTGATTCTGTCACAACCATAGGTCACACTGCATTCCGTAACAATTTGATTTCAGAGCTACAGCTCCCCGATTCTCTTACTTTAATCGATATGAGTGCCTTTTGGGGAAATCAACTTACCGAAATAACCATCCCGGAATCTGTCACTGAAATTCGTGATTCTGCCTTCCGCGACAATCCCATAACAAAGGTGACTATTGGCAGGGATGTTATACTGGGAGACAATTTTTCCCTGGGAAATATTGGTAATTTTACAGCAGATTACGTGGCTAACAACTCCCTGGCCGGCAGCTATCAATGGCATCAAAACAGCTTCCAATGGCTCCATCTAACCCCTGAAGAATATTTTGAATTTGACCCCTTGACCGGAACTATAACTCAGTACTACCCTACCGGTATCAGTGGTGATTCTCCTGAAATACTCTCCCCGGTAATTCCTGAAAAAATAGCCGGGATAACCGTTGAGATTATCGGACCCGGTGACGATAACGATCCAATCGGATTTGCCAACATGGATCTTAACGGTGTAATCTTTCCCGACTCTCTCACTGCAATTGGGAATTATGCCTTTGCCCATAACAATATTGCCAGCATCACAATCCCCGACTCCACCACCACTATCGGTGTCGGGGCCTTTCGCAACAACGAGCTAACCACAGTAACAGTTCCCCATGGTATTACTGAAATAAAAGATTTCACCTTCACCCGAAATAATCTAACCACCGCTACAATTCCCGTCACTGTAACCCGAATCGGCCACTACGCTTTTTACGATAACAACATTACACAGCTCACTCTCGGCCCATCTATCACTGAAATAGGCCATTATGCCTACGCTTACAACGATATGCTCGAATTACAGCTGCCACCCTCGATTTCTCAACTGGGCAGCCATTCCTTCGCCTTTAACTCCCTGACAGCCATCGAACTTCCCACCACCCTAAACACAGTTACAGACTGGGTTTTCTATAGAAATTCTTTGACCGAAGTAAAACTTGGTCCCGGGGTCAGCATCGGAAATATTGCATCCCTCGGTGATAACGGTAATTTCAAGGCAGATTATCAGGCCAACAACTCCTATCCCGGCACTTACCTGTGGAATGCGGCGGCCGGCCAGTGGATCTATCGTTATAAACTATTAACTATAAACATCATTGGCAACGGCAGCGTCTCCGTTGATCCCGACCTTGACAAATACATCTATAACACCGAACTACTGCTTACAGCAAACCCGGGCCCGGGAATGGTTTTCCAGGGCTGGACCGGCGACCTAACATCGGCAGATAGTGAAATAACAATAGTTATGAATCAGGATAGACAGTGCACAGCCCTCTTTCAAACCGCAATCGGCCAACCCTCTAAACCTTCTAAAGTAATCGTTGGTCCCAATCCCTTCCGCTTCAGTGACGGCGATCCGACGACAGGCGATAACTCGATGCATTTCGCCTTCAACTCTCCCAATAATGGTCCGTTTGAGCTGGAAATTTACACGATTATCGGAACTCTGGTCTACAACACAATAACCCACGACGACCCCTATGAATGGAATCTCCGTAATAATTCGGGCAAAACCCTGAGCAGTGGCTATTACATCTACCGGATCAAAGACAGATCAACCGGCAACAGCGAAACCGGACGGCTGGCGATCATAAGATAATTAGTTCGCCAGTTTGCCTCGATGTTGAAAGGTTGATCCCTCCACTACCTCGTGAGTGATTTTCTCTTTCGTTCAGCTCCCCATCCACTCTGTGGTTTTCCTTGTCTCATTGAAGTACTATATTTCCCTGGATGATCTGACCTTCTTATAAGTCAATCAACTTATCTTATAATCGTAATCCTATTAGAATCTGACACGCCGTTACCCTCGATTAGATAAATATAAGTCCCTGAGGCCAGCTCCGGCTCCCATCTTGCCATACGGCCCACCTCTAGATTTAACTGCTTATTTATCAACAGGCGACCCCCGACACTATAAACTGTTAGATTTACCCGGTTACCATATTTTGCTGGTATTATAAAACTTACCACCCGATTTTGATCAGCCCGAAAAGGATTTGGATAGGAATATGGCTGTTCTAACCCCTCTGCTGTTCCAAGTAGATTAAAATATTCATCATCGGTCAGAAACCACACTGGCGAGTTAAGCTGTTCTGTCCAGGCTAGAAATGGGTAACCATCATTTACCTCCTTATCGATCAACTGAATATCCCAGCGCTGATCAATATAAGTGTGAATATCACTCATTTCAAAACTTGTTTTGCCTCTGCCACCAGCACTCTTTCGCTGATATGAACTTTCAATATCCCAGAAACTTTGAATTACACGGGCTGAAACCTTCTCACCAATAAGCCCACCGGCTTTATCTATGGCAGTAACTTTACCTGTCGAATAAACTGTTTCAACAGCTCCTTCTTCAAGCTGACCAATAAACCCGCCAACACTCTTCACACCATCAACAGTTCCTCTTGCATAACAGCCACTAATTCTGCCAAATCGACTGGTCCCGATTAATCCACCAACATATTCTCCCCCTTCAATCGCACCGGTCGAATAAGAATATCTGATTTCACTACCGGAACCGGTCAAACCGATTAACCCACCCACATAATCATTCCCCCGTATATCACCACTGGCAAAGGATCTTTCCACTATACCTCCACGGAAATTATATCCAATCAAACCACCTACCATGTTCTCACCCTCAACTGACCCTTGCGCAAAAGAACCAACCACTTCACTACTACGATAGTTATACCCAACCAATCCTCCTACCCGGTCATTTCCTTTTACTTGAGCAGCCGAAGATGACTCAGATAATTTACGTCCCCTGAGATTTTGCCCGACCAGTCCCCCCACATTATCCTCACCCTCAACCGAACCGCTGCTGGAGCTGATCTCAATATACCCATCGTTTTTCCCAACTAATGCCCCGACGTTGTTCCTCCCCAGGATATTAACCTCATACAGCTCAATGCCAGCCATCTGTGATTCGGCCGAGCTCACCCCGAACAGTCCGATATAATCGCTGTCCGGACGGTTGATGTACAGACCGGCAATAGTCCTGCCGGCTCCGTCAAACTGACCGGCAAAGGGATCGGTCTCGTCACCAACTGGCTGCCAGCCGGCTCCACCGTTGGCGGTCTCCGAGGCCAGCTGGTGATAACCAATGCTGGTGCTGTCCAGATCATCGGTCAACTTGAAATGGGCTTGAGGGAAACCCCGGACGCTGTGCAGATGCTCCCAGCTTGTAATCTCATAGGGAGAGGCCTGTGTTCCTTCGCCACCGGCAAAGTTTGGAACAAACGGTGCGATCAACTGCAGATCCTCCTCAATCAGCAGACTGAGCGTCTTTGCCGGATTATCAATATCGCCCGACCAGCCATCAAACCGATAGGCCGGGTTCAACAGCTCGGCGGCCAGCCCCAGCGTCTCACCCGCAGCCAGCTGCAGCGGCCCGACGTAGGTCTCACCGTTAACCTCCACCCGGCCCGGACCCTCCACAGCAATCTCCAGACTATGGCTGTCCCGGCTGAATTTAGCCACGATCAACTTATCCTCATCGACCAGCAGCTCCAGTTCCGTATCACTGCCAACCAGATCAGCACCCCACTGACTGAAGCTGTAATACTGATCCGCCACCACCTTAAGCGCTACCGTGCTGCCGGTAAGCAGCACCAGCGTATCGGTATAAGTCGTCCCATCAACCAGCAGCTCTCCGCTGCCGATAATCTCGGCTACCAGCTGATGGGTTATTCCGGTAAACTCAGCTGTGATCGATTTATCCCGCTCAACAATTAACTCCACGCTGCTATCCGCACCGGTCAAATCACCCGACCAGCCGCCAAACTCCCAGGCTGGACCGGAGACCGCCTCAACCAGCAGCGGCGTTTGTGGATCAACCTGCAGCGGCTCAACATAGGTCTCACCATTAATCAGCACCACACCCTCACCGATAATCTCTAACTCCAGGTAGACCGAAATCTGCCAGACCGGGTCTGTCTCCCCCGACAGATATGGATAGCCATCGTTGTGCTCAATAGCGCTGGCTTCAATCGACCAGCCGGCACCGCTGTAGGTGGCTAAATCACGCAGCTGACGGGTAGTTAACCCCACCCCTCCAGCACTTTGCGACTCACCGGACAGCTCCACGTCCCAGAAGACCTCCTCGACAACTCCACCCACCCGGCTGCCAACTGCACCCCCGGCTGCCACATCAACCTTTAACTCAACCAGCCCCAGGCTCTGCTCAACTATTCCACCACTCTGCCGGCCAACTAACCCACCGGCCTCCTCAAGCGCTTCAATAGCTCCCCGGCTGTAGCTGTTAGTAATTGTCCCGGAATT
>PWOD01000040.1 GCA_003557545.1 bacterium | reverse complement strand
TATAATGCAAACCGCCGAAAGTGGTCTTGAAACGGTTCATGAACATCTTCAGAGGATTCGTGAACTTGCTGTCCAAGCCGCCAACGATAGTTTGACTGATAATGACCGTCAGTTGATATCGGCTGAGATTGAACAGATTATAAATGAAATAGATCGTAGTGCGTCGGGTGTTCAGTTTAACAACCGGCAATTACTCAAGAATGATTTCGGACTTATTGGAGCCGATGGACAGGTGGATCAATTAGGTCAGGGTTCACTACATTTCCATGTCGGTCCCAATAGAGACGATGTCATTAGAGTGACCAGATTCGATCTGATGACAACAACCGGAGTTTCCCTGGGTCTCAGGGATATGGAAACGGATGTTACTTTCCCGGTGTTTACTCGCGAACTGGCTGAATCTGCGATTGAACGGACTACTATCGCAATCGATTTGGTTTCTCAGCGGCGTGCTTGGGTAGGTGCCCTGCAAAACCGGTTGGAAAGCGTGGTTAGCTTTTTGAATACACAGATGGAAAATAACCAGGCTGCTGAAAGCCGGATACGTGACGCCGATATAGCCGAGGAAGCTGTCAAGCGTACGCGGGCTAATATCCTGATGCAGGCTGGGACTTCTGTTCTGCAGCAGGCCAACCAGACTCCGTCGTTAGCGCTTCAGTTGCTCGGGTGATTGGTGTTTCTGTTCAAACCGAAGTTTGAACCCACCGACCGTATTTCTTTATTTCCTTCCGTTTTGTATACTAAATAACTATGAAATTTCCAAAAAAGCTCTGTGAAGATACTGTTCTTGAATATATTCGGACAAAAACACCTCTGAGCGGGGTGCCAGCCGGCGTAGAACTGCCCCCCAATACCGATCTTGGTGATCTGGCCATCGCTCTTCCCCTGCGAATCGCCAAAAAATTGCAAAAAAATCCGATGGAGATTGCCCAGGATCTGGCTGAATATTTGCTATCTAATCGGCCGGAGTTAGAAGCTGTTGAAGTGGCGAAACCGGGTTTTTTAAACTGTCGTTTTTCTGATAGATATTTAATTAAAGAGATGTTGCGTATAGTAGATGCTGATAGTCTGGAGTTGCCTCAAATAGGTCAGGACAGCTCGATATTAATCGAGTTTGTTAGTGCAAACCCCACCGGGCCTCTACATGTGGGCCATGGACGTGGTGCTATTTATGGTGATGTTCTTGCCCGTTTATTCCAGGCCTTTGGCTATCGGGTGGAAAAGGAGTATTATGTGAATGATGGTGGTTCACAGATTGAAAGGTTAGGCCGCAGCTTGAAATTAAGATTGAAGGAAGAGGCCGGGGCAACGGTTGATTTTGAATCGGAACTATATAAAGGAAAATATTTAAAAAAACTCGCTCGCCGGCCGGAGATAGATGTTTCGATGAGTGTTGAAGAGCTGGCAAAATTCTCTAAAAAGGAGATCTTGAGCTGGATATTTGACAGTTTAAAAAAATCACGTATAGAATTCGATAATACAGTGTTCGAGAGTGAGGTGGCTTCCAGATCGAAGATTGAGCGAATAATTGAAAAACTCGCAGCTGTTGATCTTGTCTATGAAAAAGAAGAGGCGTTGTTTTTAAAAACCTCATCTCTGGGTGATGATAAGGATAGAGTTCTGATTCGAGGTAATGGTGAGCCCACCTATTTTATTAATGATCTTGCCTACCATTTGAATAAATTCGACCGGGGCTATGATCGGATGATCAATGTCTGGGGTCACGATCATCATGGTTATCAGCAGAGGCTGCTTTCAGGGATGGAAGCGCTTGGATGTGAAAAAAGCCGGCTGGAAATTAAATTATACCAGCTGGTTGATCTATATCGAGCTGGTGAACCGGTAAAAATGTCGACCCGGGCTGGGGAGTTCGTTACACTGGATGAGTTGTTAGAAGAGGTTGGCGCAGATGCTGTTAGATTTAATTTTCTTACGAAAAATCATAATAGTCCACTTGATTTCGATATTGATGTGGCCACTTCACGAACAGAAGAAAATCCGGTTTATTACGTGCAATATGCACATACCAGGCTGGCCAGTATTTTGCGTAAAGCCGGCAGTGATTTTGAAAACTCCGTCGTCGGCTCCGAGTTATCAAAGGCCAGTCATGATTTAGTTTTTAAAACACTATGTTTCCCGGGATTTCTGGAGGATGTTTTGAAGGGGAGAGAACCCCATAAAATAACTTTCTGGTTGAGAGAACTGGCAAGCAAGTTCCATACTTTTTATGTTGAACACCGGGTTATTAACTACGAGGATGAAGAACTTACAACTTTGCGTTTGAAACTTGTTGAACTGTTAAAATTAACCCTGAAGACGGGGCTTAATCTGCTTGATGTAAGAGCCCCGGATAAAATGTGAAGATCCCCCGATTTTTAATTCAACATTACAGCAATAACCACCAAATTTCTCAAACGGATTGGTACCGATTACTGGCTTATCATCTGATTTTTAGATCCTGGGACCATTATCCTGATTTTATTTTGCAGCCCGATCTGGCTCCTGATAACCCAGAAAAAATTTTAATAATTCAGCTCAGTTCAATCGGCGATGTGACCTGCATAATACCGACAGTTTATGCTCTTTCCGAGAAGTTTCCTGCGGCTAAAATATCCCTGTTAACTGAGGCAGAAGCAGCGGTCGGTATTACTGATCACCCGGTTCTGAACGAGATAATAGAAATACCTGTCGGAAAATGGTTGAATAGTTTAAAAAATCAATCCCTTGGAGAAGTTTTTTCCTCTTTGAGAAAGCTAATTTACCGGTTGAGGTCGGCCGGGTATGATTATCTGATTAATCTTCATACCGCCCCCTTTTCAGCGATTATCTGTCACTTGATTTCACCGGCCAAGTTAAACGGTGTCACCTTGACCGATGATTTAGTTCCGACTGTTCAGGGAAATCCTCATCAGTTTTCCCGGTTTATCGATATTTCAGTCCCGGTCCATTCGATTGGCTCCCATAGTTTGTATGCAGATGTTGTGCCGGATAGATTACAGTTTTATCAACGAAATGATTCCCGGCAAAAGAACCAGTTTAAGAGTAAAATTAATCAGCTTGAGATTGATACTGATAGATTGATTTTGATTAATACCGGTTCTCGGGTTAAAAATAGGGTCTGGCCGGCTGAACACTGTTCACAGGTGGTAGAACAGCTTTTAGAAGCTGCGTATCAGATCTGCTTGATAGGTGGTTCGGAGGATCGGCAGAGACTGGAACAGATCACCAGGAAGGTCGGTTCGAAACAAAATCTGATTAACTGGTATAGATATTCAGAAAACTTACATGAAGATTGTCTGCTGGCTGATGCGGCAAGATTGACAATAACTACTGATTCTGGTCCTCAACATCTTTTTTCAGTCCGGGGAAATCTTAATCTGGTACTGGCCGGCAGTCATTGGATCGGTCCGTGGGATGAGCGTAGTTTTACCCTGAAAAATAGATCGGG
>PWOD01000216.1 GCA_003557545.1 bacterium | reverse complement strand
GTTGACGAATTTCAAGATACAAGTGAAATCCAGTTTAAACTGACACTACTACTGTCTAAAACTGATAATATCTGTGTAGTGGGCGATTGGAAACAGAGTATTTATAGTTTTCAATATGCTGCGGTTGAAAATATTACAGAGTTCAACCAGAGAATAGAGCAGTATAGAGCAGAACTCAACGCCGATCAACAACGAATCCCCTACAGCGTCGAACGGATAAATAAAATCGAACTTACCGAAAACTATCGCTCTTCCCAGGAAATTCTCGATTTTTCACGCAACAGCCTCTCTGTTCCAGCGACAGCCGATGAGGATATTACAAGCTTAACATCAGCCAAAGATATTGTTGCACTGACTGCCGCTCGGGAAGTGGAACAAACAGCAATATCAGGGATTGTCAGTCCGCAGGAGCCGGAGGCGATTCTTCATAAAATCTGTCAGCTGGTCGGCAACCAGGACTATCTTATCGGTCCACCCGGCGAGCAGCGGCAGCTTAAATATTCAGATATTGCCGTATTAACTCGCAACCGTAAGTTTGGCCTCGAACTCCAGAAAAAAGCGGACCAATATAAGATTCCCCTGGCCTACCAGGGGGGAATTGAAATTTTCAAAACGGATCCGGCTATTATTCTTCTGGCCTGGCTGCGCGTATTGTTTGATAAAAACTCTCCACGGGGCTGGGTGGTCCTGCTTGAAGAGGCCGGCTACCGACGGGCCGAACTGGAGGCTATTATACTGGATAAATCATCTACGCTATATCAGAGCTATCCCCGGGAGTTAAAAAAATTCCGCCGCCAGCTTCAACAACGGCAGCAAAAGTCACTACATCGCTGGTTAGCCGCCGTGGCCAGAATAATTTTCAAACGCTACAACTACCAGGGAGAAATTACTTCTAAAATAATCGAACAGCTCTATTTCATTACCCGACAGACAGAGTTTGATCTGGGTCAGCTGATCAACTATCTGGAGGACTGTATAGTGAATAAAACCACCGTGGAAATAACTACCAATTTGGACGATGCGGTAACTGTTCAGACAATCCACGGAGCCAAAGGTCTGGAATATCCAGTAGTTTTCCTGGCCAATATCAACTCTGCCCATTTTCCCAGCCGGGGTGGCAGCCCCCCGGTCATCCAATACTCTGATCCGGTCGGGATCAGAACCAGAAAAATCTACCTGACCGAACCCTATCCCTACCTGTATGACGACTGGCGGGGGATTTTAACGCTGAGTCTGGCCGGTAATGACTACGACGAAGAACGACGCCTGTTATACGTTGCCCTATCCCGTGCTAAAAACTATCTCTACCTGACCGCCAACAATAAACGTCCCAGCAGTTTTTTTGACAACCTGCTGCCGGACAGCTCGATCGAACAGATTACCCGACCCGCACCGATAGCTCTGACAGCAGAAACTGCTCCCAGGAGCTGTCTGCAATTTTCACCGGTTGACCATCCCAGACGGATCAAACTAACTGTTCATGATTTGATGGGAGATGAAGCTATCAAAGCTGGACCGGGCCGCGGGGCTAAATTTGGCCGGGAGCTTCACAATTTTGCCGAGCAACTACTAATTGATCAAGAAATTGAACCGGTTAACCAGGACCAGAAAAATATAAAAAACTGGCTCTGCAAACAACTTCAACAGGCAGATAAAATCGAAGCTGAAGTAAGCTGCCTGCTTCCGGTCAAACTGGAGTCTGAAGAAATACTGCTGTCAGGTCAGATAGACCTGTTGATCTTTAAGGAAAATAAAATTCAGATTATTGACTACAAAACCGATCTAACCCGTAATTCGGAGGCTGATTACCAGAAACAGCTAACTGTTTATTACCAGGTGATCAAAGCAGTTTATCCCGATAAGGAGATCGTCCCTCAGCTATTTTACAGTACAAATAAAAAACCTGATAAGCCCCTCAAACCACTAACGGTTGAACAGCTCAAGCTGCTGGTAAAAAAACAACTTGAAAAGTTTTCTTAAAAGGTTCGGGAACTATGATGGGGAGGAACCACAAACTGCAGATCAACATTGCCACCAATCGTCTGATTTACGATTTCAGTTATCCTGCCGAGCTGGTCAGCTTCCAGCTGCACGGCTGTGGCCTGTTTGATCAACCGCACGTGCTCCGGAATATAGGCCACCGACAAAACATGTTCTATGCCCGGTTGTGCCAGAGCCCAGGCCATCAGGACTGAAGAGAGGGGCTGATCTATCGAACTGCTTTCCAGATAATCAGAGATCTGCTGCAGAGCGTAACGATAAAGCTGAAAATTTTCCTCAACATGGGTTAGCTTTCTTCCCAGAGTATCATATTTCAACGCACCGGTCTGGAGAAAATCTTCTGTTAACATTCCCCGGCAGAGGACACCATAGGCCAGGTTTTTATGCTGAGTTTTACGCAGGTAAGGTAACAGCTGCCGCTCGGTCTGCAGTTGAAACAGGTTATAAGGAAACTGAACACAATCGATCGTTCCGCCGGCCTCGGCTGCTTTTAACTCATCAACAGTAAAATTACTTACCCCGATATATCTAATTAAACCCTCATCCTTAAGCTGCTGAAGAGTTGCGATCGTTTCAGCGACCGGAACAGTCCGATCAGGCCAATGAATCTGGTAACAATCGAGGGTTTCAAAATCCAGCAGTTCAAGAGCTTCAATCACCGAACTACGAAGATTTTCCGGGCTGCCATCAGGCTGTAAAACACCATTTTGATTGCGCTTTATTCCACCTTTTATAATGAAAAAAAGCTGCTCTCGACAGCCCAGTCTTTTAACCACCTCACCCAGCCGTTTCTGCAGCCGGCAGATTCCGATACTATTGGCCAGATCAAATAGATTTATCTGCTCTTCAAGAGTTGCCTGCACAATAGTTTCCAGCCGGCCGGTATGACCGATAAGATCATCAACCGACAATCGAAAACCAACGCCTACATCTGTTAAATCAGCCAGCTCAATCATTGAATATCATCCAACCGAAATCAGGAGTATAAATAGACTTTCCGCCTGCTCAACTGAGTAAATTTTAAACAATCAGCCGAACAAGTTCAATCCTAATCAGTTAGAACCGATTAGTTAGAGAATAAATCTCAAGTTTTGCAACAGCTGAAAAAACAGACTCAATTAAACAGCCCTAGTGAAGATCAAGCTGCTGTTCGATAATTTCCTGAAACTCTTCAAACGGCCGGGCACCGACAACCTTTGTCTGATTAATGAAAACAGTTGGTGTCGAACGAACCGCTTTTTCACGGGCTTCTGCTACAGTTTCCCGCAGAAAATAATCCGTGGCCAAAGATTCACGACAGCTGTCCAACTGCTCCGCCTGATAGTCAATTTCATCCAGAACAACCTGTAACTCGGAGGATAGTTCCGAAGGTCTATTTTGGTAAAACCGTTCCATAAACAGGGTTTTAAACTGCCAGAACTTATCCTGTTGATCAAGGCATATTCCAAGTTTTGCCAGTTCCACAGATTGTTCGCCACCAACTGGAAAAAAACGGAATTGAAACAACAGTTTGCCGGTTAGAATGTATTCTCGAAAAATTTCAGGGAAGGTCTCAACCCCAAAACGCTGACAGAAAAAACAGCGAAAATCGGAGTATTCAGTGAGAACAACCGGGGCCCCGGTATCTCCCAACTGAAGCTGACCGGGGAATGATTCCACCAGATCAAAATGCTCAATCAGCGGCGTATCACCACCGAACACAGGTCCGGCAAACAGGCCAATTACAACTAACAGGCAGAGCAGCCCGGACACCGAGTATAAAACTTTTAGATTACATATTTTAAACAATCTTTTCATTCTCTAATCCTCCCCGATAAATTTATTTTAAACAGCTTTTAAGAAACTTATTGGTTCCTATATAACCATTATACTTAACTTTATTAAAAAAACAACTAAATAGTGCTGGAAAAAATGTCATAAGGAACAGAACCAGCACTTTTTTAAGCGGCGTGAACAAAGGGACTCAATCAGCGATCAGATGACTCATAAAATCGGGTGATCGCTTCCAGTGGGTCAACTGTTAGATCCGATTCAACCATAGGGGATGGAACCGGACTTATTCGACAAAAGTTTTCAGCCGGAGCTTTTTTCAACTGTTCCAGTTGTTCTTTCAGGTCGGTCTGACCAAACTCCAGCACCTTCCTTCCTGTATCCAACAGCTGTACAACGTTAGCTATATCCTGCTCGGTAAACTCAGCCAGTTCAACTCCACGGCCCAACCGGTATTCAAGGGCCTGTTTGGTTAAACCGAGGTCGGGATTCAACTTAACATAAACAACACCACCGGTCATACCGGTCCCCAGATCCATCCCCGGGTCCCCAAGAACCAAACCACGTCCAGAGGTCATGTATTCAAAAGCAAAACCCTTAAGATTAGCCCGGCTATTGATCAGTGAGCGGGTATCAGCAACCGGAGCAGTCAACTCCCCCAGGTGAATCAGATCAGCCCCGGAGCAGCGCACACCGAAACGGGAATCAGCATATTTGCCGGCGACCACCAGGGTCCCGCCTGTGGCGCCATAGGCAGCACTTTTTCCAACACTACCGTCCAGCCGGTACCCCATATTATTTTCTCCCGGTAAAATCACCACGCGGCCTCCACTCATACTCTTGGCTGTACCATCCTGTGCTCCCCCCCTGACTACCAGCTCAACTCCGGACTCATTGAAAGCCCCAAGACCATTACCCGGTATACAGGGATCTTCTGGACGTATCAAAATTTTGTTGATCACTTCTGACGGATCACCATGATTTCTCCGATAACGAGCCATCACGCCTGAAACACCGGCACCGACGGCCCGATCAGTATTTTTTAAACTGGTGACAAACCGCAATCTATCGAGTTTTCGATCGCTTTGACGCCTTAGCTCAGTTTCCAGAGTTTGGGCCTGCTCCGCAGAGATAGATGTCTGGTGCCGATCCCTTACCAGATCCGACTCAGCCGGTGGGGTAAACATCTCTACCGGCTGCAGTAGACCAGAAAGTTCAAACTCTTTTTTATCTGAGTCGATCAATTCCAACAGATCTACCCGGCCCTGCAGATGGCTGAAGCTTTCGATCCCCAGCTGGGCCAGGCGCCGGGTAAGCTGTTTTTTCATCCCGCCAAAAAACTGTACCAGCCGTTCAATACTGCGTTCCAGAACCCGGGGTTGAAAAACTTTAACTCCATTTTTTTCTGCCTCCTCCGAACTATTATAAGTACTGGTTATTCCCCTGGGACAGCGATTAGTATGGCACTGTCCGCAGTAAAGGCATTGAACAACCAGCATACAGGCAGTGCCAAAACCAACTCGATCGGCACCCAGAACAGCCAGCTTCAAAACATCTTCGACCCCCTGCACTCCTCCCTCTGCCCGCAGTTCAATCCGGTCCCTCAAACCATTCTTACAAAGTGCCCGATGGGCCTCATTCAACGCCACTTCAACCGGAAAACCGACATGTTTCATGGCATGTTTACGAGCCGCACCTGTACCACCGTCATAACCACTAATCGTAATAGCGTCAGGGTGACCCTCTTTGGCCAACCCGGTCACAATGGGTGCAAGATTTGGAATAGCCGGTAGTTTAATATCAACCCTGACCCGAGGATTAACCGCCCGCAGCTCATTTATCACGGTGGGAATCAGATCCTCAATACTGTAAAAATCATGATTATTAGCCGGACTGATTAAATCAATATGGGCCGGAGTACGGCGAGTCTCTGCAATATGGGGAGTTACCTTGGCCGCCTTGAGCAGACCACCTTCGCCCGGTTTAGCCCCCTGACCTACTTTAATTTGAATTTCAGTTGCTGAAGCCAGCAGGTCAGTGTCGACTCCAAACCGTCCTGAAGCAAGCTGCTGAGCCCGCAGGGGGGGCGGTTGCTGCCGTAAATATTCCGGTTCTCCCCCCTCTCCGTTAATCACCAGTATCTGCAGTTGCCGTCCCGCTTCGGCATAAGCAGTAAAAGGTACCACATTAGTCGAACCATAGGACATAGCAGCAAAAAATATTGGTGCAGCACTACCGTCAATGTCCAGTTTCACATTATCGGCTGAGAGCGAACTGGCGGAATCATCAGGCAGTTTAAAATAATCACTAACCGTCAGGGGGGATCTTTCCCTTGTCCTGTTTAAACTCTCCTCATATTGACTGTAATCAAGCTCGCCGGCCGCTACTCCATCAAGTGCTTTACGCAGCTCCGGGGTCCAGCGAACAGTTGGTTTGGTTGACGGTTTCTGCTGCTGATTATAGCTCTGTTCCCGCTGTTGCTCAATCTCTTCAAGTCGCTCAAGTGAGAAACCTCGATCCGCCGAGCCAAGATATCCGTCCACCCCGAGAAGATCTTCCAGTTCACGGTTTAACCCCAGCGAACAAAAGACTCTGCCATACCCTTCAAGTTCATGGATACCCATGGTCGATATGACCTTTTTCATCCCGGTTTTCAAAGCTTTCAGAAGATTATACAAGCAGTTTTCAGGGGTCAGATCCGAACGATCTGAAAAAGAGCTGGAGAGGATAAACCTTTCAATTGTTACGGGAATTATCAGCTCCGCCCCCAGTCCGTATACAACCATCAAATCATGCAGGTTTCTCAGCCGTCTTGATTCCAAAATTATCGCCGTATTATCGGCTTCGCCAGCGATGGCCAACTGCCGATTGACGGCGGCCATAACCAGCACCGGATCAAGCAGACCGCGGCCACCGGTAAGAATTTCACCATCCTGCAGATAGACCACACGAAACCCGGTACCACCAGTCAACTCGCCGGTAATCCTTTCCAGAGCTTCATCCTGAGTTTCACCCGGTTCACGGCCGATAAAGATCCGGTTCACCGGAACCCCTTCCGCACGCAGTTCTTCCAGCAATCGAGAGATCTGCGAGGAAAAAACTATCGGCGAGGGAAACTCCCAACAGGGATTAACTCGGGGACGCATAAATCCTCCCCGGTCGCCAAACCTAACATTAAGGCTAAAAGGTCGATATTCCCGTTCAGAATCAAGGGCGGGATTGGTAATTACTGCAACCCGCTCATGACAATAATCTGCCAGCATTCTCTCACTATCTTTAATCGCAGCCAAAGCCCCGGTGGAATATCCAACCGCTCCCAGGGGTTCCGAGCCGGTTTTCGCCATCTGCCGGAGATTTTGCTCATCTTCACGACTGAACCCCAGAGCCCTTCTATAGCACTCATCCCCGGCCAGAGTCTCCTTTACACCGATTCGAGGCAGGGGAAATTTTTGGTAACTACGGGGAGGTTCTTTGGCCCGACCGGGGAAAATCTTTTCAATATCCCGCCGGTAAGTATGAATCAACTGTTCCCGGGGGACCATCCGAGAACCATCCAGGTCGAGTAAAACAAACTCACCACCCGCCAGTGGGCGAGGCGAACGGCGATTATCATTGAATCCGATTGCACCCCGTTCACTGGTAGCATAATACTCCTTTTCTGTCTCACCAAACCAGACCGGCCGAAGAGCCAGAGCATCAGAACCGATAATCGCCTCGTCACCATGGCGGGCGATTATTCCTGCAGGCCCCTGGCCAAGATTACCAAACGGAACCTTCAAACGGCTCTGGATTTTCATTTCCTCCTCCGGTAAAGCCTTTATCTCAGCATCAACCAGTGGAAAAACCATCCGGTAGGCAGTAGCCAGAGAACAGCCGGTTTCAGAGATCAAATACTCCAGAATACGATCCACAACCATAGTATCACTGGGATCTTCAGGCAGCGGAATCTTCAACTCTTGAGCGCGGCTGATCAATCTATCTATCGTGTTGATCTCCCCGTTGTGAACCATTGCGCCATAGGGATGAGCCAGCCGAAAATCCGGTTCGGTATTGGTACTCATTCTGATATGTCCAATAGCCAGGGAGGTTTTATAGCGTGAGTTATGCAGCTCCGGGTAATATTGATGCAACGTTTTACCGGTCCCCATAACCTTATAAACCAGGGAGTTACGACTTAAACTGACAACATGTACATCCTCCAATCGTCGGTCTATCTCCACCCGGGCAGCAAATAGCTGGTGGCTAATGTCGGAAGACTTTTTGACCAGTATTCCAACCCGAATTATATCCGGCTCACGATCCCGTGCTGCGGGGCCCAGGTGCTCCGGTCGGACCGGAACCGGACGATGGTAAAGAACTTCCAGCTCCTGTTCCTGAAGAATCTGCTTTATCGCCTCTATGACACCCGGTTCGCTCCCCGGTGTAAGAAAAAAATGGCCCAGGGCCAGGCTCTCTGCCAGAGCCCCATTCAAACCGTTCCAGAGCAGGTCATCACGACAGATATAGATGGGAATATCGGTCAAAACACCGGCACCATCACCATCAGTGCCCCAGTCAGTCTGAACCGTTCCACCCCGCTGTTGCAGTTTGGACATACTCTCGAGCGTTCGACGCAGGACACCGTAGGTCCCCCCGGCACCACCAAGATTCTGTTTACGAAATCTGGCGACCAACCCACAGGCATCCCGTTCCTCAATTGTCCGACTGTTCCTGTGCAGAATTTTACTCATCAGCAGATTCTCCTTGAAAATAGCTAAATTGATCAATTAACCATCAATCCGGGCCGAGCCGGAAAAATTAATCCGATTAAAGTACCGGGAGATATTCACTCAGTTCATACTGTGAAACATGACGGCGATATTTATCCCAGACATAGCGTTTCTCACGAATATAGTTCTGAAAAGCCTCTTCGCCAAAGGTATCCTTCATCAACTCACTGTTTTCAAAATGGTAAATAGCTTCGCCCAGGCTTCCAGGCAGCGAATCTATCCCGGCCTGCTGACGTTCATAAAGATCCATCTCATAGATGTTGTCAGTTGTCGGGGGACTGAGCTCATAACCCTCCTCGATACCCTTTAATCCGGCCCGCAGCATGACAGCAAAGGTCAGATAAGGATTAGCCGCTGGATCTGGCGAACGCAACTCCATCCGGGTAGCATTTTCCTCACCGTTCCGGTTGGCCGGCACTCTAATCAGAGCCGAGCGGTTACGCTGTCCCCAGGACAGATAAACAGGGGCTTCATAACCGGGCACTAACCGTTTGTAGGAGTTGGGCCACTGGTTTGTTACAGCAGTTATCTCCCGGGCATGTTTTAAAAGGCCGGCGATAAACTGACGTCCGACTGGGGACAGGTGAAACTTTTCACCTTTTTTGAAAAAGGCATTTTTCCCATCTTTAAACAACGACAGATGAACATGCATACCAGAACCATTTTCAGTTTCTAAGGGTTTAGGCATAAAGGTTGCATAAACACCATTCCGATTTGCTACCTCCTTAACAACATAACGATAAATAATCGTGATATCGGCCATCTTTAAAGCCGCTTCATGATGAAGATTTATTTCATGCTGACTGGGAGCAACCTCATGATGTGAATAAGGAACTTCAATCCCCATTCGACCAAGAGCTTCAATTGTCTGCTTGCGCAGATCGTTCGGCAGATTCAGAGCGGTCAGATCAAAATATCCTCCATGATCGATAACCTTGGTATCTTCCGGCGACTCAAAGTAGAAAAACTCCATCTCCGGTCCAACAAAACATTCATCAAAACCAAGCTCCTGAGATTTTTTCAGGGCCTGTTTTAAAATATAGCGGGGATCGATCCCATAAGGATTACCCTCATGATCATGCACATCACAAAAAATCATTCCAACCGGGGCGACCTCTGAATTGCCGTTTTCCCAGGGAAGAATTTTAAACGTATCAGGATCAGGCAGGGCAATCATATCACTTTCCTGTATCCGCGAAAAACCCTCGATAGATGATCCATCAAAACCAAACCCATCGTCAAACCCCTTTATCATCTCAGCTTTGGGAACCATAAACCCCTTGAGGTTACCGGCCAGGTCTGAAAACCACAATCTAATAAACTTTACCTTTTTCTCCTCTATCTGTCTCAAAACATCCTGCTTGTCCATCTTTAAAACCTCCAATAAAATAATTTAAAAACTCTTAATTGACGATTTAATCTAACAATAAATGAACGTTCGTTCTTTTTTTAATGTTTTTTATTATCATACATCCATTATGGTTTGTAAAGAACTTTTTGAGGTTTTTTAAAAATTTTTTAGACTGAGTTTGATTTTCCTCCATTTATCCAGCAAAAAATCGATTTAATTTCCTGAAGGTCAGTGGCTCATAACTATTTTCTCGATTTTCCTCACCCACTATGCTATATTATTTTCAGGCAGTAAATTGCAGGGACAGCCAGCTCATCTGCCCCGCTGCTTTCAACCTTTTATTTTTTTGATAAAACTTTTTTTAATTGCTCAAATAATTTAATTACGTTGTTATAACTTAAACTTATCAATAAAATCTGATAGTCTGAAATTTAGCAGTAAAAATTTTTGATGAGGTGAGTATTATGCGTTTTCTTAAGCTGTTGTTATTAACCTGTTTGCTGACTACTTTCGTACTGGTCAATTCAGTGCCTGCCGCTGCCTTTGGACGTCCCCACCGACTGTCCCAGGTCAACCCCTTTTACGGTAGTGTCGCTCTGACAGGATTCAGTTTTGATGTCGACCTGGACAGTGGAGAAGAGACTCTGACCATGGGTGGACTAAAACTTACCGGAGGCTATACCTTCAACTCCCCCTGGTCGGTTGAGGGTTCGATTGCTTTTGCCGGAGACGATTCAGTCAGCGACGGTACTATCGAACTGGACTCCGATCTTAACTACTATCTCGGGGTTTTCGGCCGATTTGACGCTCCCCTGGACCAGGCAGAACGCTGGACATTTTACGCACGGGCTGGAATTACCCACTTTTCCATCGACCATGAATATACCGACGTAAGTACGGACTTAGATTGGACAGACGACCATACCGGGCCGGCTATTGGCTTTGGCTTCCAGTATCATGTCAATCCGGTGACCGCTCTGTTCCTCGATTACAACTGGGAGGGCAATGTCGATGTCGACAGCGATGATGATGATATCGATGACGACTATGACGTAAGCTCAATCAATTTCGGAGTTCTCGGACGGTTCTAAACGGCTGTAATTAAACTGGATAGCGGTCCTATTGCTACGGGATAAATCTAAAAAAACCGATTTTTTTTAGATTTTTGCTGTTTTACGGCTATATTTTGCCGATAAAGGGTGAATTTATCCTTAAAATATTGTAGAATCTCTCACTTGCGAAGATTACAGTGCGATCAAA
Source organism: bacterium (assembly GCA_003557545.1). Lineage (GTDB taxonomy): Bacteria > T1Sed10-126 > T1Sed10-126 > T1Sed10-126 > T1Sed10-126 > PWOD01. The sequence continues at coordinate 2,179 of PWOD01000216.1, read as the reverse complement.
CAGAAACAAGTGAGGTTTCAACCAATGGAGCAATTCTGCACAGCAATAATTCTTGCCGCCGGTCAGGGTACCCGGATGAACTCCCGGCTGCCCAAGGTCTGCCACCGTTGTTTTGGCGAACCATTGATCACCCATGTAGAACGAGGCCTTGACCATGCCGGCATCGAAAATGCTATCGCTGTCGTGGGACATGGACAGGAGATCGTCAAACCACTGCTTTCACCGGAAACTCAACCGGTTGAACAGCCGGTCCAGCGAGGGACCGGGGACGCTGTAAGAATTGCCCTGGAAACTGCGGAAATTCCCGATGAATCTATTGTTCTGATAACCTATGGGGACATCCCCGGAATACGACCGGCCACCTATCAAAAAATCCTCGCGAGATTTCGCAAGGAGCAGGCCGACATGGTTCTATTAACAGCCACTCTTCCTGATCCTGCCGGTTATGGTCGAATCGTTCGAGAAAACAACCGAGTGGCTAAAATCATCGAACACCGGGAGGCCAGCGCCAGCCAGCGGGAAATAAAGGAAATCAACACCGGGGTTATCTGCTGCACAGCCGCGGTTTTGCGAAAATATCTTCCCCTCATTTCTGCCGACAACCAGGCTGAAGAATATTACCTGACTGATATTATTGAGCTGCTAAACAGAGACAGCGGTATCGTCCTCCCGGAGAAAATATCTGACACCTGGGAAATCACAGGAATCAACCGCCGCGCCCAGCTGATTGAATTTGAACAAAGCTGGTACAAACAGCTGAGGAAACAGCTGCTTAACCAGGGAGTGACGCTCCACGATCCAGCGTTATTCAAAGCCGGTCCCTGGGTTAATTGGGGCCAGGATATTGTTTTAGAAAACTCGGTCACTCTGGTAGGAGAAACAACTATTGGTTCCGGTACCCGAATAACTGGTCCCAGCAGGATTGAAAACTCAACTATTGGTGAACAGTCGACAATAATCAGCTCACAAATAACAGATGCCCGGCTGGGAAACCGGGTGCGGGTCGGTCCCTACTGCCATATCAGACCGGGGACAAGTACTGGAAACGATGTTAGACTGGGTAATTTTGTTGAAATAAAAATGTCCCGAATCGGCAACAATACCAACGTTTCTCACCTTTCTTATATCGGTGATGCGATCCTGGGAGAGAACGTAAATATCGGAGCGGGGACCATTACCTGCAACTATGATGGATATAAAAAACACAGGACTACAATCGGCGACAATGTATTTGTCGGCAGCAACTGTGAACTTGTCGCCCCACTTAACATACAATCCGGTGCTATGCTGGGAGCCGGGTCAACTATTACCAGCGATATTCCTGCCGATTCATTAGGACTTACCAGACCCCGGCAGGAGATCAAACAAAACTGGGTAAAGGAACACTGGAAACCACGTAAACAAGAGGAGACTGATCAATAGTGAGTAGATTTAGAGATTTTAATATTTTTGCCGGAAGTTCCAATCCACAGCTTGCCAGCCGACTGGCAGATAAACTTGATTCGACCCCGGGTAAAGTTAATATCGACCGGTTCGCCGATGGTGAGATACGTGTAAAATTTGACCAGACAATCCGTGGGCTTGACCTGTTTTTACTCCAGTCGACCTGCGCTCCGGTCAACGATCATTTGATGGAATTATTGCTTATGATCGATGCAGCCCGGCGTGCTTCTGCCGCACGCATAACAGCAATAATTCCCTATTTCGGCTATGCCCGACAGGATCGAAAAGATCGGCCCCGGGTTCCCATTTCAGCCAAACTGGTCGCCAACCTGCTGGAAAAAGCTGGGGCTGACAGAGTATTAACCCTGCATCTCCATGCCGACCAGATCCAGGGGTTTTTCGATATTCCGGTGGACCACCTCTACTCGGCACCAATCCTGATCAACTGCCTGGAAAACAAATTCGACATGAGTAACTCAGTAATTGTCAGTCCTGATGCCGGTGCAGCCAACCGTTCACGAGCCCTGGCTAAACGCTTAAACTTTGAGCTGGCTATCATCGATAAAAGACGTCCTGAACCGAATAAAACCGAGGTTGTAAATGTAATTGGCGACGTTCGTGATAAACATGCTATCCTGGTTGACGACATGATAGATACCGGCGGCACACTGGTAACAGCTGCAGAAAATCTCAAAAAAAACGGGGCAATATCGATCACCGCAGTCGCCACCCATCC
>PWOD01000018.1 GCA_003557545.1 bacterium | reverse complement strand
ATAACACCCATAATTTTACCTCCTGTCTCCAGCAGGATAATCTTTCATAAGGACAAAAAGAGATAAACCAACCTTTAGATAAATCAACCAACCAAAATTTGAGTACCAGAACAATAATAGCTAATGCAGAAAACAAACTAAAGCTTTTCATTGCGGAAGCCCACGCTTACTCCTCACCTGATACTTGTAATCAGGAATAATCTCAGTCATAATTAATTTTCAGGTCTTCAGTTTAACCGCCTGAATTTAGACTATTCAAGGAGGGTTTGCGATGGTTAAATTATTTTTCTCCATGCTCTTAATATGCAGCTTAATCCCAGCACCTGCTATTTCTCAACAGCTGGGACTAATAGATCATACCCGCGCAGAGGAGTTTGATTTTTCCGTTCTTTATTCTTATAGCCGGGCTGATTTTTCTCCCGATGACAGCAGTTTGGACAATCAGGAATTAATCAACCAGATTCTGGGGTTACGGGTAAATTTTCGTGTTTCACCACAGCTTCAAGTTTATGGTCTTTTTGGCACAACTGACACAGAGTTTGGTGACGATTCATTTGATGATGGAAAAGTTTTGGGGCTGGGATTTCAGTTCTTAATCGAGGATGATCCTGATCTCTATATGAAATTAACCGGGAATTTTGCCAATCATGACAAACAGGATCAACAGGGTGGTGCCGGAGAGTTAGAAATAACTAGTGACTGGCAGCTGGGGTTTTTATTGGGACGCCAAACATCATACAGCAACGGTTCAAGCAGAACAGATAGTTTTCACACCTACACGGGACTGCTCTACTCACGACGTGAAGTGGATTTTTCTAACGGACCTGAAGCCAGTTATGAACTTGATAAATTTTCAGGACTTTCTGCCACAGCCGGCATCTTATATGATGTAACTGATTATTTGAGTTTAGAGCTGGAGGGTCAGGCCGGAGCTATCGAGGCGATCACCGGAAGCTTCAACTACTACTTCTAAACTAACAGCCAGCTTATTCTTCTTCCTCTTTTCCCTCTTCCGACTCCCGCTCGGCAAGAAAATTAGCTGCTTCTGTATGACCGGTTCTTAGAGCAATCACTCGCGCCGTTCGTCCTCTTCTATCCTTAACCTCTATATCCGCTCCCCACTCCAACAACTGCTCCAAACTCCGAAGATCACCGGATTCTGCAGCATTTAACAGGGCTGCATCCTTATCCGGACTATCCAACAGTTTAAACAGTAGTTCCAGAGCCTTGCTATGTCCCTGGCGGGCAGCTTCCAAAAATAGCTGATCACCTGAGCGGCGCAATAAAAAGTTCATATCACTATCAGGTTCAATCTCTGCAGAAGCCCGGCTCTCTAACAATTGATTAACCAGACTTAAATTTTCTGTCATAATAGCATAATAAATTGCAGTTTTCCCGGTATCATTAGTTTCATCAAGTTCAGCCTCAAAATTCAATAAACGCCGTGTCATCACAGCAGAACCGGAATTTTTAGCCAGATGATGCAGCGGTGTATTACCCCCATCATCGGTAACATTAGTATTAGCTCCCGCCCCTAACAGTAACTCCACAAGCGACAGGTTAGCAGGTGACTGAACAGCATGATGTAAAGCTGTTTTGCCCGAACCATCCTCTAAATTAACCACTACATCCTGGTTCAACAAAAACTCGACCATCCCCGAGCGCCCCCCGATAACAGCATGATGTAACGGTGTAAGTCCATAATTATCCCCGGTGTTTAAAGAAATACCGACAGTGTTCAACAGTTTTTCCAGCCCGGTAACAGTCCCTGAACGGGCAGCATAGTGCAGCGGCAAACGCCCCTTATCATCAACCTGCTCAGCGGAAATACCTTCTTGTAAAAACAGCTCTATCAGCTGACTGGATCCGGCCCGGGCCGCCCGGTGCAAAATCGTTTCACCGGTCGGAGAAAGGGTTTCAATTTCTGCACCGGCTTCAAGTAAAATTCCAACAACCCTTAATTCACCAGCCTCAACAGCTTTAAAAATCGGTGTCGAACCCTTTTGACCGCTGGCATCAGGGTCAACCCCGGCTTCAATAAATTTTTCAACCAATGAACTATATCCCTGTCTGGCAGCAATCTGCAGCGGTGTATATCGCCCCGATTCCCAGGCCGGCTCAGCCCCCTGCTGCCAAAAAATCCTGGCCACCTGTGGCTGACGATTTATCAAAGCCAGTCCCAGAGGGGTAAATTTACTGGCATCTTCAGTCGGGAGATCGAGCTCTACACCGGCTTCTAACAGTTTGATTGCTATCGGACCATGGCCCAGATAAGCAGCGTGATGCAGTGGAAACCATCCAGATGCATCAGTTTTTTCCGGGTTGGCACCCATCTTTAATAAAAATTCTACAACCTCCAGATGATCGTTCTTAACCGCTCGATGTAACGGCGTTTCGCCGTCGACCAGCTGATTGATCGCTTCAGGATCTTCCTGAAACAACTCCTGCAGCTGATCAATATTACCACGTTCGGCAGCCGAATGAAGAGTCGGCTCGGCACAACCCGATATAAAAACAAACAGAACTAATAAAAAGTTTACTAAAATTTTACCGGTCAACTTTTCAATTTTTTTCAAAACAGTTCAACCCTCATTTTATAAATATTTTTCCCGGTTAAGAACAGCTCAGGATCAAAAACTACTATCCCACAGTTATAATTTTTCCAACTTATCTTAAAAAATGCAAGTTTTTCCTACAAAATTAGAATTTTATTTGGCTGTTTAATTTTTCTAAATTGAAATGTTCAGATTTTCGACAAATAAATAAGCTTCCATAGCAGCAGAAATAAACTGCTTTGTTTAATTAATTCTGTTAAACTATCAGGTTGAACTGATCATTTTAAAACTGCCAATAGATCCTAACATTCCTATCAATATCAACCATACTGGGAGTTGAAACGATGTTTAACAACTCAATCAAATACCTGTTTGTTATTAGTTTTTTGTTGATCGGCTGGAGTTTTCACCCTCCAGTTCAGGCCCAACAACTAACCATTATTCACACCAACGATATCCATGGAGATATTGTTGCAGGCGAAGCCTTCTGGTTGAATAACAGTTCACCTTCAAAAGTCGGCGGATTTCCTAAGTTTTCCACCTATATGAAACAACAACGACAGGCAGCGGCGGATGAAGGGCGACAGCTTCTCTATCTTGACGGTGGAGATTTTCTCTCTGGAACCCCTGAATCAGATCTGCTTGATGGACGTCCTCTGATAGCCGGGCTCAATGCTACGGGTCTTGATTTTGCAGTTTTCGGCAATCATGAGATAGATCTTGGTATTGAAAATTTAAAGCAACGATTACAGGAACTTGAAGCGACAGTTCTGGCGACAAATTTGCGCTATAAAACTGAAGACCAACTGTTTGATCACACAACAGATCTAGTAGTGCTGGAACTTGATCAGCTTAAAATCGGTCTGTTTGGACTGATTCACGATAACACACCGGCAATGGCTTTACCACGCTTGGTCGAAGATCTCATCTTTTTACCAGAAATCGAAACGGCACGTGACGCCGTCGACCGGCTTAAAAACAAAGATGTTGACCTGATTATAGCACTTACCCATATTGGTCTGGAAAGAGACCGGAGGCTGGCCCGCCAGGTAGATGGTATCGATGTTATTGCCGGAGGCCACAGCCATCATCTGTTATTCAACGAAGAGATCGTTAACAATACAATTATCATTCAGGCAGGAGGCAGACTGCGTAATGCCGGACGGCTCGATCTCAAGTTTGACGAAAACCAACTTGTCGATCACAACTGGACCCTGGAAACTCTCTATGCCACAGACTATCCTCCTGACCCTGAGATGCAAGAGATTCTTCAACCGTATCTTGACCAGGTTAAAAGTTTTTTGGCTGAATCAATCGGTCAAACAAGCGGTTCAATAAAAGGTTATGCAAATCAAACCTCCCCCCTGGGAAATCTTATCACCGATATCATGCGCGAAAAAATCAACTCAGACTTTGCCTTTATGAATCCAATGGGAGTCTTAGAATCTCTGCCGGCAGGTCCTGTTACTCGCGGCGACCTGATTCGCTCCGTGCGATACGGCAATCATCTGGTCGAATTGAAACTTACCGGAGATCAGATCTTGGAAATTTTTGAACGTACTCTAAAATATCCTGACCGCCTTTACCAGTTCAGTGGTGGTGTACTAAAATTTGATCCCACCCGGCCCCGGGGTAACAGAACAGTTTTGCTGACTCAAAACGGACAACAACTGCAAAGTTCGTCGACCTATACAGTAGCCGTATCAGATTTTGTCGCAGCGCAACCGATTTTCAACAGTCCAGTTCAACGGAAAGATTATTCAGACTATATAATCTGGAAATTACTGGAGGAATACTTTTCTGAACAGTCTACAGTGGAACCCCCCTACTCAGAACGATATTTACAAAACCAACCAGCCCAATCAACGGTTAACTAATTTCAGGCTGAATATTAATAATTTATTTCACTAAAAGATTTTTAGACTATCAGGAATCTTACAAAAAGTTCGGGTGGCCAGCGAGATAGAGCGGATTGAACAACAGGATTAAATCGCTCAATATTATCAAAAATCAATTAAGAATAATCTGCAATATAGCTCTGCAGATCAACTCACATCGGTAACTTTTTCACCGGGTCGTCAATCTTTTTATCATCCGCTCGATTTTATCTTCTAAATCTGGAATTTTTGTTTCATCCAATTCAGCCATGATTGCAGCCCTGATAATCTCCCGTGACAGCGGTTTACGGCGGTCAATATAACCCTGTTTCAGCAAAAAACTCTCCAGATCGTTAATTTTACGGCTTAAAAATCCTTTAATTTTACCGGTTTCCAACTGCTCAAGCAGCCTTGCAGGATTCCATTCCACTCTTTCAGCCAGGTCTGATAGTTGATCGATAAACCGCTCACTTACTGCACCTGAGTTTTGAAGCACAATCCGATCTATCGGCTGATTTTTTCCCTGCCGAACATATTTAATATAAAGTTTAAGGGCTTTAACCAGTTCCATAAGCTCTCCGGTCAGATCGCGATTATCTTTCCCAAACAATTTGTTACCGGTTAATTCAAGTAGATTTTCCAGTTGCCCCACGCTATCTATACCCTGCTCTAAAAGCTTCACCAGCACTCCGGTATCCTCAACTAAATACCAGAGATGGATCCCCGACGGCTCCCCAAACAGATCAAGCGGCGGCAGCTTAAGCTGCTTGCCATACTCAGCGTGGGTAGACCCCTCAACCGGTGGCAGGGACGGTTTGACAATATCAAAGTCCACCTTTCCCGGTATTTCTACTCGACCTGTAAACTCAGCCGAACTGCTGCGGGTTAAATCGATTATGTTGAGCGGCTGTTTTTTTTCGTCAGCTATAGCCCGCCATTTTGCAACCTCATCACCCCGGGCTGTAAAATAGAACAGTTGTCTGCCATCCTCAACCAGATTGAAGATCGAACTAATTATCCAGCGAGCTCTTAAATCATCCGCATTAGCCAGTGTTTCATCCATATACAGAGGTAGCTTAAAATGACTTTCCCCATGCTGAACAAAAGCCAGTCTGACCGCCAGCAAAAGCTGAATCCTGGTCCCACTGGACAGCTGATCAAGAGTTAAAAGTTTTTCGGTTTTACGGTCAACAACCTCAAACTCATCCGTTGCTTCATGCAACACCAGTTTATACCTCTGACCACTAATTTTCAGCAAAATCAAGCGAGCAGTTTGAAAAACTGGCGGCATCTGTTGCACACTGTTAATTCTCTCTATGTAGCCAGCCAACTGATGCCCCACCAGCTTATCCCAATCCTCGTCCAACTGGCTGACAAGGCTGGACCGGGCCCGTTCCAATTGAGCCAGGGAGGGTTCGATTTCATATCCAGATTTAACTCCCTCAATAGCATTTTCTATTTTTATTACACGCTCATTTATCTCGTCAAATTGTTCTGCCGCTTTGCTGTACTGTTCAAGTTGTTTTTCTAACCGTTCAACCGATTGCTCTTTCAACTGGCTGTCCAACCCTTCCAGCTCCTCCAACCGCTGTTCTTCGGCGCGCAAAGTACCCCGGGCCTGATTTAATTCTTCCCGCTGATTTTTATACTCCGAATACTGTTCGATTAATTCCACTAACTCCGACTGTTTATCCGGGGTCAACTCAAACCGTTCAAAAATAGAGTGCCGCTCCCTGACGGTTTCAGCCAGATGGGCGATAGTTCTTCGCCGATCCTTCCAGGCCTGATGAAGCTGTCCAGTTAACCGATCGAATTTTTCCGTAGTTATTTCCATAACTTGAATATTTCCGCGGGCAGTACTAAAATCAACCGCCTTATCCAATCTCCATAGTTCAAACTGTGAATTCAATTCGTTAATTATTTCTGCGCGTTTCTGAGCCGATATTTTTATCATCTCACGGATACCTTCCAGCTTCGCCCGAGCCTCCTGCCATTTAGTTAACTTCTCTAACTGCCAGTGGAGATTACGACTATCGATTTCAGCCGGAAAACCATACTTTTCTATGAGCAGTTGATGTTGTTGCTGGAAAATCTGTTGCTGCTCAAGCAAATTCTGGTAACGAGCCTGATAATTTTTCCAGGTCTCATTAAATTTAATTTGAACAGTCTGTCTGGCAATTTCATCATAAATTCTACGAAGTAAATTGCGCACTTCACAATCTGTCCATTCAGCTGGCGAAAAGGGCAATTCTAATGCTTCATATTCAGCCTGAAATATGATCCTGGGATCGGCTGAAGATCGAAATTTGCCCAAAAAACAATACAGATAATAAACAACCGGGTAAAACAAACCAAGCAATAGCCCGGGATGCCAGAAAGAGGACAATAATATTGTCAAACCGGCAACCAGCAGCAGATTAAGATGAGTAATAATTGAAATTTTGGAGCTTTTTTGGGGCGGATTGGACAGCCAGTTTTGCAGAGCCTGGCAACCCCTCTGGAATTCATTATTAAGAGTTTTTCCAGTGGATGCAAACAACTCCTTTAACTTCTCAAGAGAACTCAGCTCGGCCTGCAGTTTCTCATACTCACTGGCCAGTTTGGCGGTTTTTATCAAAACAGAGCTGTCTATCCTGCCAAGTTTGTCAAAGCTGGACAGAACGCCCAATTTTTTTTCATAGGAATCAATCTGTTTAAGGTAGCTGGCTTCCTCCAGACCAAATTTATCCAGCCTTTCTTCTAACTTTTCCAACTGCTCGACCCGCGACTGCTGAACAGGCAGATAATCTAACCGGATTTCGTCAAACGGATAGATGACTTTATCGATTTTTTCCTCAAGTTGTGATATTTCTATCGAAGTTTTTTCCAGTTGCTCATTCTGGCGAGTAATTTTTTCATCCAATTTATCAAGTTGTTCCTGCTCGTTTCCAACCAGTTTATCCATTACATCTGGATATTTTTTCAATTTTCCCTGATTTTTTTCAACCTTCTGCCGGGCTTTTTTCCACTGTAAAAGCTGTTTCAAAATCTCCTGCTGATTCCGGGCATTAACCGCCTCCCTTCGCTGGCGTTTGAGCTTTTCCAATTTCCTGGCATCCTCTTCAACAGTCAGCACACTATTTTTGGCTTCACCATAACTCGCCACTGCCTGTTTTAAAGCTTGAGTTTTATTCCCAAAACCAGAAACTCTTTCTTTAAACTGAAGTTTTTCAACTGCTTCTGAAATATCGTACCCACCAGCCAGCTCCCGGACTATCAAACTGGCGAAATCTTTATTTTTAGTTTCGGTCTGAAGTAACTGATGAAGTGCTAAATTATAGCGATCTTTGAATTCTACCGGTGCAAATCCGGGTGCGGGTACTCTTTTCCCCTCCCGTTGATAAACAGCATTATGATGCTCTAAGCTAACCGCCCATCCCTCACCACCGATTTTAAATTGTCCACTTAAAATAGAGCCTGGCGGAACTGTTTCAGGCCAAAAAAGAGCATTAAAAGTTCGGGCAAGAGTGGTTTTACCTGCTGCATTAGGTCCATGAATTATGTTAACCCCGTTAGTCAGACCATCCAGCTTAATCCCGGGGCGATCAATTCCAAGAGATTTTTTAACCTCAATCGACTGAACAACTACAATCGGATAAAGCTTTTTATCTGCCATTAATCAATTTCCTTTTGTTGACGTAAAGTTTCCAGCAACTCAAGTCCCTGCTGTTTTAATTTTTCCCGAACCAGGTCGGCTGTAACCGGAACAGGCGGACTGTTTTCGATCTCCTGCAAAACCCTGTAAGTACTGGTTTCATAGGAGTCGTTCATTATCAGAAGAATCTTTTCAAGCAGCTGCTCAGGAACTGAAAATTGTGGATCATCAAGTTGCAAAATAAACTCGGCTAAAATCCCCACCGGGCCGCTCTTATCTTTAAGTTTTTCCAGGTCAACAGGCGGAAGGGTCTGATCGATAATTTTTTCAATATTGACCGGTAAAGTTTCTATCTTTAATTCCAGGCTACTCAGAATATTTTTTAACTGGTTTTTCAAGTCCTGATAAAACTCCGTTCTTCCAGTAAATTTAACGCGACATGAGAGCAATTCAAGACCTGTCAATGGTCGCTCTAATTTTTTTGCAATCCTATTTTTTAACAACTCCGGCACCGACTGGAGAGATTTCAGCTGACCGGCATCGATTTCAACAGAGATATAACGAAGATTAGACAGGGATAGCTGTTTACAGTCAATCCGACCAGAGTTTTTCAAATCCACCCGCCAGGGTCCATGCAAACCGACCTCCGTAGGATTTAAAGGCTGTGGAGAACCTGGATTTAAAATCAACGGAGTTTGATTATGAAGCTGTGGTTTATGAATGTGTCCAAGAAACCATGCGCAACAGTTTGTCTGTTTTAATTGACTGCTATATACAGGAGCATAGCTGCTGCCCGCTTTATCTAACTCGGTATGTAAAACAGCAAAAACCGGCGGTTCTGCCAGTGGAAAATCATAATCATCAAGAGGGTTTTCCCGAACTTCTCGAAACGGATATGACCAACCGTCAAAATAGGCAATCACCTTCCCCTCTCTTTCCAGAGGAAATCGCTCCCAACAACCATTTTTCCCTAATAAATGAAGATTCTCCAGACTTAACGAATCGACAAAACCCTCCAGCAGTTGGGCATCATGATTGCCAGCCACAACAATAACCGGAATCGCCCTCTGGTTCAGTTTTCTCAAACCCTCTTCAAAGGGGCCCCAAGCCTCATAAAACGAGTTTTCTCGATCCACAAGGTCCCCGGTAATAACTACTGCGTCAAGCTCTTCACCACAGGCTTCCATAACAATTTTTTGCCAGATTTTACGGGGAGAAAAATCAATTTTGTCATGTCGGGAATCTATACCGGAAGGATGGCGGCCAAGATGTAAATCACCACATACAATTAACGATAAATCATCATTCAAAAGATAAACCACCCACCCCTTGTAATGATTTTTTCCACAGAAAGAGTCATATGAAGGTACTGATCGTTAAAATTAACCATGATATTAAAATATAGCAGATTTTTACAGGCGAGAGACCCGATTACCCGGGTCTCGCGCCTGGAGAAAGATTATCCAACTGATTATTAAAATGTCCAGTTGATTATCGGAAACCCTCGCATGGGGAAAGATTTAGGAATCCCGGGCCCCAGTTCCTGTTTCATATTAAAAAGTCCCAGCTGAACTCCATAAAGAGACCGGGTCTTGTTTATAAAACCCAACTGCAACCCTGAAATATGATCGGCTTCATTCCAGAAACCCAGTTGTACCCCCTTCTGATAACCATCGGAAAAATTAGCCAGGCCAAGTTGAACACCTGACATATCACCTTTTGTGTTGTTTGCAAGACCCCACTGAAGTCCGGTGGCTTTATTACCAACTTCATTGTAAATACCAAGCTGTACACCGGTTAAATCACCCCGCAGATAATTGAACGGAAACAAAACACCATAATCAATCCCTATCAAATCTTGATTGACTGCGTAGATAGCATTTAAGCGAACTCCTCTGATAGAAAAAGACTGGTCAGGGTATTGAATCGGATTGAAAATTGCAATTCCTAACCAGGATTCACCGGTAGCTTCAGGACTATCCGCCAGGACCACCCCTGCCGATAGACTAAATAGAAACAAAATAAGAGCGATCAAACTAATCTTTTTCATCTACAACACCTCCAAATGTTATTGGTTAATCACAACACTATTATGCCATCACCAGCCCTCCAGTCAACCCCCCAAGAGTTTTTTATCAAGCAATAATAGTTGCTTGAAACGGATTGTGATTGATAGAAGAAAACTCAGTTGCAAAATACCCGGCTAACTTTTTTAGAAAAATAATTATCCTGGTTAATTATCTGATAATGGTAAAGGTACTGGAAACTGACTGTCCATCACCTTTTATCAGGTAAATATAGGTTCCTGAAGCAAGCTCTGGTTCCCAGCTTATCAGCCTCGCGGAGCCGATTCCAACAAAATAATCTTTTTTAAACCTCTGACGTCCACTTATTTCATAAATACTGAGAGTTATCCATTCTCCATAATTTGGTGGAACAATAAAATAGATAACGCTATTCATATCAGCCCTGTAGGGATTAGGATATGAAAAAACTTCCTCTAACTGGTCGGCCACATCCATCAGTCCGGCATGTTCTTCATCAGCTATATACCAGGTTTTTAAACTTTCACCGGCCTTTCCCTCAAGAAAAGGATATCCATCATTATGATCTTCAGAAATAAGTTCTATATTCCACCTTTCATCAAGATAAGTATGAATGTTATGCATTTCCGAACTGGTTCTTCCCTCCCCTCCCTTGCTGAAAACAAGACCTGAAGTTTCCATGTTCCAAAAACTTCCCGTCACCCGACCGGAACCTGCTCCCACCAGACCTCCCGCTCCCGTTTTACCATCAACATAACCCCGTGAGTAAGCAGTTGAAATCTTCCCCTCATTCCGCCCGGCAAGCCCACCGACGTCCTGACTACCTGTGACATCCATACTTGCATACGAATGATCTATCGATCCTTTCAAATCATTAAATCCAACCAGACCACCGACTCTATTACCACCGGTAGTTTTTGCTTCTGAATAAGAAAAACTCACCTTACCTTCACGATTCCATCCCACCAAACCACCGGTATTATCAACTCCAAGAACTGTTCCTGAAGCAGATGAACCGAACACCTTTCCAAACCAGTTAAAGCCCACCAGTCCACCTACAGTTGTTTCACCACTCACCTCACCGGTTGCATATGAATCCTCAACTATTCCATCAGAACCAAGAACACCGACCAGACCACCAACCTCCTTGACCCCGGTAACCACACCGGCTGCATAACAATTCACAACCGATACATTGGGATGATTGTATCCTATCAGCCCACCCACCCTATTTTGTCCATCAACATTTCCTGTTGCATAAGAATTGGCTATCTGTCCACCGCGGTAGTTATTACCAATCAACCCGCCAACCCTATTTTCTCCCCTGATATCCCCGGTAGCATAACTATTTTCCACGACCCTACCTCGATGATTATAACCAATCAATCCACCCACATCATTCAATCCAACAAGCTCAACTATGGTGTAGGAATTGGTAACTAAATTGCCCAAATAATTGTAACCAACCAATCCACCAACACGATCAGTCCCGGAGATCTGACCGGTCACATAAGAGTTTTTTATGGTTCCAGAATTTTTTCCTAACAGACCTCCAGTATATTCTGCTCCTATTATCTCCACCCCCGTAAGCCCTACATTCTCTACAGTACAACCAGCCGAGCTCACCCCGAACAGTCCGATATAATCGCTGTCCGGCCGGTTGATATACAGACCGGCAATCGTCCTGCCGGCTCCATCAAACTGCCCGGCAAAGGGGTCGTCCTCGTCACCGACTGGCAGCCAGCCGGCTCCACCGTTGGCGGTCTCCGAGGCCAGCTGATGATAACCAATGCTGGTGCTGTCCAGATCATCGGTCAGTTTGAAATGGGCTTGAGGGAAACCCCGGACGCTGTGCAGATGCTCCCAGGTTGTAATCTCATAGGGAGAGAGCTGTGTTCCCTCGCCCCCGGCAAAGTTTGGGACAAACGGTGCCGTCAGCTGCAGGTCCTGCTCAATCAGCAGACTGAAGGTCTTCGCCGGATTATCGATATCGCCCGACCAGCCGTCAAACCTATAAACCGGGTTCAACAGCTCGGCGGCCAGCCCCAGCGTCTCACCCGCCGCCAGCTGCAGCGGCCCGACGTAGGTCTCACCGTTAACCTCCACCCGGCCCGGACCCTCCACAGTAATCTCCAGGCTATGGCTGTCCCGGCTGAATTTAGCCACGATCAACTTATCCTCATCCACCAGCAGCTCAAGTGCCGTATCACTGCCAACCAGATCAGCATCCCACTGACTGAAGCTGTAATACTGATCAGCCACCACCTCCAGCGCTACCGTGCTGCCGGTAAGCAGCACCAGCGTATCGGTATAAGCTGTCCCATCAATCAGCAGTTCTCCACTGCCGATAATCTCAGCCGCCAGCTGATGAGTAATTCCGGTAAACTCAGCTGTAATTAATTTGTCCCGCTCAACAGTTAACTCCACGCTGCTGTCCGCACCGGTCAAATCACCCGACCAGCCGCCAAACTCCCAGGCTGAGCCGGAGATCGCCTCAACCAGCAGTGGCTGTTGTGGATCAACCTGCAGCGGCTCGACGTAGGTCTCACCATTAATCAGCACCACACCCTCACCGATAATCTCTAACTCCAGGTAGACCGAAATCTGCCAGACCGGGGCTGTCTCTCCCGACAGATATGGATAGCCATCATTATACTCAATAGCGCTGGCTTCAATCGACCAACCGGCTCCACTGTAGGTGGCTAAATCACGCAGCTGCCGGGTAGTTAATCCCACTCCACCAGCACTTTGCGACTCACCGGACAGCTCCACGTCCCAGAAGACCTCCTCGACAACTCCACCCACCCGGCTGCCAACTGCACCCCCGGCTGCTGCATCAACCTTTAACTCAACCAGCCCCAGGCTCTGCTCAACTACACCACCACTCTGCCGGCCAACTAACCCGCCGGCCTCCGCAAGCGCTTCAATAGCTCCCCGGCTGTAGCTGTTAGTGATTGTCCCGGAATTGCCTCCGCTGATTCCTCCCACCCGGTATTCTCCCCGCAGCTGACCGGTGAAACTGCTGAGCTTGATCAGTCCGCTGTTGTCCCCGGCTATCCCCCCGATATAGCGATCCTCTCCACCGGCATACCGCCCACCCCGCAGATCGGCCTGACTTACCTGCAGGTTAACTATCTCACCCGCATTGACTCCGGCCAGAGTTCCCAGCAGCTGATCGGCCCGCAGCTGTAGATCAGTTAACTGTAAGTTTTCTACCCGGGCGCCGGCT
>PWOD01000157.1 GCA_003557545.1 bacterium | reverse complement strand
TTTATGGCCAAGTTAGATGACACAGACTGGGCTGTCATTATGGACTATGACGCTATGTTCACCCACAATAAATGGTTTCACGTTGTACACGAAGCAATTAAAGAAGGTGGCGCACTCATCACCTGCCCTACTAACAGAACAGGTAATCCCTACCAGAAAGCTAAAGTAGATGAGAATAACCACAATATGGAGTACCACTACAAGATTGGTAAGGAGCTCTATGAGAAGCACGGTAACGAAGTTAAGGACTTTAAGTGTCCTGGTTACTTGATGTCGGGATACACAATGATATTCCCTAAGACCTTATGGTCTGCTATCGGGGGTTTCCCTCAAGGTCAGTATGGTGTGGATAACGATGTCCACCGAAAGGCTATGGAGGAGGGCTTCCCTATTAAGATACTCCCAGGGGTATACATTTATCACGCTTACTTCAGATTATGACAGTTTACTCAGCAATAACAGGAGAGAAGGATAAACCCAGAGATGACATTAAAGTTTTCACTGGGGAAAACCTGTTCATAAACCCTAGATATGAAGCTAGAATGTACAAAACACTGTTCCATCACTTCATAGATGATGAGTATTCTATCTGGGTTGACGGTAATGTATTCTTAAATCACCCCGAAGAATGGTACTATGAACTACTTGGTGACAATGATATTGCAGTATTGGAACACGGGTTTCTTCCTACTATTGAAGCAGAAGCTCGGCTCTGTCTTAAAATGGGTAAAGGAGAACCTGAAAAGATACAGGAACAATTAAAGGTATACCAATTTGAACAGGTTGCACACGCACAGACATGTATGCTTATTCGTAGGAATACACCTAAAATGCGACAGCTTTCCGAGGAATGGTGGGCACATATATGTAGGTACTCTGTCCGTGACCAGATTAGTTTTCCGTATGTCTTCCGTGGTAATGTTACTTACATAGAGAATGATGACCACGATAATAACGAGTATTTCGTAAGAAGAAAACACAACCATGAAGATTGATGATAAAAAGCTACAGGAGAAAATTAAGTTTGAACCTCATTGGGGGCAGAAGAAGGTTATAGAGGCGTTTGATAATAACAGAGAAACATTACTGAGATGCGGGCGTCGTTGGGGGAAATCGATGACCTGTTCTTACCTTGCCGTTAGAGAAGCACTTTATCCTGATAAAAGGATATGGCTTGTAGCCCCTAACTACGACCTTGCTTCTATTGTGTTTGATACCTGTTCTCGGTTTATTGGTACTCTCCTATCTGAGAAGAGCTTTAAGTTAAGTAAGAACCCACGCTCTATCATTGAGTTAGAGCACGGCTCTATCATTGAGGTGAAGTCTGCCGAGAACCCTGTTTCCCTTCTAGGTCGTTCCACTGACTTAGTTATCCTTGATGAGGCAGCACGTCTACATAAATACATCTGGGATGAGTATATCTACCCCACAACCCACGAAAGAAAAGGAAAGGTTATATATATCTCCACCCCTATGGGGCAGAACTGGTTTTACGATAAAGAGATAGAGCTTGGTGATAGTGCTTCTTTCCATTTCACATCACTGGATAACCCACACTTTTCAAAGGAAGAGTACGACCGAGCTAAAGAAGGAGTGTCTGAGAGGATATTCAGGAATATGTATGAGGCAGAGTATATGTCTGATAAAGAGAGTGTTTTCTCTGGTGTTGATGAAGTTATAGCTGGGACTTGGAAAGGGCCTGTTCCAGGACACCACTACATAATAGGTGTGGATATCGGAAGGCGTAATGACCCTACTGTTGTTACTGTAATAGACAGGAACACCAACGAGGTTGTGTACATAGACTCCTTCAAAGATGAATTTCCCCTTCAAAAGGAGAAGATTAAGAAATTGTCAGTCAATTATAATAATGGTAAAATTATATTAGAAAGCACTGGAGTAGGTGACCCAATATTGGGAGATTTTCAAAGGCAGGGAGTATTTGTGGAAGAGTTCAGAACTGCGGGTCATAACAAAATGCAGTTAATTGATAAATTATCACTTTTCATACAAGAAAAAGCGATTAAGATACCGCCACACGAGCAACTGATAAAGGAACTAAAGTGGTTCCAAGCTGTTGTCCCTGAAGCCAGTCATACTAACTATGTTAAATACTGTGCACCTCGTGGTAAGTCAGACGACCATGTGATGTCCCTAGCATTAGCTGTTTGGGACTTACAGACTTATGATGGTATGGATGAGAACAGGAACAACACTGATATTAGTAGGTATCGGAAGTCGCATAGAATTTTTAATGAGTACCAATAATGATTAAAAAAATACAAGCAGAAGTAGAAGAGTTCCAAAATGGAGAACCCATTGATATAGTAGATAGTTTCTCATTTCGGCAGTATGATACTGTTGAAAGAATAATCCGCCTTTATAATTCCAAGTTTGAGAAAGGCGACATAGACAGCGAAGGTTTTAAGAAATACTTTCGTAACATAGTAAGAAGCCCTTGCACAGTGGCGACCAAAGCTGTGGCTTTTGACTTTTCTGATATACAGATAACCACAGCCCCTGGGTCTAACTACCGCATAGCTTGGATAGCTGATAGAGATTTTAAGCATTGGGGAAAAGTTAAAGAGTTCCCCAACACCCTCTCAAGGATATTCTACGAGTTACCTATATTTGGTTCAGTAGTAATTAAGAAGGTGAAGGGCAACTACCGCTTTGTAGACCTTAGAAACTTTATCGTGGAACAGCAAGCTGATAGCTTGGACAGGGCTGAATATGTTATAGAGCAACACTACATGACCCCAGAGGAACTTAAAAAGATGAAATGGGATAACAAGGAAGAGATACTAGAGGCGTGGAGACAGACCAAGAAACCCTATATCCGCTTCTTTGAGAGGAGAGGAGAAGCCCCAGAAAGTGAAGTTGTAGAGGACGGCGACCCCAATAAGATGGTCAGGTCTGTATTTATTACTTATGTACCAGAAACTAAAACCACGGATAGGTTCGGCTCTCCTGTTCCAGGTATTGTAGCTTGGAAAGCAAAAGAGAGTTTGGAAGAGTTTCCGTACCGTGAGTTTCACTGGGAAAAAATACCAGGTAGGTGGCTTGGTATAGGGCGTGTTGAGATAAACACAGACCCACAAGTCAGAACTAATGAGCTTACCAACCTAAGAGTTAAGTCTTCTTACTTTGCTTCACTGAACCTCTGGCAGACCAGGGATACTACTATACCCAAGAGTTTGATTAGAGAGGTGGCGAATGGTGATGTTATGCAAGTTATGTCTGAAATAACTAGAGTACCTACAGAGGAAAGAAACTTGCATGCGTTCGGGCAAGAAGAACAGAACTGGATGGCTAATAGAGATGAGCAGTCAATGACCTTTGATGTTATTCGTGGTGAGAGGTTACCTGCAGGAACACCTCTAGGTTCAGCGCAGTTGGCCGCACAGATGACGACATCATACTTTGATACTATCCGTAAGAATATCGCTGCTTCTCT
>PWOD01000173.1 GCA_003557545.1 bacterium | reverse complement strand
TAGGGATATCCGTCATTTTTCTCCACACCGCTGGCAGCTATCTCCCAGCCGGCGTTGATATAGGTCTGGAGATTTTGCATATCGACAGTGGTCAGCCCTAACCCACCACCATCACTTTCTGTCTGCCCGGAGCTTTCTATATCCCAAAAACTGTCAGTTACAGTTCCCAGATCATTGAATCCTACCAGTCCACCCGTGAACCCCCCACCCTGCAGAAAAGCAGTTGAGTAACTATTAACAAGCCCACCCTCTGTGTTTTCTCCGATAACTCCTCCGACAATATCAGTTCCATTAACTTCCCCCCGAAAATAGCCATTATTCAATATTGAGTAATTGCGTCCTATCAATCCGCCAACCCGTATCTCTCCAGTAACAGCCCCGGACGCGGCCGAACGGTATATAGCACCATGATTTCTTCCAGCAAGGGCACCTGTAGAACCATCACCCGTCACAGTACCATCAACCCGGATTCCAGTCATCTCTCCCCGGTTATCTCCAACAAAACCGGCAGTATAATCAGCCCCGGTAACAGATAGTTGAGATAACTCAATATCAGTAAAAACACTATTGTCTGCGGCATACCCAAACAGGCCGATATATTCTTCAGCAGGACGCTCTATATTTAACCCGATAATTTGCCGGCCTGCTCCATCCAGGCTGCCAGAAAACTCCTTGCCCGGTTTACCAATCGGTTCCCAGCCGGCAGCACCATTAGCAGCCGGGCCGGCCAGATCAGTATATCCTGCGGACTGTTCATCCAGACTATTAAGCAAAATATAACTTGAATCCATAAAACAACCTATTCTGGCCAATTCCCACCAATCAGAAATTTCCAGGGGAGCAGCAGCCGTTCCAATCCCTCCCGCAAAATTCGGGATAAATAGACCGGTTACCAGAAGATCTCCATCAAAAAACAACCCAACGCTGGTATCGGTTGTTGAAATATCACCTGTATAACGATCAAACCGATAACAATCGACCGTCGGAATCGCCTCAATCTGACCGGTTTCACCACCAGCGATCACTAGTGGTTCAGTATATGTTTCCCCATCAACAAACACTGTTCCCTCTCCACTTATAACGAACTCAAGCTGGTAGAAATTCTGTTGAAAAACAGCAGTACATTCCTTATCGCCATCAATATAAAGGAGAACCTTTGAATCTGATGTTTGAATATCACCAGACCATTGCTGAAAATCCCAGTGGTCGGCGGCTTTGGCGGAAATTTCAACAGTTTCCCCACCGGGCAGCACAACCGGTTCCAGGTAGGTCTCCCCATTAACTTTAACAGAGCCTTCTCCCAAAACATTTAATTCAAGCAGATAGGTATCCGGTTGAAAAACTGCCGTACAGTTAAGATCGTCCTGAATGAAAATATTGGTCGAACTATCAGAACCGGTAAAATCACCACTCCATTCAACAAAATGCCAGTACTTATCTGCTATAGCTTCAAGAGTGACCTCGGTTCCTCCCGTAACAAATAGCTGAGTTTCATAACTATCACCATCGACCAGGACCTGACCATTACCAACAATCTCGACAGTCAGAAGGTAACTATCGGAAAAGACAGCTGAAAGCTGGAGGGCCGAATCAATAAATAGTTCTTCAATAATCTCGGTACTTACGAGATCACCAGACCAGTTTTCAAAACGCCAGTATAAATCTGGAACTGCCTGCAGTTCAACCGTTTCACCGGCAACTAAAGTCACCGGTTCAGTATAGGTTTCGCCCCCCACCAACACCTCACCCTGTCCCTGAATATCGACTATTAAATCATAACTATCTTGCTCAAAGGTGGCGGTGCAGTTGATATTTTTGTCAACAAACAGCTGTTTCTCAGTTGCGATTCCACTAAGATCACCCGACCACCCGCTGAAGCTCCAGAACTCGGCCGGAGTCGCCTGAATAATTAGGGTTTCTCCAGCCAGAACTTCAATCGGCGAAATAAATGTTTCCCCGTCAACCAGGAGTTTGCCTTCGCCGACAATATCAACAGTTAACAGGTAGGTGTCCTGCCGAAAAATTGCAGTACAGAGCATATCATCTTCAACAAATAATGTTATTTCTTCATCATCTGTAAAAATACCCCCCCGCCACTCAACAAAATGCCAGTATTGATCCGACACCGCCTGAAGATTAACTGTTTCACCGGCAAAAAATTCAAGTGCGGTCGACTGATAGTAGCTGTCCCCCTCAACAACAACTCCGCCGCTACCAACTATTTCCAGAGCAAGAAGCGCTGTATCCCGCTCAAAGGTGGCGGTGCATTGTAAATCATCATCAATCAACAGAACTATCGAACTATCCCCGGATACGACAGCTCCACTCCAGCCATCAAAACTCCAGTACTGATCCGGCAGGGCCTCCAGGGTGAGCGTTTCTCCCCCATACAGAACAATAGGTTCCAGGTAACTATCGCCGTTGACTGTCAGTTCACCGTCGCCGTCAATCGCAATTTCCAGGAGATGGGTATCCCGTTCAAAATTCAGCGTAACCGATTTATCAGAATCAATAAATAACTGTTCAAGCGGGGCGGTCCCACTAAGATCAGCTGACCATTCGACAAAATACCAGTGTTCAGAGGCAACCGCTATTAGTTCAACAGTTTCTCCTCCCGTCACCGCAACCGGTTCGAGATAAGTTTCTCCATCGACCAGGAGAGTTCCTTCACCAATCAGATCAGCTTCAAAACTGTACAGATTAGAAAAAACCGCCGTAGCAGCTTTGTCAGAATCGATATACATCTGGATCAGAGTATCTGTCCCGGACAGATCACCCTCCCACTGTTCAAAATACCAGTAGTCATCAGCCACAGCTTCAATGGTTACTGTCTCCCCGGGTGAAACGGCCACCGGTTCCAAATAAGTTTCTCCATCGACCAGCAGCTGACCTTGACCGACCTGTTCAAGTTTAAGTAACAAAGTTTTGTGCCATACCGGGTCGGTATCTCCAGTCAGAAAAGGATAGCCGTCATTCAGCTCAACTCCTGTTCCCTGGATATCCCAGCCGGCTGTTAAAAAAGTCTCGATCTTTTGCATTTCATCGGTAGTTTTTCCCGTTCCTCCGTCACTTTCAGTCTGTCCCGAAAGTTCTTGATCCCAAAAACTATTTTCAACCGCACCAAACAGATTAACTCCGACTAACCCCCCCACCAGATCACTACCACTTACCTGGGAGGCCGCATATGAATTAGTTATTTCACCACCATATTCAGGACCTTCAAAATTTTCACCGACCAGCCCTCCTACACCTTCAGTTCCCGTAACTTCTCCCCGAGCAAAACTATTGAGAATTTTCCCACTATTTCTACCGACCAGAGTTCCAACCCTCCTGTTACCCTCCACACTAATAAAAACATAGGAGTTCTCCACAATCCCTTCATTTTCCCCAACCATACCACCAACATCATTAGCCCCGGAAAGATTGTCCGCCATCCCGATTACACTACTATTTATTATC
>PWOD01000139.1 GCA_003557545.1 bacterium | reverse complement strand
TTGTGCAGTATCAGATCCAACAAGCTCACCTTCCCACCCAATAAATCGATAGCAATCATCAATCTTTTCCGCTGTGAATTGAACCGTCTCACCCCCATCTATTTCAACCGGAACAGTATAGGGCTGACCATCAATCAGCACGGCGCCCACACCCTCAAGATTGACCGTTAAAAGATGTGTGTCCCGCCGAAAAATCGCTGTGCAGATCTTATCACCATCAATAAAGATACTGATTTCAGTATCGGCTGTAAAAACTTCACCCTGCCATTCTAAGAAATGATAATAACTATCAGGCTCTGCTTCCAGAACAACTGTTTCACCGGCCAGGACTGATATTGAACTGCTGAAGTTATAATCTGTATCAGCATCTAACCGAACTCTACCTTCCCCAACAATATCAAGCTGCAATTCCTCTCGGTTTTGAGTAAAGTTAGCCACCAGCTGTTTATTGTCAGCCATTAATAATAAAATCGAACTATCCGAACCGGTGCGTGATCCAGACCATTCGGTAAACTCCCAATAGAGTTCAGGTTGAGCCAGCAGTTCTACAGTTTCCCCACCCAGGAACGTTCCAGAAAAATAACTGTCAACTGTTGTATCAATCGCACCGGTTAAAAAAATCTCACCCTGACCGTTCAATTCCACCGTCAGACTATGGGTATCTCTCGCGAAATTTGCAGTAACTGTTTTATCACCATCAATAAACAACTGTCTGGTACTCTCAACCCCTGATAAATCTCCACTCCACTGGACAAAATGATAATGAGTATCGGGAACCGCTTCAATTAAAACAGTCTCCCCTCCACTCAAAACCAGTGGATCCTGGTAACTAACTCCATTCACCTTAACCTCACCCTGCTCCACGATATCCACAGTGAGCAGATGGGTATCTCGGGCAAAAATAGCAGTACAACTTTTATCACCATCGATAAACAACAGCTGCTCGGTATCAGAACCGGACAGATCTCCCCCCCACCGGACAAAATGATAGAATTGGTCAGCTGTTGCCTCCAATTCCACAGTCTCTCCTCCCCGCACAGTAACCGGCTGTTGATAAGGAGAAGAATTTACAAAAACCTCACCCTGCTCAACAATATCAAACTCCAGAAGGTAGGTGTCATTAAAGCTGGCAACAACTGTTTTGTCGGCATCTATATAGAGCTCTCTGGTTAACTCCATACCGGTTAAATCTCCCGACCAGCCGTTGAAATACCAGTATTCATCAGGTATTGCGGTAACAGTAACCGTTTCGCCCAGTGGCAAAACTACCGGTTGATAGTAAGTTTCACCATCAACCAGAACAGTTCCTTCACCGATTATTTCAACATTCAATCTGATCGATTTTTTCCAGACCGGTTGACTATCGCCAGACAGATAAGGATATCCCTGATTTAGATCCAGTTGAGTTCCTTCTATGCTCCAGCCAGCCGCCCAATAGGTTTCAATATTTTTCATCTCTGTTGTAGAAATACCCTCGCCACCGTCACTGTTGCTCTGTCCGGAACTATCGATATCCCAGAAACTTACTTCTACATCACCAAGAACACTGCGCCCTACCAGACCCCCAACAAAACTTGTTCCAGTAACCTGAGCTGCCGAATAACTCTTCCGGATTAAGCTCGCATAATTATAACCAACCAGACCTCCAACAGTCTCATTACCCACAACCGTTCCCAGGACATAAGAATTAGAAATTTCGGTTTCATCACTACGTCCGGCTATGCCGCCAACACGAGAAGCTCCCTGCAACTGCAGGTCAACGGCAGCACGAGCTATCGGACCCTCGCTAAATCCGGCCACTCCTGCCACCTGAGATGCGCCTGAAATTTCTCCTCGAAGAGTAATATCACTGAGATTACCCCGATTATATCCAACCAGTCCAGCTGTATTATCTTCCCCGGTAATCTCCAGCTGGTCGACTGATAAATCAAAAATCTCAGCATCTGATCCAGTCTGCCCGAACAGACCAATATTACCCTCGGCTGGCCGATTGATTATCAATCCGGTGATTGTCTCTCCATCACCATCGAATTTCCCGCCAAACTGCTCAATTTGATCCCCTATCGGCTGCCAGCCTGCACCGCCATTTGCCAGAGACCCCGCCAGTTCATTATAACCGGTCGAAGCTTGATCAAGCGATTCAGTTAAACTGTATGACGAATCCAAGAAACATCTTACAGCGTTCAACTGCTCCCAGTTTGCGATTTGATAGGGATTACCAGGACTCCCGTCACCACCGGCAAAATTCGGTATAAAAACCGCTGTTGTGAAAAAATCTTCAGCCACAATCATCTCCTGGTAACTATCTCCCCCGGTCAAATCGCCGGTCCACTGATCAAATTGATAACAGTGATCAATTTGAACAGCCTCAAATAAAACTGTTTCACCACCAGTAAGTTGTACCGGGTGTTGATAGGTTTCACCATTAACCAACACCCTTCCTTCACCAATAATATCAACTGTTAACAGGTGAGAATCAGCAAAAACTGCAGTTACCTGAAGATCGTCATCCAGATATATCTGAATCGAATCAGCAGTCCCTGATACAGCTCCACTCCAGCTGTCAAATCTCCAGTACTGTGCCGCAATTGCCTGTAGTTGATAGCTATCCCCGGCCAGCAGTTCAACCGGTTGTGAATAGGTTTCGGATTCTACCAGCACCTCACCCTGCCCTTCAATTAGCACGGTTAACTGGTGAGTGTCACGTTCAAACTCCGCCACAGCCTGCTTGTCAGAATCAATAAATAGCTCCTGGGTAGAATCTCCTCCGGTCAGATCTCCTGTCCACCCGGAAAAATGCCAGTATTGGTCAGCCAGGGCCGTTAATTGCACGGTTTCGCCGGCAGTTAACACCGTTGGGGATGTATAGGGGTTATTATCTACCAGCACCTCCCCCTCCCCTACTATTTCCAGATCCAGCAGATAGGTATCTCGCTCGAAAACAGCTGTTACCTGTAGATCGGAATCGACTACCAACTGTTCAATTGGGCTGTCGCTGATCAAATCCCCCTCCCATCTGGAAAAATGCCAGTATTGATCAGAAATAGCCTGCAAACTCAATAAATCACCTCCGTTTACCAGCAATGGCTGGTTATATGTATCACCATCAACCAGCACCTCACCAGCCCCTTCTACCACAACTTCAAAACTATAGGTATCATGAAATATTGCAGTAACTTCAGTATCATTATCAACTGTCAAAACAACCGTTCTATCGGTTCCCGTGACAGCCCCTTCCCAGCTTTCAAAATCCCAGAATTCACCGGCAACAGCTTCCAGGGTAACCGGTTCACCGGGAGATATTACAACCGGTTCCAGATAGGTATCACCCTCCACCAGAACATCTCCTGTTCCCTCAATCTTTACTGTTAACAGAAGACTTTTATACCAGACCGGTGTGGTTTCACCGGAAAGGAATGGATAACCCTCGTTTTTATCTATTCCACTGCTAACAATATCCCACCCGGCTGCTTGAAAGGTCTCAATTTT
>PWOD01000004.1 GCA_003557545.1 bacterium | reverse complement strand
GGGAGACGGCGCTGGTCCGTGGTTGGATTAAAAACCAGGGATGTCTGGAAGGAACCCAGCAGATTGAGTTTTCTGTGGCCGGTCAGCTGCTGGAGAGTCGGGAGCTGACTTTACCGGGTCAAACCGGTGAAACCGTTGAGTTTGCCTATCCGGTGGAGCGAGAGGATGACGGCCGGGAGGCGACGATCAGCAGTGATAACGAGAGTGACAGCGTGGAGCTGCGGGTGCTGTGGCTGCCGGAGTTTTTAATTGAGATCGACCCGGAGGCCAGTCTGCTGCAGGTGGCGCAGGAGAAACCTGCAACGATTGTAGTTGATGTGGAAAATCTGGGAGATTATTCGGCTATTCAGCGGCTTGATCTGACTGTTGATGGAATGCTGGCTGATATGCGGGATGTTGAGGTTGGTCCAAAGAGTATTAAAGCTGTCGAGTTTATATACACACCTATGTTGACTGAGGATGCTGCTGAGATTGAAATAACCGGTGATGATGACGCCGATACTGATGTTATCAAGGTGCTAAATCTGGCTGGTGGCTGGGGAACTGTAGAGGAACCTTATGAACTGTCCGACTGGCACCAGCTGCAGGAGGTCAGCCGGGTGTTAGATGCCAACTACCGTCTGTTAAATGATTTGACTCTAGCCGAGCAAGGATATGCCGATCAGGCCGGTCCAGATGCCAACCAGGGCGAGGGTTGGCAGCCGTTGGGTGATCTTGATCAGCCCTTTACCGGAACTCTCGATGGGGATGGATACAGCATAGTTGAGCTGCAGATAGATCGACCGGAAGCGAGTGAAGCCGGATTGTTTGGTGCAGGTGGGTCCGGTGCGTCAGTCAGCGACCTACAGATGCAACAGGTGGCTATTAATGCCCGGGAAACTGCTGGTGCGCTGTTCGGCCGGCTTGAGGGAGGGAGTATAGAGGATGTTGAGGTTACTGGTGAAATTACCGGCCGCGATCGATTTATTGGAGGTGTAGTCGGTCACCTGGAAGATGCAGCTGTGGAGGATTTAACTGCTAAGATCGATCTGGCCGGCGGTTGGTTTGTCGGAGCCGTGGCCGGCCATAGTTCGGGCAAATTAAGTGATCTGCATGTCGTGGGTGATATTGCCGGTAATTATAGAGTTGGTGGTCTGGTGGGTCGGCAGGCCGGTGGCGATATTGTGAATGGTTCGTTTGATGGATATGTTACCGGCGAAGGTGGTCAGGTCGGTGGCGTTGCCGGCTGGAATGTTGAAGGTGTTATTGGTCGGGTGGTCGTTGACGGTCAGATAGTCGGCTCCGGTAATAATGTCGGTGGGGTGGTCGGTGAAAATCTTGAAGGTCGAGTGCTGGAGAGTTATTCTCGGGCTGCGGTTAGAGGATTTGATCATAAAACCGGAGGGTTAGTTGGAAACAACCGGGGATTGATCAGACATAGTTATGCCATGGGAGAGGTGGAAGGGGAGTATCAGACCGGTGGTCTGGCTGGTAATAATCAGCAGGGTAATGTGGAGGATAGTTTCTGGAATATTGAAACTACGGGGCAGGATGTCAGCCATGGTGGAGTTGGTCTGTCAGACGATAAAATGCAGGGAATTTTTCCCTACCTGGATGCGAGTTGGAATATTGTAGCATCTGATCAACTGTATAATCAGGGTTATCCGTTTTTGAGCTGGGAAACCGATGAGGAGACAGGTGCTGTCTGGCAGATCACGGATGAGCATTATCTCAACCTGCAGGAAGCGGCCGATGAGCTTGAACCTTCTGAAGAGGTATTTTCTTATCCTAATCCTTATAGAGCCGATAAGATGGATAAGGTGAATTTTTTGGTCCCCTCCAATTATGGAAACCAGGTAGAACTGATTATTTATCAGGTTGATGGTCGGGAGATTGTTAGCCGTTCACTTAATGTAGAAACAAACAGCCGTCTGGCTCGCTGGGAACCTGACATTGCTTCTGGAAACTATCTATACATAATTAAGGGCAGCGGAAATGAATCGTCCGGTAATCTGACAATTATCCGCTAATAACCTGTCTATATATCTTTGTGGGCACTGTTAAAGACAGGTTGTTTTCGCTGGCAATTGGCAATTATTGTATATATCAGATTATTTGTCTGGTCTTGGGTTGAATAGTTTTTGCTTGTCTGTTTGACAGGCCACTCAATTGTGAATAAGCAAAAGATAGATTTATAAATATGATGGGTTAAGATTTCTTCGATGTTAGATAAAATAAAGATAGTCGGTCATATTGGTTAGTTGTTTTTTCATTCTTCGTTGGGTTAAACTTTCCTTGACATAATTTATCCTTACAGAGGTTATTTTAGGGTTGTTTAGTTTTTCTATCCCCATCCGATAAGTTGTCACTACAATAATTTAAAAAAGATAATTTCATACAATAGTTAGCTCAGTAAGCAGACTGCTAGTTTTTTAATAGTAAGATAACAAAAGCTTGTTCTGCGGCATAGAGACCATTTATTTGACCAACCGATTTTATTACAAATAATTTATTATTTTATATTTGAGAAATTAAAAACTGGTTTCTGGGGATAATTAAAAAAAAATACTTGATTTAATCGGGTTTTGCTTCTATTATGTCATTGGGTGGTAATCTTTTATTGCTCCCCATTTGGTTTTTTATTTAAGTGAAATATGGGTAATGTTTTTAATTTTCATAAATAGAATTAGTTGGAAATCAACCGATGGCGGTGTTGAGTGTGGTGTGCTGGTTTAAGATGGTTTAATTTTTCGAAACCAGTAAACAGTAAATTTAATAGAATAAAATGACAAAAACTGTGTGAAAAAATCTCTCCGGGACGTGATTTGAATGTTTTCGATTCTTAATCTGAATTTTTTACAGCGGATTAAAGTCAATCTGTTAATTTGTTTGATGGTAATTGTGGCATCTGTAGGGCTTATTTCAATTCAAGCTGTTTTTGCCAATGAATATATAACCTGGGAGACCGCTCAGGACTGGGAAGCGGCGGTGGAAACAGCCTATACACGGATTGATGGGGAACAACTGATGTGGAAGCCTCATTATAGTTTTGATTATATAGAAAATACAGCTCAGGATTGGGAAGATTTTTTAGATAGACACTTTCTTCAGACTAATATGGCTGAAGATACTCTTCGGATTCTGGAGGGGGCCAGTGGGATTTATGAAGAGTTTAATGCAACATCATCAGGAAGGGATGGGACCATACAAACCTGGACAGTTCCGGCTGATGGTCTATATCGAATTACAACCTATGGAGCCCAGGGTGGCGTAAGATCGAATCATATGGGTCTTGGAGCTAAGATGAGCGGAGATTTTGAGTTGCAGGAAGGAGAGCAGCTGCAGATTCTGGTCGGTCAGCAGGGAAGTTATTATAGCACTACACGCAGGTATGGTGGTTCCGGTGGTGGTGGGACCTTTGTGGCAGATATGTCTGATCAACCATTAATCGTAGCCGGCGGTGGTGGAGGAACTTATAATGATTACGATCAGGCTCATGGGCAGATAACTGAAAAT
>PWOD01000080.1 GCA_003557545.1 bacterium | reverse complement strand
CATTACTGGGAACGGATGCAGGCCTATGGATACTTTAAGTTACAGCAGTTTGATCGAGCAGCCGCTGTGATTCCTCATCCCGATGATAGTCCTGATGATGCAGAAAAACTGGCCACTCTGAGATTGCGGGGCAAACTGTTTCATAGACAGCAAAAATATCGCCAGGCACGTGAGAGTTTTGAACAATGGTATGAGCTTTTTGGTGGAGAAGAACCGCTTCTTAAACTGGCTCTGGTAGAGGAAACGCTGGGAGATAAACAGGCAGCACTGGAATCTCTTGAGCGGCTTTCTGACGGGACTAAAAATTCGGTTCTTGAAGCTCGAGCCAACTATCATATGGCCCGTTTGATCTTCCAGGATGATCCCTTGAAATCAGCCGATCATCTGGCTCGGGTTGATTCCTCTTTGCTGGCACCCGCGTTGAATGATGAGTTTAAACTGCTGGAGATGGCTGTAACTTTACAGATAGACGGGGTAAACGATACCAGTTATCAACGGGTCCGGCTGGTTAAACAGGGACTTGAGCGTGAGCTACATTTAAAACGCTGGTATGGAAAAATGTTAGAGGCTGAAGTTCCACAACACTGGTGGGAACAGATGATTTTACCGGTGCTTGATCAGGAACTCCAGGTGCAGGAGAGCTGGGGAGCAAAAACACTTTATCATCTCCAGGAGAGAGGCTGGTACCAGCTTGCTTTGCAGACCGGAGAGATGATGGGTGACCGTGATCATAGCCGGGAGGCGGGGCAGAAGATCAAACTTGCTTATATGGATGTTCTGTTTAATTCGGGGAAGTTGGAGCGATTCGCCAGTCTGGCACCTGAACCGGAAGCCTGGCGCCGGTGGGCTGAAGAGAATGTTCGGGACCTCGTTCTGTTGACCGGTAAATACTATCGCCAGGTTGATCGTCCTGATAGTGGTTATCAAACAGTTGAGCAGATGCGGAGGAGCTTTCCCCGGGTAAATAGAGAGGACGAGTGGTTTATCGAGGAAAATCTTGCGGCTTTTGCTCTTGAGCTGGAAAGAGGCGATGAGGCGGTGGAGCGATTTCAGGCGATCGGTCAGGACAACTTAACTCTGACTGGAGAGCTTAACCTGGCAATAGCTAAACATCATGCCGGAGCATCTGAAGAGGCCCATAGACAGCTTATAGAGCTTCATCAGGACTGGCAGCCGGCTCCGTTATTGTTATACGATTATGGTTTTCGGCTGCTGAGAAAATTGGACGATTATCAGTTGCTGCAGCAGTGGAGTGAAGAGTTTTATGAGGATCCGCGATTTCTGTCAGCCGGAAAGGTTCAGCCCCTTGTTGATAATATAAAATACTGGGTGAACCATGGTCAGGAGCGAGTTGCTTTACAGTATATTGATCAGTTGAACGAGGATTTTGATCAGGCTGACCTTCTGGCAAGATTGGCATATTATCGGGCAATAGCTTATTATAACGAGGGTTCGTTAACTGAGGCGCGGGAAGCTTTTCAATATCTCAGACAAGATTTTTCCCCGGATGATGAACTGCTGGTTAGAATATTAAGATCTGAACTTGAACTGGTATTAAGAGTTGCCAGCTGGTCAGAAGCCTACGCTCTCTGGGAAGAGTTGGATCGTCTGAAATATGGTGGTGAGCCGGGCCAGCGAATTTTAATCGGGAAGGGGCTGCATGAAGCGCCAGAGAAGTTTGCTACCCTGGTTGCTGTTATGCAGGAGGACTATCCTGCTTATCTGGAACCGGGCGAGGCTGTTTACTGGCAGGCGCGGCTGGCTGAGGATCAGGATCGAATGGTTGAAGCAATCGAGGCCTTCCGTGATTACCTGGATGGTGGATTTTCTGATTATCAGCTGGATAGTCGCCGCCGTCTGGCAGAACTTTATGAGGAAAACAAACAGCCAGCTCTGGCAGTCGAACAGTGGCAACAGCTTTATCAACAGACTGAGCAACCTCACGTTTTAACCCGTCTGGGATTGCTTAAAAGAGAGCTGGATAAACTGCCGGAATCGATCGAACTGTTCCGTCAGGCCCGCGAGGGTCTGCCTGAGCAGGCTCAGTGGCTGGAGTATCAAATCGGTAGAAATGAAGTTTTACAGGGTCGTGTTCCGGAAGGGCTGGCTCGAATAGAACAGGCTGTTTCAGAGGCTTCTGAGGAGGCTGACTGGTTGGATGAGGCAGGTTTTATTGGGGCTCGATTAGCCCTAGAAAACGGTCTGACTGAACCGGCTGGTAATTTTCTTGAGCGGGTCTCCGACCAACCGCAAACACTGTTGTCGCGGGCCGAATATAACCGGCAGATTGAGCGGTTAGATAGTGCGGTTGATTATCTGGATCGGTTTGGCGAATTTAAGTCCCGACCGGATAGCGGTTTACATTCTGATTATATAGAGGTAGCTGCTGCCATTTACTGGGAAACTGAGTCCTACTCAGAGTTGATAGAGTTACTGCCCGAGCATCCCGAACGTCCGCAACATCAATTTTATCGGTTTCAGGCCCTGCTGGAACTGGATCGTTCGGAGGAGGCTAATAACCTCTATCATCAACTTGACAGTCAATTTGTTAAAGAGGCAGCCGAACTGCTGGGAGATTATTATTTTAACCGGGAAAACTGGCGGTTTGCAAGGTCGTTTTATGAGGAAGCAGCGGTCAGTCCGGGGGTTTTATCCCACCAGGCTGAGGCTGAAATTCAGCTGAACAATTCCCGGCAGGCCTTTGAACTGCTTCAGCAGTTGATTCAGTTGGAGCCGGTCGCGGATGATCCACAACAGTGGGCAGGGGTGGTGATGGATCGGGTGGAGCAGGCTGCCAGTGACACTGTGAGTCAGGAGATAGCTGTTAATCTGATCGATCAGAACTGGAACTTTTTCAGCTTTGAATCACCGGTTCCACAACAGCTTGCCCTAAAATGGTCTGTTCGACTTGGTAAGGATCGATATATCGATAAGTATATCGATAGAATAGAGCATTCATTATCCTATGAACTGTTCGATTTGACGGCTGATTATCTGGTTAGAGAAACCGCCTGGTCACGTCTTGATAAACTGTTGTCCCAGTCTGATCAGCTGCTGGAGGAAGAGGCTCTGGCGGTTGATTATTACCGGTTTTTGAAACAGATCAGCTCGGGTGAAATAGCCTCGCTGGATCGGTTGGATGATCAACTTAATCTGCTGCTTGACCGGGCAGTAGCTGAGTCTTCTCTCTATGCACCACGGTTTCAGGAGTTACTGGGTGATCTCTATTTTGCTCATCATCAATATCAGCGAGCTGCGGTCGAATATAACAAAGTCAGGATGTTGTTTGATGATGCTCCCAACTGGCCTTCAGCCCGGTTAAAACTGGGACGCAGTTATAAGCAGATGGGTAATCAGGGCCGGGCGGAAGCGATCTTTGAAAGTCTGACTGATGATGAGGCGGTTGATGGACAGATCAGGGAACAGGCGGGAAGGTGGTTGGAGAGCCTATGAA
>PWOD01000234.1 GCA_003557545.1 bacterium | reverse complement strand
TTTAAAAGTGTTTTTTCCAAACAGAAGGAGGTCGATGCGCTTTCCAATATTAGATCGGAGGAGAGGCGGGAGTTGTTCAGCCAGATGCTGGGGATTGATCCAATTAAGGAAGCGCGGCTTGAGGCGGGGCGTGATGCTGCTCGGAAGTTTCAAATTGCCAATAGTAAGCAGGAAGAACTGCTTGATCTTGAACAGTTGGGACAGCAGCTGATTGAAATCACACAACAGGCAAAGGCTCAAAAACTTCAGGTGGAAACAAAAGCAAATATTTTGCAAGCGATTGAGGGACGGCTTGAAAAAGCCAGAGCCAGTCATCAACAGCTGGTTAAAACTCGTGACCGGTTTAAAGATTTAAAGGCTGATTTGAACGGACAGCAATCACGGGCTGCCGAGATTCAGCATCAGCTGACGGCTGATCGGGAAAAACTCTTGGAACTGCAAGAAAAACGGCAGACAGTTAAGGAGTTAGAACCAGCCGAACAGCGTTATCAGGAGCTGCTCGAGCGGAAAAATAGTTTGGAAAAATTAAAAACTGCTTACTATCAACGCCAGGCGAAGTTTGACCAGCTGGTCGAACGTCAGGAGGAAATTGAGCTTAAAAAGCAGGATAGAGATGAGCTGCTGGAGTATCTTAAAGATTTCACTGATCATAACGAGCAGCTTCAGGCTCAGCGGGAGAGTTTACAGCAGCTCCAGGATGAGCGCGGGGAGTTGCGTGAAGCTATCAGTCGAATCGATCAGCAGCTTGATTCGCTGGCTGATCAGATTGCTTTGTTGCGGGAAGATCGACGGGAAGTTGAACAGATTGGTGATGATGGAGAATGTCCGGTCTGTACTCAAAAATTAGGTGATGATTATCCGGCGGTTATTCAACATTTTGATCAGGAAATAGCTGAAAAAGAGGAGGAAATTGAGCAGTTGACCTCCGCTCGGGAGGACCTGCAGGAGGAGCTGGATGAACTTGATGAGAACCTTCAACGGGCTAACAGCAGGTTGGAGGAGCTACGTGAGACTGACCGGCAGTTTCAAAACTTTAAAAGTCGTCGGGATCAGCTGCAAAAAGATATCAGTCGGTTGACCGAGCTGGTTGAGAGGCGCCGCCAGGAGATCGAGCAGATTGGTGAGGTGGATTTCGATGAGCAGCAGTACCAAAAAACCTCGACTGAACTGGAGCAGCTGGAGGAAACACATCAGACCTATCAAAGATTGACCGTTGAAATCGAAGCTATTGATGACCTGAAAAAACCTATTGATAAACGGCAGCAGGATCTTGCTGAAATATCAGATAAGATTGAGTTATTGGAACAAAAGCTTGCGGAATTGCAGTTTGATCCAGAGGCTTATGAGCGGGCGACGAAGCAGCTTGACAGGGTTCGTGAGGAGAAGGACAGGGTTGCCGAGGAGACCAGCGAATTAAAACAGCAGTATGTTGCTTTGCAGACCCGGGTGGAACAGACCGAAAAACGTTTGCAGGAGGAGCAGGAGAAAAAAGCTCGAATTGAACAACTTCGTCGGGAAGCCCGTCATTTAGAGCGTGTAAAACAGCATTTACAGGAGTTTCGCCATTATCTGCTGCATCGTATTCGTCCGGCCCTGGCCGGTCGCACTTCCCGGTTGCTTGAACATACAACCGGGGGATTGTACAGTGAAGTTTTGATTGCTGAAAATTTTGAAGTACGTGTAAAAACCTCAGGCAACTGGCAGACACTGGGCAGGTTTTCTGGTGGTGAAACCGATTTGGTTAATCTCTGTCTGCGGATCGCCATATCGGAAATGATTGCCCGGCAGGCCGGGCGTGAAATTAAATTTATTGTGCTGGATGAGGTTTTTGGCAGTCAGGATGAACAGCGTCGTTTAAAGATACTTCAGGCTTTGAAACGGTTGGATGATCTGTTTGATCAGATCTTTCTCATTACTCATGCCGAAGATGTTAAAGATCGGCTGGAAAACGTTTTTCTTACCAGTCGTCCCTCTCTTGATTCGGCTGCTGGTATGAGCTGTTTATCTCTCTGATAGATGGTTGATCTGAAGCGTGGTGGTTAGCGTAACAAAATGGCCAGTAACCCGGAAAATACCACTAATGCAGCGAGGAACCGGCGGACTGTGTATTTTTCATTGAAAAATATACCGCCGAGTAAGACCACGAATATCATCCCCGACCGTTTTATTGCTATCACATAGGAGACCTGGGTTTCCATAATCGCCATCATCTGGACTATTGTCATCAGCGCCTGGAGAGTTCCGACAAGAACCAGTCCCCCCATGACACCGGTGAAAAAATTCAGGTTTCCCTTTACCCGGAACTGCCCGGTTTCGAGTAGTTTGAACTCGCCGATAAAAATAAATGGAAGCAACAGGACAGAAAACAGTATATGAAACCAGAATGTATAACCGATTGGATTGGATAGGGCAACGCCGAATTTATCGATGTTGGCCTGAATACTCCAGACAAAAGCTGTCAGCAGGGCCCAGCGACAGCCGTGGTTTTCCCACAGGGCGGCGAGGGGTTTTAAGCCGCTGCTGCCCGGTTTTCGGGTAAGTAAATAAGTGCCGATTACGACCGCCAGTATCCCAACCAGACCAGATAGATCAGGAAATTCAGCCAGCATAATCCAGCTTGTCAGAAGCATAAAAAACGGGGTAAGAGAGAGTAAAGGCATGACCAGCGATACATCGGCCAGATGTATCGCACGGATATATCCGTAAAACCCCAGGATATTTCCCAGGACGGCAAAAAACAGGACTGTATTAAACCCCGGCAAAAATTGATGGGGTCCGCTGAAAAGGTAAGCAGCCAGCAGGAAGGGAACGGCGGCAGCAACCAGTGCCCAGAGAATAAACTTTGATCTGACTCCCTGTTGTGTCAGACCTTTAACTATCAGATTTTGAGTGGCAAAACTAACCATACAGATTAAAGACAAAACCTGCCAGATAATCACCATTATTACTGTCTCCCTAATACCGATCTAAAAAACGCAGCTAAAAAGGTATCAGATTAATACAATTCCGTCCATCCAGACCCCACAAAAATCGGTCTTCGACGAGGACTTCAGGAACTAATTCAAAAGCAATTTTCAACAAGAATTCCAAAAATTGGTTTGAGCTTAATTAAAATCAGTCTGGCTGATCGGAATTTGTTCGGTCACAGTAAAATGGCTTTGCTAAAATTATCTCTTAAGTTCTCCTGCCAAACACCCCATCTAAAAAACCCATTCAATCATTCACAATTGTGAATATCTACATGGGTTTTTGGGGGAGCGGGTTGGTTCTTTTTATCGTAGTGGAACTGTCCCTCTACCAATGGGGATCACAGGATTAATTCGAGACGTTAACCGGAATAAGTTCGAGACATTACAAGTTCAATCCAGACAAAATAACTGACTAACTTAACCTCCGAGGTGTTGTGGGGTTGTTGTAACGTCTCGAATTGATTCCGGTGAAATTCTCGAATTAAGCCCGTGAATCCCCGCTGGTAAAGTGATAATTTACATCTGCCGGAAAAAATATTATGCTTGCCTGAAGTAAAAATATGA
>PWOD01000181.1 GCA_003557545.1 bacterium | reverse complement strand
CCGCCGCAAGCGGGCTCGAAAACTGTTGGATCAGGTGGGGTTGGGCCGCTCGGTGCTGGAAAGATATCCTCATCAACTCTCCGGCGGTCAGCGCCAGCGAGTCTGTATCGCTCGCGCACTGATGCTCAAACCGGAGTTTATCATCTGTGATGAGCCGACCAGCGCCCTGGATGTTTCAATCCAGGCTCAGATTATTAATCTGCTGCTGCAACTCAAGCAGGAGTTGAAACTGACATATCTGTTCATTAGCCATGATCTGAACCTTGTACGATTCCTCTGTGACCGGGTGGCAGTGATGCATGCGGGCCGGGTGGTGGAAAAGGGAAAGACGACGATGATCTGTAAAACCCCTACCAGCCGCCATACCAAACGGCTCCTGGAAGCGGTTTCAGGAGGCTGTTTTGAAGAGTGCAGCTGATTTCAGGGTGAGGCTACAGGAGTTGTGGAAGAGGTGAAACTTTTCAGTGGGTTTAATCGGTAAATTTTTCAGCTGTATTTTTTGGGGAAAATTGATACAATAATTGGTTCTAAATTAGCCGTAATACCGGGTTGCCGGCAAAATGCTTCCGGCCGATATAGTTCTGCTGGTGTGGGATGGTTGGCCCTGTAACCCTATTTTTCGTAAAGTGGGAGGATGAGTCCGATTAGTTGGATAACAGATGTAAAACCAGAATGGCCCAAAACAATCTGTGAGTCGCTCCGTCCCGAGCTGTTTTTATTTGACGAGGAAGCGACATTTTCGGGAAACTTTAAACAACAATTAACTGATTTTCAGTCATCGGAGCAGCTGGAAAGAGCTGCCGGGGGGACCGGCCCGAACACCTGTCTCAGGGTGCAAAAGCAGGAGTTAACTACGGTGGAGTTGATCCGTATCTTTGCGGATTATCTCGATCGTGCCGTAGAGGATTTTTGTGTGGTTGATTACAAGGGAAAACGTTCAATCGATATTCAGTGGTTTTCTCTTGAACATCTTGATCCCCGGGCTTTAGAAAAGTTTCAGCATGAGCAGGTGCAGGTTATCCGGATTACCCGGGATGAAGAGCGGCTTGGACCTGATGATCTGCGGGTAAACCGGTTTGAAATTATTCTCCGGAACATTACCGAAGATGCGGAGGCAAAAGCTCGGCGGATTCTTGGCACCTTCAGCCAGCGGGGGATTCCCAACTGGTTCAGCGGGTTGAATTTTGGCGCCCGGCGAAACCGTCATCTGCTGGGCTGGGCCCTGGTTAAACGGAAGTGGGACTGGTTTATTAAGGAACTGCTGAGCTGTGTTGGTCCGACCGATACGGCTGAGGTCCGGGAGGCGAGGAAACTTGCCTGCCAGGGCAGCTGGGCCGAAGCACTGGAGCTGTTCCCTGCTGATTATGTTTCGGAACGGGCGGTCCTGGAGAGTCTTAAACGTTATCCGGAGAACCGGGAACGGGCCACGGCCGTGATTCCTGAAGAATATCGTAATTTTCAGATGCATGGGCTGCAGGCCTATGCTTTTAACCGGTTCTTAGAAAAACGTGCCACCAGCTTTGATAAGCTGTTTGAAGGGGATGTTGCCTTTATGCATAACAGCTCCGGTTGTTTTCCGGTGGGTGACCCCCGGGATGAACAGCCCCGGCTTCAGCGCTTTGCTATCAGTCCTACCGGCCCGATGTTCGGAGAAAAATTTCTTGGTGCTTCCGGAGAGATTGAGCAGGTTGAGGATGCGGTCTTGGCTGAGCTGGAGATTGATTATGAGGATTTCCATCATTCACGTTATCCGGTCCCCGGACGCCGCCGGCCGCTGCGGGCACCGTTAACCCAGATCCGGGCTCAGATGATCGATGATGGCGATCTTGAACTGGGTTTCTGTCTGCCCCAGGGGAGTGACCCTGTGGTGGTGCTTGAGGAGTTAATGGGAAAAACTCTGCATTATCCGGGGGATGAGATCTAAATTAGCTGGCTGTAGTGAATTGTGATTGCTGCGCCCGTAGCTCAGTCTGGATAGAGCATCGGCCTTCGGAGCCGAGTGTCGCGGGTTCGAATCCTGCCGGGCGCTTTTATAACTATTTGAAAAAAAGTTTGACTTTAGTTGGAGGATGTAATATAATTAAGCTAAAGCTTATTATTTAGAGGATTTTTTGTTGGGCCATGCCGGAAGGTTGGCTCATAGACTTACGCTCATCTAATTATCGATTAAATACAGCTCGTCCCCGCGAGGTTGATCCGGGGGCAGACGAAACAGTACAGGTTGTCCGGTTGTGGTGGATTTTTATGAGAGACCGTTGATGGTGTGGCTTTTTGTTGTACATGGGATCTTTATATGTAGCTTGTTAAAGTTTTTACCCACCGGACAGACCGTTCAGATATCTTATACGCGGGTTATTGCATTCAAGGAGGAATGTTGCCGTGATAGGGATGTTGTTGGACAGCCGTTCTATTCCTTTGTTACCGGGAGTCTATCAACCGGAAACTATTACCGTCATAAAAACCGTTTTTTAATAGCCAGAGTTCACTGCCGGAGGCCCAAAACCAGGTGGAAAGGTGGTGAAACATTCCTCCGACAGACCGGGGCTCCCCTACCAGCTGTAGGTCACTGTGGGTACGGGACGGCAGTTGAACCGGGATCTGAAGCTGGCA
Source organism: bacterium (assembly GCA_003557545.1). Classification (GTDB taxonomy): domain Bacteria; phylum T1Sed10-126; class T1Sed10-126; order T1Sed10-126; family T1Sed10-126; genus PWOD01. The sequence goes on along the minus strand of PWOD01000181.1, from coordinate 965 downwards.
GCTATTAGTTTTGGGTCCTTAAACTATCTATTTTAAGGAGGAATGTATTTATGAAGAGATTTTTCGTAGTCATACTGGCAGTTGCTATTAGTTTAGCGTTAGTTCTGCCGGCCGCGGCCCAGGTTGATTTTGAGGGTCAGATAACCGGCCGTCTGCAGGATATTGAAGGTGATGGTGTTGACCAGGAGGCGGGGTTTAACGAGGCTCTGTTAAATCTCCAGATTTATGGTGAGGTGGCTTCCGGAGTTTATGGGTATGCAGAGATTATTAGTTCACAGGCCTTTACCCCGACTGTTTTGTATGAACTTTATCTGGTTCATTCCAATCTGCTACCGATGGCTGATCTGAAATTCGGTCAGTTTGAGTTGAACTTTGGTGATCAGCGCAATCGCCGCACTCACAACGCGAACGTTCAGACCAACAGCTTGATTGGTAATGCTGTAATCGACCCGGCGGTCGTGCAGACCGGGATTGAGCTCTCCGGTCAGTATGCGCAGGTGGCCTGGAGCCTGGGGTTGACCAATGGAGTGGCCGGATCGGAGTTTCGTGAGGATCGGGATATGGCAATCACCGCCAAACTGTGGGGTGAGCTGCTGCCCGGCCTGACTGCTTCCGCTTCCTATTACACGGTGGAGCATGAAGAGGGTGGTGGGGTTGAGACTAATTTCGGTTGGAATAACTTCGCAGTTGAGGGTTACAATGCCGGGGTAAATATTGCTCCCGGTATTGAGGCCACCGCGGTGGATGCTTTCCAGATCGATCTGACCTATGATCTTTCGCTGGCGTTGGGCTGGCCCGCCGAACTTTATTTCAACTACGGTCAGCTGGAGTTTACTGATGTTACTGATATACGTGGTTTAACAACGCCGTTGCCGGACGATGTTGCCGTTGATTATTTTACGGTTGAAGCCCGGTACAATCTGACGCCGGTCAGCTACCTGGCCGCCCGCTTCAGCCAGGCTGAT